>JBARWE010000300.1:0-1737 GCA_049646625.1 Xanthobacteraceae bacterium
CATCACGGTCGCCGCCCGCGCGCCCCCGCGCAGCCGCGCCGCGCAGTCCTCCAGCGTGCGATGAAGCATCGGCGCGATGCTGCGCTCCTCCGCCGACAGGTAGACGTTGCGTGAGGACATCGCCAGCCCGTCGCGCTCGCGCACCGTCGGCACGCCGATGATGCGCACCGGCAGGTCGAGGTCGCGCGCCATCCGCGTCACCACCTGAAGCTGCTGGTAATCCTTCTCGCCGAACACCGCGATGTCGGGTGCGACCTGCGTGAACAGCTTTGCCACCACGGTGGCGACGCCGCCGAAGAAGTGCGGCCGGAAGCGGTCTTCCAGCCCGGCGGTGGCCGGCCCTTCGGTGACGATATGGGTGGCGAAACCCTCCGGATACATCGTCGCAGCGTCGGGATTCCAGATCAGGTCGACGCCTTCGGCGGCGAGCTTTGCCGCATCGGCGGCAAATGTCCGCGGATAGGAGGCGAGGTCTTCGTGCGGGGCAAACTGGGTCGGGTTGACGAACACCGATACCGCGACCCGGTCGGCGCGGCGCCTGGCCTGCCGCACCAGCGCCAGATGACCCTCGTGCAACGCGCCCATGGTGGGGACCAGCGCCAGCGTGGCGCCGCCGGTGCGCAGGCGCGCAACACTTTTGCGCAGCGCTGTGACGGTGCGGGCGATTTGAGGGGCGCTATGAGCCGCGCTACGGCGGCGATGACGGGGCGATTTGGCGGCCATGTGCGATTGGTCTCGGGTTCGGGCGGCGGGAACCTAGCCAAAGCACGATCCGCCGCCAAGCGGAAAGCGCCGCGTCAAGTCTGCCGCTTGATCGCGGCGCGATTTGCGGCCACATCTCATGGTGATGGCAAACGACCCGACCCGGCCGAAATCCGTATCGCCCGAACGTGCCGCAAGCGGGGCGCGCGGCGACGTCGCTCCCTCCTCATCTTCCGCTGAGGTCGCCGCGTTTCTCGCCAAGGCGCAGGCGATGGCGCCCGGCGGGGCGCAGGGTACGCGCGGGCGGTTGATCTTTGCGCTCGACGCCACCATGAGCCGGCAGCCGACCTGGGACATGGCGGCGCAGTTGCAGGCCGAGATGTTTCGCGAGGTGGCGGCGATCGGCGGCCTCGACGTTCGCCTCGTCTATTATCGCGGCCTCAACGAATGCCGCGCCAGCCCGTGGATTTCCGACCCGGCGAAGCTGGCCGCGATGATGGGGCGGATCGTCGTCGCTGGCGGCCATACCCAGATCGGCAAGGTGCTGGCCGAGACCCGGCGCGCGGCGGTGGCCAGCGGTGTGCGCGCTTTGGTGTTCGTCGGTGACGCGGTCGAGGAGGACGTCGATGCCCTGTGTGCCCGTGCCGGCGAACTGGGGCTGCTCAAGGTGCCACTGTTCATGTTTCAGGAAGGCCGCGATCCGGCGGCGACCGAGGCGTTCCGCGAAATGGCGCGGCTGTCGGGCGGCGCGTGGTGCCCGTTCGATCCCGGCGCGGCGGCCCAGTTGCGCGATCTGTTGCGCGCCGCGGCGGCCTATGCGGCCGGTGGCCGCGAAGCGCTGCTGCGACTGTCGCAGGGTGCTTCCGGAGCCGCGACGCGGCTTCTGGAACAGATGCGATAGTCCCCATGCGCAAGGCCAACGGGCATTGCGCGGTTTGGCGCGCTTTCGTCTTTGGCCGCGACGGATTATCTAGGGGATCATGCCGACGCTTGTTGCCGGACTAGTCGTTCTCGTTCTGCTTTATTTCCTGCTTC
>JBARWE010000301.1:0-3789 GCA_049646625.1 Xanthobacteraceae bacterium
GAGGCGCGTGCAGCGGGCACCTCAGCCCCAGCCGCCGCCGCGCCAGCCGAGCCTGTTGCCGCCGTTCCGGCAGTAATCACCGGCGCGGGTTGAGCGTTGCGAGAATCGACAGCGCCTCCGCTCCGGACAGCGGGGCGGCGAACCGCACCATGTCCGCCTCGCCCCGGATGGCGGGGTCGAGCATGGCAAGATAGCGTCGGTGCGGAATTTCGATGGCGCCGAACTGGCGCAGGTGATCGGTCACAAACTGCGTGTCGAGCAGCACGAAACCGGCGGCGACCAGCCGCGCGACGAGGTGCACCAGCGCCACCTTCGAGGCGTCGCGCGCCTCGTGAAACATGCTCTCGCCGAAAAACGCGCGCCCCAGGCTGACCCCGTAAAGACCGCCGGCCAGCTCGCCGCCGTGCCAGACCTCGATGCTGTGGCAGTGGCCAAGATCGTGCAGCGCGGTGTAGAGACTGCGGATGCGCGTGTTGATCCAGGTGTTGTCGCGGTCGGCCCGCGGCATGGCGCAGCCGGCGATGACCGCCTTGAACGCCTGGTTGGCGGTGACGGTGAAAACCTCGCTCCGCACCGTGCGGGTGAGCCGTGCCGGCACGCAAAAACCCTCAAGCGGAATGATGCCGCGGCGCTCCGGTTCGACCCAGAACAGCGACGGGTCGTCGGCGCTTTCAGACATCGGAAAGATGCCGCAGGCGTAGGCACGCAGCAGCACTTGCGGTGTGATCTCGGGCGAGCCTTCGCTGCGCGACGACATGGCGGCCATTATAAGCGTGCGACGGAAAAAACGGGATGCGGTTTTGCGGCCCGGCGCAGGCCAGGGCGGGCTATTGCACCGTCGAGGTTGCCGCGGGGGGTGCCACGGCCGCAAACCGCACCACCATGCGGGTGCCGTCGTGGGCCGGGTCGCGGCTCAGTCTGGCGCCGAGTTTGTCGGCCATCGCCGCGACGATGCGCTGGCCCATGCCGGTGGAGCGCGGATCGGGCTTGGCCGGAAAGCCGATGCCGTTATCGGCGATCGCCAATTCGAGTTCGTCGCCCTCGCGGGCGAGGGTGACGTGGATCGGGCCGGCGCCGTCGGGATAGGCGTATTTGACGGCGTTCATCACCAGTTCGTTGACGATGACGCCGATCGCCACCGCGCGGTCGGGATCGATCACCACCGGCGAGGCGGACAGTGTCAGCCGCGACATCCGGTTGCCCTCGGCCGAGCGCCGCAGATCTTCCAGCAGCGCTTCGAGGTACTGGTTCAGCATCACGCTTTTGAAGTCGTGCGAGGTGTAGAGGCGGCGATGCACCTGGGCCACCGCGGCGACGCGGCCCATGGCATTGGTGAGCGCGGCCTTGACGTCCTCGTCGGCGCTGGAAGTGGCTTGCAGATGCAACAGCGAGGCAATGATTTGCAGGCTGTTGCCGATGCGGTGGTTGACCTCGCGCAGCAGCATCTCGCGCTCCGCCGCGAGCGCCGCATAGCGGTCGCGCGAGGCGTGAATCTCGGTTTCGGCCGCGTCACGCGCCTTGCGCACCATCGCCTGGTCGATGGCGCCGGTGACGGCGACATGCAGCAGCGCAATGAAGTCGCTGTGGCTGTCGTTGACGAGATAGTCGGCGGCGCCCGCCTTCAGCGCGGCGACCGCGATGCGGCTGTCCTGCGAGGCGGTGACGAACACCACCGGCGGCGCGCCCGGTAGGGTCTGAATGCGCTCCAGCGTCGCGAGGCCGTTGTCACCTGACTGTTGCTGGCCGAGGATCACCGCGTCGATGCCGCCTTCCTGAATCCGCGTGACGGCGGCCGCGGCATCGGCGGCGCGCTCGACGCCGAATCCCTGCCGCCGCAGGCCAGCCTCGACGACCCGGGCAAGATCGGCGTCGAAGCCGACATAGAGCAGGGTTCGTTGCTGGATCTCCATCGTGCTCGCTCGTTTCCTTATCCCTCGGCACGGCCTTTTCAGGGCGTGACAGGCCGAAATCGGGTCATTGCGTATCGCGGGGTTGAAAGTAAATCGGGAGAAATACGCGCCCCCAACCCGGTCGATGCTGGATTATGGCGGCGATTCCGCGGCAGCCCCCGTCAAAAACCGCAATTCCGGCAATCCGGTTCCGCTGCGGCGGGTCGCTCGTCGTCCTCAGGGCTGCGGCGCGCCGTGGTCGAGATACTGTTCGAGCCAGTGGATATGATAGTCGCCGTCGATGATCGCCGATTCGCGCACCAGGGCGCGAAATAGAGGCAGCGTCGTTTCGATGCCTTCGACCACCATCTCGTCAAGCGCCCGGCGCAACCGCATCAGGCACTCGGAGCGGGTTTTGCCGTGAACGATCAGCTTGCCGACCAGCGAGTCGTAGTAGGGCGGGATCGTGTAGCCCTGATAGACGGCGGAATCGATCCGTACCCCCATGCCGCCCGGCGAGTGATACTGGGAAATCCTGCCCGGTGAGGGGCGAAACGTCACCGGGTTTTCGGCGTTGATGCGGCACTCGATGGCGTGGCCGTGCACTGCCATGTCGGCCTGCGTGCAGGGCAGGTCGTGGCCGGCGGCGACGCGGATCTGTTCAAGCACGAGGTCGATGCCGGTGATCATCTCCGTCACCGGATGCTCGACCTGGATGCGGGTATTCATCTCGATGAAGTAGAACTCGCCATCCTCGTAAAGAAACTCAACGGTGCCGACGCCGAGATACTGCATTTCCTGCATCGCCTTGGCGACGATGCCGCCGATCCGGGCGCGAGCTGCCGCGTCGAGCGCGGGCGAGGGGCCTTCTTCCCAAACCTTCTGATGGCGCCGTTGCAGCGAGCAGTCGCGTTCGCCGAGATGGATAGCGCCGCCGCGGCCGTCGCCGAGCACCTGGATTTCGATGTGGCGCGGCCGTTCCAGATATTTTTCCATATAGACGGAGGCGTCGCCGAACGCCGCCTTGGCCTCGGTGCCGGCGGTGGACAGCGCAAGCGCCAGGTCGGCTTCGCTGCGCGCCACCTTCATGCCGCGCCCGCCGCCGCCAGCGGCCGCCTTGATCAGCACGGGAAAGCCGATGTCGCGGGCGATGGCCACCGCTTCGTCGGGGTTCGACACGCCGCCATCGGACCCCGGCACCACCGGAATGCCGAGACGGACCGCGGTGCGCTTGGCCTCGATCTTGTCGCCCATCAGGCGGATGTGCTCGGCCTTCGGCCCGATGAAGTGCAGGTGGTGTTCGGCGAGGATTTCGGCGAAACGGGCGTTCTCCGACAAGAACCCGTAGCCGGGATGCACGGCGTCGGCGCCGGTGATCTCGCACGCCGCAAGTAGCGCCGGAATGTTGAGGTAACTGTCCTTGGAGGCCGGCGGCCCGACGCAGACGCTTTCGTCGGCGAGCCGGACGTGCATGGCGTCGGCATCGGCGGTGGAGTGCACCGCAACTGTCGAGATGCCCAGCTCCTTGCAGGCCCGCAGCACGCGCAGCGCGATCTCGCCGCGGTTGGCTATCAGGATTTTGTCGAACATCTTCTGTGGCGTCCGGCGGGCTATTCGATGATGACCAGCGGCTCGCCGAATTCGACCGGCTGGCCGTCATCGACGAGAATCTGCGTCACGGTGCCGGCGCGCGGCGCCGGGATCTGGTTCATCGTTTTCATCGCCTCGATGATGAGCAGCGTGTCGCCGGCCTTCACTTGCGAGCCGACCTCGACGAACGGTTTCGCGCCGGGCGAGGACGCCCAGTAGGCGGTGCCGACCATCGGCGAGGGAACGGCGCCGGGGTGCTTGGCGAGGTCGGAGATGGCGGGCGACGATCCGGGCGAGGGGGTCGGGGCGG
>JBARWE010000302.1:0-1812 GCA_049646625.1 Xanthobacteraceae bacterium
AGCAGTGGCCGCTTGCGCGCCTGCAGCCCTACGCCAGGAACGCCAAGCTGCACGGACCTGACCAGGTCGCGAAGATCGCCGCTTCCATGGCCGAGTTCGGCTGGACCGTGCCGTGTCTCGTCGGTGACGACGGCGAGCTGATTGCGGGCCATGGCCGAGTGTTGGCGGCAGCGCAGCTCGGACTGCTTGAGGCGCCGGTGATCGTGCTCGGTCATCTGACCGAGGCGCAACGCCGAGCCTATCGGATCGCCGACAACAAGCTGACGGAGTCGCCCTGGGACGAGGCATTGCTGTCGGCTGAGCTGAACGAACTGCTGGCGGAGGATTTCGATCTGTCGTTGGTTGGGTTTTCCGACGGCGAGCTGGACAAGTTGCTGGCATTCGTGCCGGAGGACGAGAGTACTGCTGACGCCGGTGTACCGCCCGTCACCATTCCGGAACCGCCGCGCAATCCGGCCTCGCGCAGCGGCGATCTGTGGATCCTCGGCGATCATCGGCTGCTCTGCGGCGACAGCACGAACCGCGCCGATGTGCGCCGCCTGATGAACGGCGAGCGCGCCATCCTGTTCGCCACCGATCCGCCGTACCTTGTCGATTACGACGGCACCAATCATCCGACCCAGAATAAGGACTGGTCGCCGTCCTACGGCACGACCTGGGACGATTCTTCGCAGGGCGCAGAACTCTACGACGAGTTTATCGCCGCCGCCGTTGCTGAAGCGATCGCAGAGGATGCCGCCTGGTATTGCTGGCACGCCTCGCGTCGTCAGGCGATGCTAGAGGCATGCTGGGAGAAGGCCGGCGCCTTCGTGCATCAGCAGATCGTCTGGGTGAAGGAGCGCGGCGTGCTAACGCGATCCCATTATCTGTGGAAGCACGAGCCCTGCTTCATGGGTTGGATCAAGGGTAAGCGCCCGTCCAAAGTGGCGGAAGAAACGCTGCCCTCGACGTGGCTGCTACCCAGCTTCACGAAAGACGAACGGCCGGACCATCCGACGCCAAAGCCGCTCGACGCCTTCGGCATCCCGATGCGCCAGCATGTTGCGCGCGGCGGGCTCTGCTACGAGCCATTCTGCGGCTCAGGCTCGCAGATCATGGCGGGCGAAGAAAACGGCCGTCGTGTCTATGCGATGGAGATCAGCCCGGCCTATGTCGATGTCGCGATCGAGCGCTGGCAGGCCGCAACCGGCAAAAACGCGATCCTCGATGGCGACGGGAGGACATTCGCTACGGTGAAGGCCGAGCGGCTGGGCGGCGGCGATACCACCCATGCCAATGCGGTCGGCGACGGTTGCGGACAGAACACCCTGCCGACGTCCGATATTGATCGCAAGGAAGCGCAAGGCAGCTTGAGCACCATGGAATGTGACCGGCTTCCACGCTCCATCGGTGCGAGCGGCACCGAGTTTCCTACCGGATGACCAGCACAGGAATCTCTGTCTTTACCAGCACCTCCGACGTCTGGCTCCCCAACAGCATCTTCTGAATACCGCGCCGGCCATGAGAGGACATCACGATGAGGTCACAACTTCTGAGCCTCGCAAATCTGACGATCGCCTCAGCTGGCGATTCGTCGATCTCATGCGCCAGTTCGGCCAAAAGACCATGCTCACGCGCGCGCCTTTCGATATATGCAAAACGATCCTTCATGAGGTTCTCGATCTGCTGATCGTAACGGGTCGCCGGGTTTCCAACGCCACCCTGTTGAGCGGCGCGTACTTCTTCAGGGCGTAATGGTTCTGAGACGGTCAGAACCGTAACTTTCGCGTCGAGCGCCTTGGCAAGCTGCAAACCATGTTCGAGCCCCTTACG
>JBARWE010000303.1:0-22353 GCA_049646625.1 Xanthobacteraceae bacterium
AGCGCAGCACGGCAAGCTGGTGCTCGTCGAGCGCCTCGATGCTCTTGCCGTCGCGGGTTGCCGCGATCTGCTGTTCCGTCAGCCCGACGATCTTCGCCAGCTTTTCGTGCTGATAGGTCTCGTAGCCCGAGCCGCAGACATGGCCGACGCGGAGAATAGCGATCTGCCGCAGCTTGGGATCAAGCTCCGTCTTGGTGAAGATGTCGGTGACAAAGGCAAAAAAGCCCGGCGCGAGGCCATCGGCCCAGGCTGCCAGCTTGAACACATTGATCGAGCGGATCTTGCCGAGCGCCTCGCGCGTCGGCGCGGGCAGAGCTTCGATATCGGGGTAAGGAATACGGGCCAATTTTTCAAACCGCTAGTTGACGGGAACGGAGGCCTGCGCAACGCCGGTCGCGACCACCTCCCCCTTCTGGTTGGTTGCCGAAAGATGCAGAACGACGGTGCCGTCGGCGCTTACGGATGTCACCTGCCCGCCGAGCGTGAGAACATCGCCCGGACGGGTGACATTCATGAAGCGCGCGCTCAGCCTGGAGAGCGTCGGGGTGCCGAGAAAGTCGGTCGCCACCCGGCCGAGATAGGCAAAGATCATCATCCCGTGCGCAATGATGCCGCCGCTGCGCGCCTGCTTGGCAAACGTCTCGTCATGGTGCACCGGATTGAAGTCCCATGATGCCGCGGCATATTTGACAATCTCGGTGCGCGTCACCGGCCCCTGCGAGAACGCCGGAATTTCCATTCCCGCCGCGAAGTCCGTCACGCGCTTGGCGGGGACATCCCTGGTCGCGAGCCAACCGGCCTTGCGATAGCCGGTCGGCTGGCTGCCGTCCTCGATCCAGGTATCGTAATAATATCCGTGCATCATGACCTCTTCGCGACGAATGTCTGTCGGATCGTCTGGACCGGCGTGCCCGCCTGGTCCCTGACGAGGGTTTCCAACACGATGATATCCATGGGGCCGCTGCGCTTGCCCGACGCCTCCCGAACATCGGCAACCCTGATCGCGTATTTCAGACGATCACCCGCCTTCAACGGGCGATGAAACTCGATCTCATGCTCGCCGTGCAGGAATTTCGTCGCATCAAGCCCGCAATCGGTCATCAATAGCTCCATCTTTCCCGACCGAAAGACGTGGGAGAACGTGGGCGGAGCAAGCAAGGCATTTTCGTCGTCGGTCCAGAAAGCAGCGTTGGTTTCGCCGATGGAGGCGGCGAACTCCTTGATCTTTCCAGCCTCGACCGTACAGGGAAATTCCGGCGACGATCGTCCGATGATATTGCGGTCCACAGCCACCTTGGGCCTCCTAGACTTTGACCTCGTGGTTCTTCCAGAATTCCTCGCGCAACAGCCGTTTCAGGACCTTGCCGCCGGGGTTGCGCGGAAGTTCGCTGCGAAGCTCCAGGGATTTCGGCACCTTGTAGCTTGCGAGATTGTCGCGGCAGTAGGCCATCAACTGTACGGCATTGACGTCCGCGTCGCCCTTCGGGACGACGATGGCGTGCACCGCCTCGCCCCACCTGTCGTCGGGAATCCCCACAACCGCGACCTCGAACACCTTGGGATGGAGCGTCAGGACTTCCTCGATCTCGGCAGGGAAAATGTTCACGCCGCCGCTCTTGATGACGTCCTTGGCGCGGTCGACGATATAGAGATAACCGTCGTCATCAATCCGTGCGAGATCGCCGAGCGTGCACCAGCCGTCCCTGAAGGCCGCCGCCGTCTTGTCGGGCGAGCCGTAATATCCATCGAACAGGGTCGGCCCCTTCATATACAGGTATCCCACCTCGCCGGGCGCCACCTCGTTTGCCGCCTCGTCGAGAATCTTCACCTCCATGTCGAGGATCGGCTTGCCGACGCAGCGGATCTTGTTGCGTTGCTCGCTCGGCCGCAGATTGGTGACGACACCGGCCTCGGTCGCCCCGTAAAACTCATGCAATCCGACATGGGGGAAAGCCTCAAGCAGGCGATCCTTCACGCCGGTCGGCAACGGCGACGCCGCGGAGATGAAGGTGCGAAGCTCTGACAGATCGTGAACGCGCCGCTCCGCCTCGGGCAGCGCCAGAATAGCGTTGTACATGAAGGGCACCATGAAGGACCATGTGATCTTCTGGCTCTTCATGACGTTGACCGCGTCGCGCGGATCGAATTTCGGCAACACCGTCGCGGTGCCACCGAGCGAAAGCTGCGCCAGAGTAAAGCCGACCTGCACCGAATGATGAAACGGCCCCGACTGCAAATAGCGGTCTTCGCTGCCGAAGCCGTATTCGATCGCCCAGTAACGGTAGGCGAGCGAGCGATTGCGATGCGTGACGATCGCGCCCTTCGGAAAGCCGGTCGTCCCGGACGTATAGCCGAGATAGATGGTGTCGTGCTCCGACACGAACACATCCGGCTCGCTGTCGGATGCGCTGCCCGCGATATCGCGCAGCGTGCCGATGTCGTGCGGCTCGCCCGTGCGCGATGCGATCATCCATACGCCCGGATGTTCCGCGCGCGCATCGCGCACCGCATCGGCGAACTCGTCGCCATAGATCAGCGCCTTCGCATTCGAATCGGAGAGCTGATAGGCGATGTCCCGCCCCGTGAAGCGGTAATTCATAAAGACAAGGATCAGCCCCGCCTTCGCGGCAGCATAGACGACGGCAAGGTAATCGATGCCGTTCGGCATGATGACGCCGACCCGATCGCCCTTGCGCAACCCGAGCTTCAGCAACCCGTTGGCGAGCCGATTGCCCCGGAGGTTGATCTCCGCATGGGTCAACGCCTCGTCGCCACACCTGATTGCAATCTTGTCGGGAGACCGCTCGGCGGCAAGCCGGAGCGATCTCCCCAGTGTCAATTCGATCATCTTTTCAGAACGGTCCAGAAATCACGGGTGGCCTTCACGTCGATCAGCCCGAACTCGGCCCCTTTCTGAATTTCGAGCAGAGCGGAATCGATCAGGGCATCGTTGAGCGGGGTCGGCGTGTACATTTCAATCAGCCGCTTCTCCGCGAGCTTCATCGCGGCATCGGATTCGAGCGCCTGGGACTCCTTGTTGTCCTTGATCGTCTGCGCCGGATTGCTGTGAATCAGGTCGACCGCTTCGCGGGTGACGATGGCGATCTTCTTCGCCACCTCCGGGTTTTCCTTGATCCATTCCTCGTAGGCGACGACGCCGAGCAGCAGCATGTCCTTGCCGACAAGCTCCTTCCATGTGTCGCGGACACGGACAAGCTCGCGCGTCTTGCCGGCCGCGATCATATTGGTCGGAAACGGCTCGTAGATGTTGAAAGCCTCGACCTCGCCGGATTCAAGGAAGCGGCGGCCCGCCTCGGGCGCCGCGAACAGCACCTGACACTCCTTTTCGACATCGAGGCCCAGCATTCGGGCGACGGTGTAGAACGACTGATAGGTGCCGGACGTCCGGGTCACGGCCGCGATCTTCTTGCCCTTGAGGTCCTTCAATTCCTTGTAAGGCGAATCCGCGCGCACCAGAAGCGAGGAGTGGTTGATGGTCAGCGCTTCGAACATGCGAAGCTTGTGCCCGCGCGCATTGGCGATAGCCACCACCGGACTTGCCAGGCAGCCGACCGGCCGCGACTTCAGGATGAGGGCGTCGGCCAAGGCATTGATCTGCAGATGCGCCGGCTCCCAGATCATGCCATGCTTCTCATCCAGCTTGTGACGCTTGACGGTATCCGTCATCAGCTTGATCGATCCCGCATGCGTCGATGCAAAAGGCACCTTCACGAGATCCTTGCCTTGCGCGTACGTCGCGGTGACTGCGCCCGGCGCACCGAACAGCAACATCCCCGACAGGCCGAGCGAGCCTTGCAAAAACTGCTTCCTCGTCACGTTTGTCATTTGTGTCCTCCTCCCTGATGATTAGACCAAGAGCGTTGCCAGAACTTCCTTTTGCAGCTTGATCACTCTTGGGTCCTCCGCATCCCGCGGCCGGTCGATATCGACATCGAACTCGGCCGTGATGCCTTGGCCTCGCCGCCCCATGCAGTAAATCCTGTCGGCCAGATAGACCGCTTCATGCGTGTTGTGGGTAATGAAGATCACCGTGTGGCGCTCCTCCTGCCAGAACCGCAACAGCTCGGCCCGCATGGTGCGCGCGGTCAGTTCATCGAGGCTGCTGAACGGCTCGTCCATCAGCAGCACCTGCGGCTTCACCACGAAGGCGCGCGCGATCGCCACGCGCTGCTGCATGCCCCCCGACAATGTCAGCGGATAGGAATTCGCGAAATCGGAGAGGCCGACGAGATCGATGTAGCGCTTCACCAGGCCAGGAATTTCCTGCTGCGGAATCTCGGCGGCAACCGCGCCGAACTCCACGTTCTGCGCCGCGGTCCGCCAGTTCAACAGCCGCGCCTCCTGAAAGACGTAACCGAAGCGGGCGCGCAGATGATCCATCCCATCGATCAGGATCGACCCCCTGTCCTTCTCGATGATGCCGGCGATCGCGTGCAGGATCGTGGTCTTGCCGCAGCCGGAGGGGCCGACGAGGCAGGCGAACTGGCCGCCCTTGATCGTCAGGTTGACGTCCTTCAAAACGGGGATCTGCTTGTCATCCCCGGTCGTGAAGGTTTTCTCGAGTCCCTTGATCTCGATCGTTCCCTTCACTTCGTCACCTGCGCGATCGAGAGGTTGGCGCGCTTGGGCCGCCAGGCCGTCAGCCGGGCCTCGACGATTTTCAGAATTCCGAATTCCAGCGCGATCATGACGATCGTGAACGACAGCGTCCATGCAAGAACCCCACGCATAGAGAGGATTTCTCTCGATTCGATGATCTTGTAGCCAATGCCGGAGGTCGCCCCGAACGTCTCGGCGATCACGACCGTCTTCCAGGCGAGCGCCAACCCGAAACGAACCGCCGCCAGCGAATAGGGAATGAGTTGCGGCAACACGACCGACCGGATGATCATCGGGCGCGTCGCCTTGAAGACCACCGCCATCTCGATCAGTTTCCGGTCGAGCGCCTTGGTGCCTTCCCAGATGTTAACGGCGAGAATGGGCGTCACCACCATGAAGATGGCGAAGATCTGGGTGAACTCGCTGAGGCCGAACAGCATCAGTCCGATCACCGCCCATGCCAGGCCGGGAATAGCCAGCCCGACCAGCACGGGGCCGTCGAAACAGGTCTCCCAGAACTCGCTGAGGCCCATGAAGACGCCGACGACCAGCGCAACCGAGAACGACAGCACAAGACCGACGAGCACCCGCTCCAGCGTCCAGAACATATGGACGGCGAACTCGCCCGACATGAAGATCTTGCCCATTTCCTGAAAGACGAGAAACGGGCCGGGCAGATAGGTCGGCGGATGGAACAGCGCGATGAATTGCCAGATCGCCAGAATGATCGCGGCGGACAAAAGGCGGATCAGGTTCGCTTTCATGCTTCCACTCGTTGATGGGTACGGCTGCGGGTGGACGGCACGACATGCGCCGCTGCGATCGAAGAGACGCCGTTGCGGCGCAGGTCGGGCTGCCAGCCCATCGAGGCCGAGATCAGCCGGCCGGCCTCCCGCGTCTTGTCGCTGATGGCGGCGAAGTCCGTCTTGCTGACGGCGGACAGCGGATAGACCGCCGTGATGACGCCGGCGACCTGCCCGCTCGCATCGAAGATCGGCGCGGCACACGCGCCGGCGCCACGGGTGCTCTCCTCGAAATTCCAGGCAAACCCCGCATCGCGAATACCCGCGAGTTCCTTCCTGAGCCTGGCCAGTGAGGTGATCGTCTTCGTCGTGATCGCCGGAAAGCCGGTGGAGTCGGCAACCGCCTCAAGAAGTCCGGGGTGCAGGGCAAGCAGAAGCTTGCCGCCCGCTGTCGCATGCAGATAGCGATACTCGCCGGTGCGCAGGATGACGCGAAGCGCCTTGCGCGTTTCCGCGCTGGCAATGGTCAGGAGACGATGCCCGTCCAGCACCGCGACGTGGCAGGAGTGCTCGACCGTTTCGACCAGCCGGCTGAGATGCGCCGCGGCATATTGTTCGAGCGGCACCCGCTTGATGAACAGCGCGCCCAGCGTGAACGCGCCGACGCCGATCGAGACCCTGCGGGTCTTGAGATCCTTTTGCAGCATCCGCTTCGCGCAAAGCGTGGTGACAAGGCGCGACACGACGCTCTTGTGTATGCCCAGCCGCCGGCTGATGTCCCCGATCGATAATTCCGGCTCCTCGTGCGAGAAGCACATCAGAACATCGATAGCTCGTCTGACTGTTTTCATTGTTGCAAATACAGCAATAGCGTTTCCCATGGTGATCATAGGAAGCGAATGAAAATGAAGTCAACGAAAACTCCCCGCAACTTTGCCGCACGCAGGAAACCTAAGTGGTAGCGCCACTTGCGGCGACCGCGAAACGGACCACGGAACATTTTGCGTTGCGCTGACCGCAACATCCGGACCACGCGCCAAAACCGCCCCTGGGCAAGACCGGCTCGCTGCGGCCAGCCGGGCCGAGCCGGCACGCACCGTATCTTCCGATGCCGCTGACAAGGCATTAGTCAGCTATTCTAGGGGCTTTCTACGATGCAACCCGATTCGCATCGCTGGTCGGCACGACACCGCCGACCGGCGCAGGTGGAATGACCGAAGACGCTGTTGCGGCGGCAGCCGATGATCGGAGCGACCTCACCGTTGCAACCCACGCAACTACGGCCACTGCCCCTCAACTACGAAAACGCTGATTTTACGGACGATATCCCGCCGCCACGTTTTGCATTTGACTCGGCCGAGAACGCATTCCTACGATCCTTCGGTATCGTTGCTGTATACGCAACATCCAAAAATAACCGCGCATGGCGGCCCAGAACAACCGGAGGAGCTTCATGGCTTTGAAACAAAGCGGCTTGGGTGCCGAAACACCCTGGACCAAGTCCGTCGTTATGCAGCGGCAGATCGATATGCTTTGCAATTGCGTCGAGGACTACAACCCGCTGTTCCTCGACGAGGAGACCGCGCAGGCCAGCGCGAACGGCGGGATCGTCGCACCACCGACATTCATCAACTGCTTCCGCGACTACAAGACCATCCTCCTGATCTCCGAGCTTGGCGTCGACATGCCGATGCTTCTGCACGGCGAGCAGGTCATCAACTACTACAAGCCCGTCCGCCCCGGCGACACCGTGTGGCAGCGCATCAAGATTACCGAGATGGGGCGCAAGAAGAGCAAGACCTACAAGGAGCTGGATTACTTCGTCGTTCTCATCACCATGAAGAACGACGCCGGCGAGAAGCTGGTCGAGGCGACACAGTTCTTCTTCGTTCGCGACAGGCAGTAAAAGGGGCATTGACCATGATGGAAGAGCAGAAGATTCCGTACACGAAGCGGCTTGCGGTTCCTGCGGAGCACGTCGTCGAGCCGAAGAGCGAAGGCCCCTATTTCGAGGATATCGAGGTGGGCATGGAACTGGAGCTGAAGAAGCCGCCGATCACCCGGCTTCAGATCGCCCAGTTTGCGACCGCGTCGGGCGACCTCAATCCAAGCCACGTCGACGAGGACATCGCGCGCGACGTTGGAAAAATGGGTGGCATCTTCGCGCACGGCATGCTCGGCATGGGCATGGTGGGGCAGGTGTTAACCGATTTCCTTTGGGATCGACCGCTGCGGATGTTCTCGGCGCGGGCGACGATCATCGTCCGCCCCGGAGATGCGCTGACCTGCTACGCCAAGGTGACACGCAAATGGTGCGAGGGCGACGACAACCTGGTCGAGTTTGCCTGCGGCGCAAGGAATCAGAGAGGCGAGACCACCCACGAGGGCAAGGCGATCGCCGTATTGCCGCACCGCCAGATCGCCGTGCACGACAACCTGACGCAGCCCTATCTGCTGCAGCACCGGGTGATCGGCTGACCACGCACACACGGGCGCCGGGCAGCGAACTGCCCGGCCTCATTCAGCCTGCCGGGCCAAGGATGCCGCGAGGATGCCCATCAACCGCCTGCGCGTTGCCTGTCTTCAACTGACGCCGGGCACGGATGTCGCGGCCAACATCGTGCAGGTCCGCACACTCGCGGAGCAGGCGGTTGCCGACGGCGCGAACGTCGTCGCGACGCCCGAATACGTCGCCGCGCTCGACAGCAGTTCGCGTGGAATGCGCGCTCACGCCATGCCCGAAGCGGAGCACCGGGCGCTGAGCGCTTTCCGCTCGCTCGCACGCGACCTGAATATCTGGTTTCTCGCAGGCTCACTGACGGTCACGACCGACAGCGAGAAGATCGCCAATCGCTCGTATCTGATCGATCCTCACGGCGGGATATGTGCGACCTACGACAAGCTGCATATGTTCGACGTCAGCCTCGCGGACGGCCGCACGTTCAGGGAATCGCGCACCTATCGCGCCGGGGACGATGCCGTCGTGGCCGACACGCCGTTTGGCCGCGTCGGCCTGACGATCTGCTACGATATCCGCTTTCCGCATCTCTACCGGGCGATCGCCAAGGAAGGCGCGCGGCTGATCTTTGTCCCAGCGTCCTTCCACGAGACGGGGCGCGACGTCTGGCATGTCCTGCTACGGTCGCGAGCCATCGAAACCAGCGCCTACATCGTAGCGCCCGCGACCTGCGGCACCCATTCGGCCAACGGGCGAACGCTCGGCCACTCCCTGATCGTCGATCCGCGCGGCACGATCCTCGCCGACGGGGGGAGAGAACCCGGCGTGATCGTCGCCGACATCGATCTTGAGCGAAGCGACCAGTTGCGCGCGGCGCTGCCGTCCCTCCAGCACGATCGTCCGTTCGGCATGCGCGTGGGCACCAGCCGCAGCGAGCCACCTCCGCCCGATCCACTCTGTTCGAAGACTTAGGCGCCGCATCAAGCGCAAACGAAGCGGTGGCTACGGCGATCGGAGGTGACGAAAAGTCTTTTCGCCACCGTCAGGCGGCGATGCCGCCTGCGTCATTGGCCGCATCGGCCATCAGGTCGTCGCAAAACAGCCGCGCTTCCTCGCGCGCCGCTTCCATGGCAAACCGCCGCAGCAGAACCAGCAGGCCGGCATCGGCCGCCGCATCGCGTTCGCAGACCGCCAGCACTCGCTCGACCAGCCGGCGGTTGAGCCGCGCCATGCCGCCCGCCGGCGCGGCGAAGCCGATGTCGCGCCCCTCTTCAAGCGCCACTTGGAAAGCCGGAATGGTCGAGACCGGCAGCCCGGCCCGGCGGAGCATCGCTGCAAGCCCGGCGCCGCCGCCAGCTTCAATCAACGCCGCGACCCGCGCGGGCGGCAACTCCGACAATTGCGCCAGCGCTTCGCCGACCAGTTCGAGGTTGCCCGACAACAACGCGCGCAGCAGCAGCCCGGCGGTGAGTTGCCCGCTTTCGCGCAGATGGTCGATCAGAAGGTCGAGGTCGTCCTCGCGCGAACAGGCGGCGAGATCGAGCACGGCGCGGCCCAGCGCCTCCTCCGCGACACGGCGGGCGCGGTCGGCGCCGAGCCAGTCGCGCCCGGACACGAACGAGGTCAGCGTCTGCGACAGCCGCGCCACCAGCGCGAGCCGACAGGCGCTCGGCAAGTCGTCGCGCGCCAGCAGCGTTTCACGCAGCGCGGCAAGGTGGCCATGACGGGCAATGATGCGCGCGAGCGAGAACGCCGGCACCTCGGCCAGCACGTTCTCGACCAGCGCCAGCGTCGCTTCAGGCTGCCCCACCTCGGCGATCGCCGCGGCAACCGGCGCCGTCAGATCGAGGCGGCGGGCGATGGCGCATTGCGCGGCGACCGAGCCGGTGGCGACGAGATCGACAAGGTCGGTATCCGACAACAGCGGCGAGCGCTCCAGCACCGGCAGCGCCACCGAATCCTGATCGAGCGCAAGCGCGTGCACCACCGCGACGGGCGCCGCATCGGCCGCGGCGAACACCTCGGCCATGGCGCGGCGCACCAGCGGCGACACATCGTCGAGCAGCATCAGGAGCGCGCCTTCGGCGGCGGCGCGGTCATCGGGGGAGAGGTCCGACACCAGCCAGGCGCGGGCCAGCGCACGGGTCGCCTCGGCGCGCTCGCAGGCCGGCGCGGTGCGGACCCAGTTGACGAAATGCCGAACGATCATGAGGCGACAATCGATCCGATAAGATGGCCTTCAGTATCGGCGGGGGCGCTTAACAAAGCGTTCACCATAACCGCGCGGTGCGAGAAGGCACCGCATCAGCTGCTGAAGCGGCCGAGGCGATCGCTGAACAGGTCAAGCGCGGTCGGCGCGCGCAAGTCCGGCCAGCGCTCTGCGAACGACATCACCTTGCCGCCGGCCGCCGCCGCCTCCCCGTTCCACAGCGTCGCCACGGCCGGCGACACCGGCTCGGGGCGCGCGCCGCCCTGGAACAGCGTGCGGAAGATCGGTCCCGACGGCTCCGGCGCGGCCGCAGCGGTGGCGCCGCGGCTTTGCGGAAAGCTGGCAAGATAGGCGGCATTATCGGGCACGGCGGCCGTCGCCGGCTTCAGCGAAGCAACCGCCGTGCGCGTCGCCGGCGCATCGACGGCGGCCTGGTAGCGCGCGGTCAACAGCGAATAGACCTGTGCCACGCTGCGCGGCGCGCCGCCCCGCTCATAGAAGATCGAGCGGTTGGCGGCGGCGGCGGCGGGAAACAGCGAAACGCCCGAGGCGCGCGGATTCCGCTCGGCCTGCGTGACGAGCCGTGTCGCCGCGCCGACGCCAAGGAAATGCGCCATGTAGAGTTCGGCATCGGTCGGCGCCCGCCCGATGGCGCGGCCAAGCTTGATGCCGTTGGAGCGGGTCAGCACGCCGGCCATCGCCGCGCTGATATCGGGATCGTGGCGCAGCTTGAGGATCGCCTCACGCGCCGCCGGATCGCTGACGCTGTATCGGCCGGAGGGCGAGCGGGTGATGGCGGCGGCATAGCCGCCGTAGCCGAGCGCGGCGCCGGCTTCCTTCACGGTGCCGAGCCAGGTCTGCTCGATGAACTGAAACAGGCCGCGCGCCGAGGAGGTGCGCGCCGACGCCTTCGGGTTGAAGTCGGATTCGATCTTCGCGGTGGCCAGCAGGTAGTCGAAGCTGACGCCGGTGGCGTTCGCCGCGGCCTTGATCGCACCGGCGACATGCTGGCGGGAAAGAGCCGAGAGCGGCAGGAGCGAATCGACTGCCATGCGGTTGAAGTCCCAGGTCGCCGCTCCCACAATCCGCACGCACCGCGCGGGCAACGGCCGTGACGCCACCCTCAAAGCTGACCGATTATGGTTAACGGCGCGTTAAACGGCGTGACCGGGGACATTAGCCGCCCCCTCTCCCCGCTTGCGGGGAAAGGGAGAGGGAAGAAGTCGCTACGACAGGCTGCCGCAGAACCGCTGGATGCGGCGGCACGCCTCTTCAAGGTCGCTGGTCTTGGTCGCATAGGAGATGCGGAAGGCGGGACCCGAGCCGAACGCCGAGCCATGCACCACGGCCACCCCTTCCGCTTCCAGAAGCGCGGTGACGAAATCCTCGTCGGTCGCGAGCTTCTGGCCCGCGGGCGTGGTCTTGCCGATGGTCCCGGCGCAGGACGGATAGACGTAGAATGCTCCTTCCGGCCGCGGGCAGTCGATGCCGCTCGCCTGATTGAGCATGGCCACCACCAGGTCGCGGCGCTCCTTGAACACCTTGTTGTTGGCGGCAATGAAGTCCTGCGGCCCGGTCAACGCCTCGACCGCCGCCCATTGCGAGATCGACGAGGGGTTGGAGGTGGACTGCGACTGGATCGTCGCCATCGCCTTGATCAGCGCCACCGGCCCGCCGGCGTAGCCGATCCGCCAGCCGGTCATGCAATAGGCTTTCGATACGCCGTTGACCGTCAGCGTGCGCTCGAACAGCGCCGGCTCGACCTGGGCCGGCGTTGCGAACACGAAGTCGTCATAGACGAGGTGCTCGTACATATCGTCGGTCATCACCCAGACATGCGGATGCCGCACCAGCACGTCGGTCAGCGCCTTGAGGTCGGCACGGGTATAGGCCGCACCGGTCGGGTTCGATGGCGAATTGAGGATCAGCCACTTGGTCTTCGGCGTGATGGCGCGCTCCAGCGCCTCGGGCGTCAGCTTGTAGCCGTTCTTCGCCTCGCACACGACCGGCACGCTCTCGCCGCCGGCCAGCGCCACCATCTCGGGATAGCTGACCCAGTACGGCGCCGGGATGATCACCTCGTCGCCCGGATTGAGCGTCGCCATCAGCGCGTTGTAGAGCACCTGCTTGCCGCCGGTGCCGACCGAGATCTGGTTCGGCTGATAGGTCAGGCCGTTCTCGCGCTGAAACTTGGCGACGATCGCCTCCTTCAGTTCGGGAATGCCGTCCACCGCCGTGTACTTGGTCTTGCCGGCCTCGATGGCGTGGATCGCCGCCAGCTTGATGTTGGCCGGCGTATCGAAATCCGGCTCGCCGGCGCCAAGCCCGATGACGTTGCGGCCCGCCGCTTTGAGCTGGCGCGCTTTGTCCGTGACCGCGATAGTCGCGGACGGCTTGACGCGAGACAGCGCGGCGGACAGGAACGACATCTCAATCTCCATGATGGGGCAGCCGCGGAAAACGGTTTCAAAAAGCCCGGTCGGGGCGGCCATTCCTTGCTGGGCGGGGCGCCACACTACGGTGCCTCCAGCGAGGCCGCAAGCGCAACGGCGCGCCCGGCACAACAAGTTTCGCTGAAATCATCGGGCGGCCCGAGCGGCGCCACCAAACTGCCATGGCGGCGGCACGGCCGCGCCGCCTTGGACTTTTTCCGAGGTCCGGGCCTTGCGACAAGGGGCTTGCGGCCTCATTGTCTGAGCGGGCTTGCCACGGCGGCCGGCGGGATTCGAGGATCGATGTACAAGCTCTATTCGATGCAGCGCTCCGGCAACAGCTACAAGGTCCGCCTTGCGCTGGCGCTGCTCGGCATCCCCTACCAGACGGTCGAGATCGACATCCTGCGCGGCGAAAGCCGCACGCCGGAGTTCCTGGCCCGCAATCCGAGCGGACAGGTGCCGCTGCTGGAGGTCGCCGAGGGGCGCTATCTCGCCGAATCCAACGCGATCCTGTGGTATCTCGCCGCCGGCACATCGCTGGCGCCGAAGGACCAGATGGACCGCGCCGATGCGCTACGCTGGATGTTTTTCGAACAGCACGCGCTTGAGCCGAATATCGGCGCCGCCTATTTCTGGCTGGCGCTGGTGCGCGGCGGCCGCGAACTGCAAACCCACTCGCTGGAAGATTGGATGGAGCGCGGCCACACGGCGCTGCAGGTGATGGACAATCACCTCAAGCAGCACCCTTATTTCGCCGCCGGCGCGTTTACCGTCGCCGACATCGCGCTCTATGCCTATACCCACCTCGCCGAGACCTGCGACTTCGACCTAACCGGTTTTCCGGCGATCCGTGCCTGGCTCAGCCGCATCGAAACGGCTCCGGGCTTCGTGCCGATGCACTGGCAGCCTGGCGAGGCGCGCGGCCAGGCAACGCCGCTCGCCGCCGGCTAACCCTTCACGCGGTTGTGGCTGCCTACGCGCCTTTTCCGCAATTCCGCCGCTTTCCGCGCCGTTTGAGCCGCAATCCTGCCGGCCAGGGCTGAGATCTTCGACCTACTGATTCGCCCGAAGGTCGATCATGGAAACAAAACGCCGCACGATATGGTCGACGAACGCCGAGGCGGGATTTCACGGCCCCGCCGTGCCGATTGGCTCGCATCGGCTGACCCATGCGGTCGCCGCCTCGCTGGCGCTGAGCGCGCTATCGCTGTGCCTCGTCGTTGCCCTGACGCTGGCCTCGGCCCGGCTGGCGCTGGCGCTGCCCGGCTGAACCCGGCCAACGGCGACGGGGCGCCCATGAAAGCCGCCTTTCTCGTTGCAGCCGCCCTGTCCCTGCCCGCACTCACGCCCGCGCACGGCCAGACCGGCCCGGTCCCCTCCTCGGCCGGTCCTCTCAAGGTCGAGACCATCGCGGGCAACCTCAGCCACCCTTGGTCGCTGGCGTTCCTGCCCGACGGCCGCATGCTGATCACCGAGCGCCCCGGCCGGCTGCGCATCGCGACGCGCGAGGGCCAGGTTTCACCGGCCCTGCCGGGGGTGCCGCCGGTGTCGGCCTCCGGTCAGGGCGGACTGCTCGACGTCATCCTCGACCGGGACTATGCACAAAACGCCACGATCTACTTCTGCTTCGCCGAGCAAGCCGACGGCGGCGGCCGCACGGCGCTCGCGCGGGCCAGGCTGGTCGATGGCCCCGCGCCGCGGCTCGACGACGTCAAGGTGATCTTCCGGCAGGACGGCCCCCTCTCCAGCGGCAACCACTATGGCTGCCGCATCGCGCAAGGGACCGACGGCACGCTGTTTCTCACCACCGGCGACCACTTCCACAGCCGTGACGAGGCGCAGAATCTCGGCAACCATCTCGGCAAGCTGATCCGCATCGCGCCCGACGGCACGGTGCCGCAGGACAATCCGTTCGTCGGCCGCGCCGGCGCCAAACCTGAAATCTGGAGCTACGGCCACCGCAATTCGCAAAGCCTCGCCTTCCACCCGACCTCGGGCGAGTTGTGGGAAATCGAGCATGGCCCGCGCGGCGGCGACGAGGTCAACATCATCGGTAAGGGCCGGAATTACGGCTGGCCGGTGATCGGCTACGGCGTCGATTACAGCGGCGCCAAAATCCACGAGGGCACCGCCAAGGCGGGCATGGAGCAGCCGATCAAATACTGGGTGCCCTCGATCGCGCCCTCGGGCATGGCGTTCTACACCGGCGACCTGATCCCGCAATGGAAAGGTAGCCTGTTCACCGGCGCGCTGGCGGCACGGCTTCTGGTGCGGCTTTCGCTCAACGGCAATCGCGTGACCGGCGAGGAGCGGCTCCTGAAAGACATCGGCACCCGCATCCGCGACGTGCGTCAGGGTCCCGACGGCGCGCTGTGGCTTCTCACCGACGAGCGTTCCGGCCGCATCCTGCGGCTCAGCCCTACCACTCGTGAAAAATGAAAAACGCCCCGCCCGCGATCAGGGCAAAGCCGATCCCGTGGTTCCAGCCGAGCGGCTCCTTGAGGTAGAGCACCGAGAAGCCGGCGAATACCACAAGCGTGATCACCTCCTGCATCGTCTTGAGTTCGGCCGCCGAGTAGACCTCGCTGCCGATGCGGTTGGCGGGCACCGCGAGGCAATACTCGAACAGGGCGATGCCCCAGCTTGCGACGATCACCAGAGGCAGCGCCACGCCCTTGAATTTGAGGTGGCCGTACCAGGCGAAGGTCATGAACACGTTGGAGGCGACGAGCAGCAGGATCGGCAGGATCTGCGGCGACAGCAGATGAGGCATGTCGGGATTCCATAACGGGAGTGCGGCGCTTGCGATACCACGCCATGCGACGCACAATGAAAAGATCCGCCGTCCCCTCACCACAGGATTTCCAGCCATGCGCCTGCACAACCTCGGCGGCTCCGGCCTGCGCGTTTCCGTCGTCGGCCTCGGCTGCAACAATTTCGGCCTGCGCAGCGACGCGGAAAGCTCGCGCAAGATCATCCACAAGGCGCTCGACCTCGGCGTGACGCTGTTCGACACCGCCGACGTCTATGCCGGCCGCGGCGCCTCCGAAACCGTGCTCGGCGAGGCGCTCGGCAACCGCCGCAAGGACGTCGTGCTGGCCACGAAATTCGGCATGGCGATGAGCGACGACGGCACTAAACAGGGCGCCTCGCGCCGCTACATCTTGCGCGCGGTCGAGGACAGCCTGCGCCGGCTCAAGACCGACTACATCGATCTCTACCAGCAGCACCGGTTCGATCCGCTGACGCCGATCGAGGAGACCCTGCGCGCCCTCGACGACCTCGTGCGGGCCGGCAAGGTGCGCTACATCGGTAATTCGAACTTTCCCGCCTGGCGCCTCGCCGAGGCGGAGTTCACCGCGCGCGCCGGCTCCCTGTCGCGCTTCGTCTCCTGCCAGGACGAATACAACATCCTGACGCGCGGCATCGAAAAGGAGTTGCTGCCGGCCGCATCCGCCTACGGCCTCGGGCTGTTGCCCTACTATCCGCTGGCTGGCGGCCTTCTGACCGGCAAGTACCAGCGCGGCGCGCCGGCGCCCGCCGACAGCCGCTTCGGCAAGGTGCCGTCGCTGAAGGAGCAATATGCCACGCCACGCAACGAGGACATCGTCGAGCGGCTTGGCAACTTCGCCAAGGCGCGCGGCCACACGCTCGTTGAATTGGCGTTCTCCTGGCTCGCCGGCCGGCCGCAGGTGGCGAGCGTCATTGCCGGCGCGTCATCGCCCGAGCAGGTCGCGCAGAACGTCAAGGCGGCGGAGTGGCAGCTCAGCGCCGAGGACTATGCCGAGATCGATAAAATCACGACGTGACCGCCACCACGCCATGTCCGCGCCGCGCAATGACACGTCCCGCCGCCTGACCTGTGGCCGCTGCGGCACGGCGTTCACCTGCGACCTGTCGGGACAGTGCTGGTGCGCCGGGGAGGCAGCGCGGCTGCCGCTGCCGAAACCCGGCGACGACTGCCTGTGCCCCACCTGCCTGCGCGCCACGGCGGCGGCGCAGGAACAGCGTCAGACCGGATAGCCGGGGGTGGCGCGCGCCATTCCGTCGAAGGCATCGAGCAGCTTTTCGCGCCAGGCGAAAATCAGATCGTCCTCGGCCAGGAGCCGGAACGGGCTGACGATGCGCGCCCACTGAAACCCGCCGAACATGATGTAGTCGGCATAGTTCGGCGCGGCACCGCCGAGGAACGGCTGCGAGCGCAGCGTCAGCCGCATCGGGTCGAGGCTCTTGCGGAAGCGGGCGATGTCCTTGTCGCGATTGGCGGCGGCATCCTCGAGCCGCACTCCGCCGAGCCGCGCCTCGCGCGACGCGCGGAAATAGGCCGCGTCCTCCGGATCGAGCCGCGTCACGATGTCGGCGGCGATCAGCGGAAACATGCCGCCGACGATGGCGACATCACCCCACCAGTTGAGCATCCGCGCCATGGCGCGGCCACCCTCACCGCCAAACAGCGACGGCCGATCAGGATAAGCATCTTCGAGATAGAGCGCGATGGCCCAGGAATCGACAACGGAACGCTCGCCGTCGAGCAGCACCGGCACCTTTTCCGACTTGTACGGCGCGATCGCCGCCTTGTCGGTGAAGTGCCACGGCACGGTCTCCGCTGTGAGGCCCTTGTGCGCCAGCGCCATGCGGGTGCGCCAGCAGTACGGGCTGAAAGGCTTTGCGGCATCGCTGCCGACCAGTTCGAACAGGCGGCGCGTCACGCCATCCTCCCTTGCATCGTGATGGGCAACAAACCGCGCCGGCTAAGCGGCGCGGCGGTTGCGGATGATGTTAGTTTTTCACCGACGTCGCTGACTGGCCGAACAAGAGCTTGCGCTCCGCCTCGGTGCGGATCGAGGGCTGGTCGAAAGCGGGATTGACCTCCCTGGCCCTGGCGTAAGCGCGCTCCACCGCCGGACGCGCCGCAATCGCCTCGAACCAGCGCTTGAGATGCGGGAAGTCATTGATGTCCTGGCTCTGCTTCTCGTAAGGAACGATCCACGGGTAGCTCGCCATGTCGGCAATGGAATAGTCGCCGGCGATGAATTCACGGTCGGCGAGGCGCTTGTTGAGCACGCCGTAAAGCCGATTGGTCTCCTTGATGTAGCGCTCCATCGCGTAAGGGATTTTCTCTTGCGCATAAACGTTGAAGTGGTGGTTCTGCCCGGCCATCGGCCCCAGCCCGCCCATCTGCCAGAACAGCCACTGGATCGCGTCGTAGCGCGCCCGCAGGTCGGCGGACAGAAACTTCCCCGTCTTCTCCGCGAGATAGAGCAGGATGGCCCCCGACTCGAAGATCGACACCGGCGCCCCACCATCCTTGGGCGCGTGATCGACGATGGCCGGAATGCGGTTGTTGGGCGCGATCGCCAGAAATTCCGGCTTGAACTGGTCGCCCTTGCCGATGTTCACCGGGAAGATCTTGTACGGCAATCCCGCTTCTTCCAGAAAAATCGTGATCTTGTGGCCGTTGGGCGTGGTCCAGTAGTGCAGATCGATCATGATGGCGCGTCCCGGTTCATGCGAATGCATGAATGTCGCCCAGCCGGCAGTTGCAGTCAATGGCGGAGAGGCGGCAGGAGCGATTTTGAGGCGGCGGCCGTCCACCGGCGATGACGGCACGCATCTTGAACCCTCCACCACTTGATGAAACAGATCTGGCTCCGGCACACCGACGGAGACCAGCCATGTCCTATTCAAGCAGCTCCTATTCGAGCAGCGACCTGCGCGCCGCCGCCCATGCCGGGATCATCACCCAAGCCCAACTCGACAGCCTGCTCGCATTTCTCGGCGCCGACCGCGCCCCACCACAGCCGCAACGGCAGGCGGAGCGCCCGCGCTTCGATGTCGTGCATGTGTTGTGGTACGCCGGCGCGCTGATCGTCATGGGCGCGATGGGGCTGTTCTCGACGCTGGCGTTTTCGCGGATGGGCGGCCTTGCCCTGACGGCGACGGCGCTGGTCTATGCCGCGCTGTTCACCGCCGCCGGCCATTACCTGTGGACGGTGCAGAAGCTGCGCACGCCGGGCGGACTGTTGATCGCGGTCGCCGTCTCGATGGCGCCACTCGCGGTCTATGGGCTGCAGGACGCTTTCGGGCTATGGACCCGGTTCGGCAAGCCCGGCACGATCCGCGACTTCTACGTCTGGATCAAGGGAAGCTGGGTGTTCATGGAACTGGCGGCGATTGCGGCCTCGCTCATCGCGCTGCGCTTCTACCGCTTCCCGTTCATCACCTTCGTGCTGGCTGTCGCGCTGTGGTTCCTGTCGATGGATCTGGCGCCGTGGATCGCCGGCAAGCCGCGTGACTGGGAGATTGCCCGCCAGGTCTCGATCTGGTTCGGCCTTGGCGTCATCATCGTGGCCATGCTCGTCAACACGCGCCAGCGCACCGGCGATTTCGCCTATTGGCTCTACCTGTTCGGCGTCATGACGTTCTGGGGCGGCATCACCGCCGCCGCCGAAGGCAGCGCGCTCGAAAAGGCGCTGTACTGCGCCATGAACGTGGCGTTCCTGTTCATCGCGGTGTTCCTCGGCCGGCAGGTGTTCGCGGTGTTCGGCGCGATCGGCATCGCGATCTATCTCGGCGATCTCGCGAACAAGGTGTTCAAGGATTCGATGATGTTTCCGTTCGCGCTGTCGCTGATCGGCATCGCCATCATCGCGCTCGGGCTGTGGTACTATCGCCGCCAGCACGCCTTCAACGCCTGGTTCGACGGCGTATTGCCGCCAGCGCTGAAACGGCTGCGGCCGCGCGAGGCCGACTGACGGAACGCACACTTTCAACGGGGGACACTTCTCCCCATATTGCGACGATGGCGAAACGATCCGATTCCTCCAAAAAGCCCGGCAAGGCGCCCAAGTCGCAGGCGCGCCGCCCGGACGTGCAGCCGATCGGCCCGGCGCTGGCCGATCTGCTCAATCCGGCGATCAACCGCGGCGACGCCGGGCTGGGTTCCGGCACCGGGCTGCAACCGCCGCCGGACAATTCATGGGAGCGCCGCTCGGGAGGCGAAGCGGCCGCGCACCGTGCCCGCGCTTCGACCCCGCAGGTGGCGCGGGCGCGTGACAGCACCCCACGCGGCTTCAATGAGGCGCCGCAGGCCAACTACGGCACCAGCGCCACGATTCCGACGCTCGACCCCGAACTGGCGCGGCAACTCGGCCTGCCGACCGAAGAGGATGACGACACGCTGGCCCGCCCGGCGCGCAACAAGATCGAGGCGCTCGGCGTCAAGGCCACCGCCGAGTCGCTCGAAGCGCTGCTGCGCGACGGCCGCCCGGAGTTTCGCAAGGAAGACGGCAGCCTCAAGGTCTGGACACCGCACCGCCCGCCGCGCCCGGAGAAATCCGAAGGCGGCGTCAAATTCGTCATCAAGTCCGGCTTCGAGCCGAAGGGCGACCAGCCGCAGGCGATCAGGGAGCTGGTGGAGGGCGTCGCGCGCAACGACCGCACGCAGGTGCTGCTCGGCGTCACCGGCTCGGGCAAGACCTACACCATGGCCAAGGTGATCGAGGCGACGCAGCGCCCGGCGCTGATCCTGGCGCCGAACAAGACGCTGGCGGCTCAGCTCTACGGCGAGTTTAAGTCGTTCTTTCCCGACAACGCGGTGGAATATTTCGTCAGCTACTACGACTACTACCAGCCGGAAGCCTACGTCCCGCGCACCGATACCTACATCGAGAAGGATTCCTCGATCAACGAGCAGATCGACCGCATGCGCCACGCCGCGACGCGCGCGCTGCTGGAGCGCGACGACGTCATCATCGTCGCCTCGGTGTCGTGCATCTACGGTATCGGCTCGGTCGAGACCTATACTGCGATGACCTTCGCGGTAAAGACCGGCGAGCGCATCGATCAGCGCACCCTGATCGCCGACCTGGTGGCGCTGCAATACAAGCGCACCTCGGCCGATTTCACCCGCGGCACCTTTCGCGTGCGCGGCGATACCATCGATATTTTCCCGGCGCACTACGAGGACCGGGCCTGGCGCGTGAAAATGTTCGGCGACGAGGTCGAGGCGATCGAGGAGTTCGACCCGCTGACGGGCCACAAGTCGGACGAACTGGCATTCATCAAGGTTTACGCCAATTCGCACTACGTCACGCCGCGGCCGACGCTGGTGCAGGCGATCAAGGCAATCAAGATCGAACTCAAGCAGCGGCTCGACCAGTTGCACGCGCAAGGGCGCCTGCTGGAAGCGCAGCGGCTGGAACAGCGCACCACCTTCGACATCGAGATGATGGAGGCGACGGGGAGCTGCGCCGGCATCGAAAACTATTCGCGCTACCTCACCGGCCGCCTGCCGGGCGAGCCGCCGCCGACGCTGTTCGAATATGTGCCCGACAACGCGCTGGTGTTCGCTGACGAAAGCCACGTCACCATTCCGCAGATCGGCGGCATGTTCCGTGGCGACTTCCGCCGCAAGGCGACGCTGGCCGAATACGGCTTCCGGCTGCCCTCTTGCATGGACAACCGGCCCTTGCGGTTCGAGGAATGGGACATGATGCGGCCGCAAACCGTCGCGGTGTCGGCGACGCCGGGCGGCTGGGAGCTGAACGAATCCGGCGGCGTGTTCGTCGAGCAGGTCATCCGCCCGACCGGGCTGATCGATCCGCCGGTGCATATCCGCCCGGCTCGCACCCAGGTCGACGACCTGGTCGGCGAGGTGCGCTTAACCGCCCATGCCGGCTACCGATCGCTGGTCACGGTGCTGACCAAGCGCATGGCCGAGGACCTGACCGAATACCTGCACGAGCAGGGCCTGCGCGTGCGCTACATGCATTCCGACATCGACACCATCGAGCGCATCGAGATCATCCGCGACCTGCGGCTGGGCGCCTTCGACGTGCTGGTCGGCATCAACTTGTTGCGCGAGGGCCTCGACATTCCCGAATGCGCGCTGGTCGCCATCCTGGATGCCGACAAGGAAGGTTTTTTGCGCAGCGAAACCTCGCTGATCCAGACCATCGGCCGCGCCGCGCGCAACGTCGACGGCAAGGTGATCCTCTACGCCGACCAGATCACCGGCTCGATGCAGCGCGCCATCGCCGAGACCGACCGCCGGCGCGAGAAGCAGGTTGCCTACAACACCGAGCACGGCATCACGCCGGAGAGCGTGAAGAAATCGATCGGCGACATCCTCGGCTCGGTCTATGAGCGCGACCATGTGCTGATCGAAACCGGCAGCGGCTCGTTCGCCGACGATGCCATCGCCATCGGCCACAATTTCGAGGCGGTGCTGGCCGACCTTGAAGCGCGGATGCGGGATGCCGCCGCCGACCTCAACTTCGAGGAAGCGGCGCGGCTGCGCGACGAGGTCAAGCGGCTGCGCGCCACCGAGCTTGCGGTGGTGGACGACCCCACCATCAAGCAGCGCGGCGTCGCGGCGAAGGCGGGCGCCTATGCCGGCACCAAGCAATATGGCGACGCGGCGAACCTGCCGGCAAGGACGTCCCGCGCCAGAAAGCCGACCCTCGACGAAATGGGGCCGGGCATCGAAAGCATCCCCGCGCGCGGCGCGGCCGGCCAGACCTCGCGCATTCACAAGCCCTCGCTCGACGAGATGGGCATCGCCACCTGGCACGAGGTCAAGCCGGAGCGCAAAGGGCCGGCGCGGCCGCGCAAGCCGCCGCGCGAGGGCAACAGCACGGACCCCGACAGCCGGATCTACCAGCCGACCTCCTCGCGCGAGGCCGGCCCCGAGTTCGGCCCCGCCCCACGCTCGACCAGCGGCGCGCCCGGACGCCGCGGCGGCTGGAAAAAGCGCTGAGACGACAAGCGTCCGGTGATATCCATGCCAAGGGAGCGCGGATGGCGCCCGCTCCGCTCTCGATCAATCCTGAATTTTTGAGAAATCCGCGACCGTGCGGGTGGCGACACGGATTTCGTTCAACAGCC
>JBARWE010000304.1:0-15671 GCA_049646625.1 Xanthobacteraceae bacterium
CTGCGCGACCACTGGTATCTGCGCAAGCCGGGCGACGATCCGGGTCCGGGCGGCCGCATCCTCGATGCGTGGCGCCGACTCGGCGAGCGCGCGACCAGCGACGAGAAGGAGTGGATCTGGGCCGTGGCGCCCTCGCTCGGCCACGGGCTCAACTCGCTGCCGATCGAGATCGTCGAGCTCGCCGCGCGCCACACCAATCGGGCGCACGCCATGCCGGTGCTCGCCGCCGCGGAGATCATCGCCGCGAGCGGACGTCTCCTCCCGGACGAAGGACTGCTGCCGCTGTGGCTCGCCGATGCGATCCTCGCCCACCAGCTTCGCTGGCCGGCGCCGGTGCCGCTGCTGGCGGCGCATCTGTCACGCGGCGCCCTGCGCAAGGCGCCGCAGCACCTTGAAGGTGAGACCGTGTTCATGAGTGCGCTCTGCACGGCCTATGCGACGGCGGCCATCGCGGCGATCGACCTTTACAACGATCTGGCCCGCCGCGCGACGCGCCTGCTCGCGGTCGCGCCGAAACTGCGAGGCAGGGACGCCGACCTCACCGTGTCCATACTGATGAGCGAGGACGCCCAGCCCGCCGAGCAGGGCAAATCTGCGAGCGACCGCTCCAGCCGCCGCCTGTTCGAGCGCCTGGTCTCGCTCGGCGCGGTGCGCGAGCTCACCGGCCGTCCGACCTTCCGACTCTACGGGCTCTGAGGATGGGCCGGCGCGCGCGACAAAAGGAAGGTCTCGACACCGAGCTCGCCGATCTGCCGACCGAGCTGCGCTGGCGCGAATGGATGGGCCGCGTCGAGGCGGTCATCTTCGCCTCGCCCGAGCCGGTGACGCGCGAGGTTTTGGCGCGGATCGTCGGCCGCGACTGCAATATCGATCTGATCATCGACGACATCCGCGACGAGCTGCGCGGACGCCCCTATGAGCTGGTCGCGGTCGCCGGCGGCTGGCAGCACCGTACCCGCAAGGTGTTTGCGCCGGCGATCCGGACCGCGACCGGCCTGGGCGACCAGGTGCGCCCGCTCTCCCAGCAGGAGAGCCTGATCCTGATGTGCATCGCCTATTACCAGCCGATCACCCGCGGCGAGCTTTCGCAGTTCTTCGGCAAGGAGGTCAGCCGCGACCTGATCGGCCACCTGCGCGGCCTTGGCTTCATCGCCTCCGGCCCGCGCGCGCCCCAGCCCGGCGCGCCCTACACCTATGTCACCACGAACGGGTTCCTGTCGCACTTCGGTTTCAACACGTTGCGCGACCTGCCGGACATGGAGATGCTCGAGGACGCCGGCCTGCTCAGCAAGGACAAGCTGCTGGCGGGAGAGTTCCCGGACCCCCTTCCGGACGATGACCAAGATCGGGACGATGATGAAGAAGCTGCAGATTGGACAGAGGCAGGCTAGCCGCATTTGCCAGATGACGGCTACTGATCGGCTTGCGTTCATCGCCGAAGGCCTACCGATCATCCACGCCAGTGCGATCGGATTCTGGTCGGCTTCCGCGGCGCTGCGTGACAAGCCGCGCGAAGCCGAGGTGCTCGCCGGATTTGCCAAGGAGGAAGCGGCGAAGATCCTCATTCTCCTCGATATCGCCCGCTGCCCCAGTAGGCGGGTCGCCGGCACGGTGAACCGAATGCTCGATTGGTTCTACAAGCATCATGTGCGGCTAATTTACGCCCAGCTTGCGGAATGGTGGTTCACGGACGTTGCAGATCTGCGGAAGGCGGTCGCGCCGCTGCGCAAGGTCCATGACCTCGAGGGCAACATGGGCGAGTATATCGTCCCGAACCACACCGTTTATCAGCGGGAGAGCAAGCTCTACGCCGACATCGAGGCCTACGAGGATGGCACTCCGATCTGGAATGCGCCAGTCGTCCACCCAACAGGACTCCCAGCGCACATGCCTGCCGTGGTGCAGGTTGTCGACGCGATGGCGGCCTGCGGAATCTTCTCGCTCGCGGGACTTAAAGCCACGTCTGAGGTCTGGGGGCAGCTTGAGTTTCAGGAGAAGGAGACGTTGCGGGATGCGGAGCGCCTGACGCAGGAACTTCTGGCGCGGTTGATTGCCGATGGTCTGCCGAACGAATCCGCCACGCAGGACCACGTCAACGCGTTGTACCGGCATTGGCCGTTGCCGATGTACAATGTCGATCTCGATCCGATCCCTGTGTCCCTCGAAGAATTGAAGGCCGAGCAGGAACGCCTCTACTGGACCGAGGTTGGCGATCCCCGATGAGCTGCTCCGGGACAGGGGGTGAAAATGCCGCGGAAATCCAGAAAGACCGACGAGCCCGCTGTCGACCCGCCGCCGAACTGGATCAAGCCGCAACTCACACGCCTCGTTGATGATGCGCCCGACGGCTCGACATGGCTGCACGAGATCAAGTTGGACGGATACCGCATGCACGCGCGCATCAACGGCGACGACATCCGGCTGCTGACCCGGACGGGACTCGACTGGAGCCATCGGTATCGGGCGACGATCTCGGCGCTTCGCGCACTACCGCTGCAAAACGCCTACCTCGACGGAGAGCTCTGCGCGGTCCGTCCGGATGGCGTGACATCCTTCAGCCGGCTGCAAGCCGCGATGGACGAAGGGCGCACCGGCGACCTCGTCTACTATGCTTTCGATCTTCTGTTTCTGAACGGCGAAAGCATCGCGCGACCGCCGCTCGTCGAGCGCAAGACGCGCCTGCAAACTCTCCTCGCGACGCAACGGCCAGGACTTCTGTTCAGCGACCACATCGTGGGAGGCGGCCCGCAGTTTTTAGAACACGCCTGCCGAATGACGCTTGAGGGGGTCGTATCCAAGCGCGTCGACCGAGCATATCGGCCCGGCGCTTGGCGGCAATGAAATCTCGGCTGTCGATCATTGCTGCGGTGAGCGTGCGATGGTTGACCATCGATCCGTTGCGCGGATGCCAGTGCGATCCGGTGTGACGCGCGAAGTGCTCGGCGGCCTGGTCGCGGAAGAATTCCATGACGTTGCGGCGCTCGATCAGCGTCATGCCCTCGGCGGTGACGCGTGGTGCGCCGGAGTGAACTTCGGCACCGACGTGATGCGCGACCAGCCGGATGATGCGCTCTCCGTCAGCCGGCAGCAGCGTCGCGCCGGTATCGGACAGACCCTCGGAGAGACGATCAATCCAGAGCCGGCCGTCGGGGTTCAGCATCACCTCGACGACAGCGTGATCTTCTAGGAAGGTGGCGATGTCCGGCCCGAGGGCTGTGCGCAGCATGCGGGCACCGCGTGTGACCGCTTCTGCCTTGGGAGTGACGTTCCCCATGTTGCCCCCGGCGCTGCGTCGGCCGCTTGAGTCGGGCCGGACATCGGGGACGAATAGAAGAGGCAGGAAACGGCGATGCGCAACAAGAGTCAGGCGCTGATCGTAGCGGAGCGAAAAAATACAGGAGGGATGCGATTCTGCAGGTCAGTGGAAAGCAGGGATGTGGGCTGTGGGGACGGCTGGGTGCGCCTGTAACCACGTCAGGAATTGTTTGAGGATGGGATTTCTATTGTCGCGCCGCCAATAGGCGACGAAGCCGAGACGTGTCGCCCCATTGCCGTCGCGGACTTCCCGAAAGACGACGCGAGGCCAAGCCGGCACAGACGAGGATTCGCAAGCAAGACTAATCTCGCGGTTGCTATTGATGCCTCCCAGGACGGCGCTGTGATGAGCTTTAACCTGTTTGATGAAGGGCTGATCACCTGGCAGAGCGAGTTTGCCGAGTACGATGTCTCTGATCTCGGGTCCGGGATCGCGCAGGCTCAGGACAAACCGCTCGCTTTTCAGATCGGTCCAATAAACGAAGTCGCGTCGTGCGAGGGGGTGCGTCTCAGGAAGCGCTACCATAATTCGCTCAGACCAGAGACTCATATGCGCGTAGTCCCGATAGGCGGGCTCGCCAAGAACGATTGCGATGTCAATAGAACCGCGCTCAAGGAGGGGTATGAGAGAGATGCGGTTGTCCTCGAGAATATCGAGATCGAGCTTTGGATGCTGCTCACCGAAGCCAACGACAACATCGCGCAGCGGACCAGCCAGCGCCGTGTAAAATCCAACACGAAAGCGGCCCGCGTCGCCGGCGTTCGTTGATTTTGCATAGCTCTCCATGCTGTCGAGGTCTGACAGCACCCGCTTCGCGACAATAAGGAACTGCTCACCGTTCGCGGTAAGCTGCGCGCCGCCGGTCAATCTCTCGAAAAGCAGCATCCCTAGCCGCTCTTCCAGCTGGCGGATCCGCTTACTCAAAGTCGGCTGGGTTATGTTGAGCGCAGCAGCAGCACGCCGAAAGCTGCGATGTTCGGCGGCCGCTACCACATAGCGCAGATGAGGAACCTCCACGCACATCATTACAAAGCCGATTTTGCTCGGAGACGGCGACGACTTCCTATCGTGCCGTGCTCGAAGCCCGTTGGGGTCTTCTCACCGTCAGATGTTCTCTATAGCTGCTCTCTTGACCGCGCTTAGGTCGTGGATGCCGTCAACGGCTCGTGCCAGTGCCTGAAAGCGAATGCCGCCTTCACGGCACTGGCATGAGCACGCGGGTACTTTCGGCTTCGCAAGAGCTATTTTCTCTTTTCGATGTAGGTCAGCGTGATGCCGCCACCGATGCGCTCGGCACGGAACTTGATCTTGTCGCCGACCTTCACCGCCTTCAACATCGCCTTGTCTTGGACGCGAAAGAGCATGGTCATTCCGTCCATATCGAGCGGCTTGATTGGCCCATGTCGAAGCGTTATTCTTTCTGCGGGTACGTCGACCTTCGTCACCTCACCTTCGGTGAGATCGTGTTGCGCTGCTGTTGCTGCACCGAAAGAGAGTGCCGTCAGAGCGATCGCGGTAGCTGCGGCGACAACAAATTTTGGCATGTGAAACTCCTTCATTTCCGCTTCATTGCAACTTCATTTAACGACTATCGTGCCGATCATGCCGGATTCCCGATGGCCGGGAATTAAGCAGCCGTATTCGAACGTCCCGGCCTTTGTGAATCGCCAGACGATCTCACTCTTCTTCTTCGGCATGACCCGCTTTGCATTTGGGTCGTCGTGCTCCATGTCCGGGTTCTTCTGCATTTCCAGTGCGTGCTTGATGTTTTCGTCGGTGGTCGCAAGCACGAATTCGTGCTCCAATTCGCCGTTGTTGCTGAGCACGAAGCGGACCTGTTCGCCGCGCCTGATCTCAAGGCGATCCGGAACGAAGAGCATCTTTCCGTCGCCCTCACGCATTGTGATCTGCACGATACGTCCCGGTTGCTTTGGATTGCCCGGCTCCCCGGCGGAGAACGTCGCGTGGGCGTGACCAGGATCTGCTGTGGCAGGACCCGTGGCGTGAGCAACAATTCCGACCGTGACAAAGACTGCTGCGATCAAGTTTCTCATGGCTCTCTCCGTTAGTGCTGCTTGTGACCGTTATTGCGTCGCGGCTTGACCACATCGACGCTGACTGCGGGTTGGCGGATGGTTTGGGTGGCTGGGCGGGCGGGCGGCGCAAGAGAGGCGCTCGCGACTTCGTACGCGACGGTCCCCTCAGGATGCTTGTACCAACCGGGGTCGCTGTAATCGTTGACCGGTTGGCCTTCGCGCACCTTTACGACCGTGAACATGCCGCCCATCTCGATCGCACCGAATTGTCCGGTGCCGGTCATCATCGGGATGGTGTTGTCGGGAAGCGGCATCTCCATCTCGCCCATCTCGGCCATCCCGGCCGAACCCATGGGCATGTAGTCGGGACTTGCGATGCGCCGGATTGCGTTCACGAGATCCTTCTTTTGCACACCGATAAAATTGCGGACGTCGTGTCCCATTGCGTTCATGGTGTGATGCGACTTGTGGCAATGAAGCGCCCAGTCGCCCGGGACGTCGGCAACAAACTCATATGCTCTCATTCCGCCGACTGGGATATCAATCGTGGTTTCGGGCCAGCGAGCGGTCTCCGGCACCCAACCACCGTCCGTGCAGGTCACGGCAAAGTGGTAACCGTGCATGTGGATTGGATGGTTGGTCATGGTCAGATTTCCGACCCGCACGCGAACGCGGTCACCTTGTCGAACAACGAGGTGATCGATTCCCGGAAAGATCCGCGAGTTGAACGTCCACATGTTGAAGTCGGTCATTTCGTTGACGTTCGGAACATAAGTGCCCGGATCGATGTCATAGGACGCTGTCAGGAAGACGAAGTCGCGATCCACGCGCATGAATTTCGGATCGCGCGGATGCACGACGAAGAAGCCCATCATCCCCATCGCCATCTGCACCATTTCGTCGGCGTGTGGGTGATACATGAACGTCCCGCTCTTCTGCAGAACGAATTCGTAAACAAAGGTCTTACCGACACCGATCGCCGGCTGGACCAGTCCTGTGACTCCGTCCATCCCGTTGGGCAGAAGAATTCCATGCCAGTGGATGGTGGTGTGTTCGGGCAGCTTGTTTGTGACGAAGATGCGCACCTTATCGCCTTCAACGGCCTCAATCGTGGGTCCGGGGGACTGTCCGTTGTATCCCCACAAGTGAGCGAGCATGCCCTGCGCCATTTCACGAACGACGGGTTCAGCGACGAGATGAAACTCCTTCCAGTCGCCGTTCATGCGCCAAGGCAGTGTCCAGCCGTTGAGCGTCACAACGGGCTGATAGTCCGGACCGTCTTTTGGAAACAGCGGAGGCTGCATGGTGGATTTGTCCATGGACGCCGCTTCGGGGATGCTGGCCGCCTGCACGCGGCCGCTGACCGCGGATGCACTTGCGAGCACCGCAGCAGATCCGAGCAAGGATCGTCGTGAGATCATGACTGAGTTTCCTTCGTCCGTGTTAGTGACCACCAGCAGCCCCGGCAGGCGCCGCAGCCGTGGCGGCGGGCTCCCCGCCTCCTGCTGCACCTCCGCCAACAACCGCGGTCGATAGATCGACACTCGCGAGCCAGAAGTCTCTCTGCGCTTCGATAGCTGCGATGTTTGAGTTGATCCGCTGGCGCGCTTCGGCGAGCAGCGAGAAGACGTCAATCTGCATCGCGTTGTACCGAAGCAGCGTCTCATCCGAGATGATTTTCCGAAGCGGAACGATTTCGCGGCGATAATGCGCGGCGATATCGTATGTTGAGCGATAGGTTCGGTAGGCGTCGCGCGCCTCCGACCTGACGTTGACGGCTCGTTCGGTCAGGCGGTTGACGGCATGCATGTAGGAGCCTTCAGCCTGCCGGACGCGAGCCTCACCGAAGTCGAAGATCGGAATTTGAAATTCGATTTCGAACCCTTCGTCCCGGGTACGTTCTCCGGATTCGCGTTCTTTCGTCGTTTTCGAAGCGCCGGCGACGTCGAGCAGATTGATGAAGCGGGTCGCCTGTCCAAGACCGTAGGATTTTGCCAGGAGATTGACTTCGATGCGCGCGACCTGAAGATCGACACGACGTCGTATCGCCTCGATCTCGATGTCGGGCAACGCGCGTGGGTTTCGCGGAAGAGCCACGAGCGTATTGGGCAGCCTGAAGTTTGTTTCGGCACCCCACAGTCCAAGAAGTCTTGTCAATCGCTCCCGTTCGGTGGTCGCGCGTTGTCGCGCGATGGCAAGTTGCGCCGTCACTTCCGCGTAGAACACCTGATGGCGCGCTTGGTCGAGCTTGTTCATCGTCCCGGTTTCACCCAGCCGGCGTGCAAGCTGCGTCGCGGTTTCAGCTGCTGATTTAGCCTGCGTGAGAAATTCCGTAAGCTGGCGTTGGCTGACGGCGCGGTAGTAAGTCCGTCGCGCGTCGGCTGCCAGCCGAAGCGTGTCCTCGACGGCGCGGAGTTGGGCTTGGCTGAAGCGTTGCGACGCGATTTCAGTCCGAACCGGCAACGTCGCCAATGCAAGAATGCTGGCGACAATACGTTTCTCTATTTCGATCTCAGCCGCACCAGACAGACGTCCGATCGACACCGTCGGATTGGGAGGGAGACTTGCTTGCACGCGAGCCGCCTCGGCAATTCCGAGCTGGTTATACGCGGCCTGGAGACCACGGTTGTTCAGAAGCGCGATTTGAACCGCCGTATCTGCGGTTAGGGAACGACCGAGAAGCCGTCGAACGCCTTCATGTGCTCGCTCAGCTTCGTCTGACGTGCGAATTGCGACCACGTCCTTGCGCAGTTCATTTCCCGCAATGTCGGCCACGACAGCCATGCCGCCATCAGGCGAGAATGTGATGCACCCAGACAAAAGCAGCGGTGCGCCGACCATGCAAAGCAGCCGGATGGGCGCGCGAAGCCGCAAGCGCTGCCGAGAAGTCAGCAGACCCGAAAGAATGTGTGATGACATCGGCCCCTCACTGCTTCGGGACCGGCGCCACGCGCCTGTTCTGTTCAATCCACGACGATGGGGCGACCGGTCGCAAACTGACGTAGGGGCTGACGGTCGATGCGTATCCAACGCGTGGAACGGGAGCGCCCGGATCGGAGGGGTCGGCGCCGACGACAGGCGCGGCAGGCGCCAGTGAGCATGCGGCAAGACTCGCCCCAAGGGCAACGAATGTGACTGATCTCGCGATGTGCAATGGCAATCGCGGAATCCGACACAAGGCGGTGCGACCCGCCCATGATTTCAGGGACATGTGTATCGTCTCTCTACTGTCGTTGATGTTCAACGAGCGGCGGGCTGCCGCTCATTGGCGTCACATCGACAGAGAGGCGATCGGAGGACGGTTGATACGGTCGGGTCCGCCTCCAGTGACATCATTCTCCAAAGCCGGGAATAATGCGGAGGCGTTAATCTGCGGGCCGAACAAGGGGGAGGCAGACGCTGACATCGCTGTCAGGCACAACACACCGCAGCAGCTGGCAGGCGCGCCATCGCTGCTTTTGTCGCCGCTGGTCTGATCTTGAGCGGAATCGGCATGTGAGACAGCGGCACCTGCACCATCATGATGGTGCGCCGGAGCCTTGGCGGTGCCATGATGGTCATCGGTTAGGCAATGTGCTGCGGCCGGGCTGGTCGCAACGGCGAGCGCCAAGGACGGCGCTATGGTGCAGACGCCAAATAGAATGGCGAGCACCAACGCAGCCCTTATCCGGATCACCCTCGTGACTAGACGCAGCATGCAGACTATCGCTTACCTCGGCCGCGGGATGTTTATCGGCCAACTCTAACGTACCGCATCGGGGCGGTCCCAGCAAGCGAGGCGAGAGCCTCCGGGATGCGGTAGTATGGGCTTTGGGGGATTCCGGCGTGGATGTGGTTCTGACATCACAGGAAGAATGTGGCGTCAACGAAGTCAGATTCTGGCGTGTCGGCCCGTTTGTCAGGGCCGGTGACGCGCATCATCGTCGTTGAAAGCACCAGGGGCGAAGACATCGGCTGGAGTGCGGCGCGCCATGCCGCTATCGGACTGTGCACGCGATTTTCGCAGCCCTGGCTGATTCCCGGGGAACGTCTCTCGCTGGACGCTCATGAAGTCGCGATGCTCGCGTTGTTCGGGAGTGAGGTAAGGAGTCTGCGCTTCCGGAACGGGCCAGCCGCTTGGCTGAAGAGGATGTGCCGCATAGGCGACCGTTGTGGCGGAAAAGGTTGCGGCAAGTGCGGTCGCAGCGATGATAGATTTCATTGGGATTATCCTTACCTCGTTCCAACTCAGGAAGCCGGACGGCTTCTAACTCGTTATGTCGCGAGGTTGGCCTGCGCGGTTACGAGACAATGCGCAGTCCGAAAGAATTTTCGTCGAGACAGTCATTCGATGTAACCGGCGAGCTCATCTGTCCGACTTAGTGGAAGATTTTCCCGTGACTTCTCTTTGCGGCAGCGAAATTGTGCGAAGTTCCAAGGAAGCCCATCTCAAGCAATTGTTCGTGAGCGGCCTCGACGGCGACCGCTTGGCATATCGGGCTTTTCTTCAGGATTTGACCGAGCTAATGCGTGGCTATGTGCGCCGCAAGCTCGGACGCGTTGGGTGTGGGGACGGCGACATCGAGGACATCGTTCAGGATGTGATGATCGCCATTCATGAGCGTCGGCACACGTATAGGCGCGAGGTCCCCGTAACAGCATGGGCTCACGCAATCGCACGCTACAAGCTGATTGACTTCTTCCGTGCAACGACCACAGCGAGGCGGCACTTACCTTTAGAGGCTGCGGCGAATTGTATTGGCGATGACGCCACGAGGATCGAGGTCGCATTCATCGTACGTCGGCTTTTGGCAACACTACCAGAACGCTTCCGCAAGCCGATCGAGCTCACGAGGCTTCACGGTCTATCTGTTACTGAAGCGGCAAAAGCAACTGGGATGTCCGAGGCAGCCGTCAAAGTGAACATACATCGTGGAATTAAGTCGTTGTCCCGTCTTATTGGAGGGAGTCGATGAAAACCGAAGATCTCTTGGATCGCTTGAGCCTGAATGACTCGCGGCCTGAAAGATGGTCGCCGTCGATAACTTTGCCGCTTGCCGCGGCAACGGCGGGAGCGCTAGCGTTGATCCTTTCGGTTGCATTGTTGACGCCTCGTGTTGACCTGATAGCGGCATTGGGCGGAAAAGATCATGCGGTTCTGGTGAAGTTTGCGTTTGCCCTTAGTGTCGTGGCAGCGGCGTTTCCGATCGTTCGAAACCTGACCGCGCCCGGTCGAACAATCGGCCTCATGTCCCTCATTGTGCTACTCCCATTTGTGGTCGCCACATTGCTAGCTTTAAGGGAGCTGGTAGCGCTTCCGGCTGACGAGTTGCGGCGCTTGACGGCAGATTCGTCGTGGCTTTCTTGCCTTTGGCAGATCCCAGCACTCGGTTTTCCGGCATTTGTGATTCTTGCTTTGTGTGCGCGCCGCCTCGCTCCTACGAATTTGGCTCGCGCTGGCGCTTATATCGGATTGATGGCTGGCGGCATCGGCGCGCTAGGCTACGCGCTTCATTGTCATGACGACTCTATTCTGTTTGTCGCCATCGCCTACACCCTCGCCATCGGTGAGATGTCGTTGTTCGGCTCTTTCCTGGGACCCCGCTTTCTTCGGTGGTCCTAGATTTTGCGATGGCCTGGTCGTAGTTTTGCGCCCGATTTGCTTCGATCAATCTGACAGAGGCGCAGGTCGCTTCCTTTAGGCATCGACATACGAATTCTTTCGCGACGTCCGCAGCTAAACCCAGCGAAGATGCCGCGCACCTTCTCTTAGTTGGCTGAGGCTGAGGCGAGGTCTTCGCTGATCTCCTGTCGAAGCGTCGTGCCCTCGGCAAGGCGGCGGCCTAGCGCAGCGAGGAAACTGTCATATCGATCCGCGGCTTTTGCTCTGGTGGCTGCCTGAGCCGCGTCGGGGAGTTGCGGCGTCGATGCAAGCCAAAAGTGGATGAAGACAGCGATTGTCTCGACGGCGATACCAACGTCGCGCTCCAAACGCTGTATGCGGCGATCGATTTTGTCGAGGCGCTTTGCGATCGCAGCTTCTTGCCGCTCATCGGAATCGGGCGACAAAAGCGACGCGATCGCGGCCTCCGCGATCAGCGAGCGGGACTGGTCCCGCCGCGCAGCATAGTCGGCAAGCGATCGCATCAGGTCCTGGTCCAAGTAAACAGAGAGACGGGCCTTTTTTTCCATGTCAGAGCTCGATCCCATCCCTGGGATCCATTGAAGCTTGCCGCGCTATCTGCCTCATGTTGCGAGTGACCAAGCGAAGGCGGGCCATATCGTCGTCGCTCCCCGCGCGCGTGCGGTGTCTCAGCCCTCGGCCAGGCTCCCCTTGGTGACTGAAGTTGTACTGGAGCCAGAAGCGGATGTCACGGCATCACAGCCCGAGGCCGCGCTGTCTGCCGAAACTCCAGTCTATGCCGCCGTCGGCGCGGGCGACGCCGGAGACATGCTTACCGAGATTGCGCTCCAGCGATGGCGACCAGGGCACGAGCTGGAAGCCGAGGCCGTCGTCGATCATGGCGAAGCGGCCGGACGCCAGCATGATGCGCTGGCGGTAGAGGCCGGTGACATATTCTCCGGTCGCCGACTTTTGGAATGGCATGCCGATCTCGGCCGTGAGCCTCTCGCCGATGGAATCGAGTTCTCGCCGTCGCAACGTCTCGAGGAGGTTGCGCGAGTAGATCAGACGCCGACACATGGGGCGAGGGCCAAGTCAGTGACAGGGACTCAACAGCGTGCGGGAAAATTGCTCCTCATTCTTGTGCTCGCTGCCGCGTGGGCCGGATTTCTAGTCGGCGTGTCGCTTCTTGTCACGCCCATCAAGTTCCGGGCGCCGAGGCGACCTTCCAGAACATGGATCAACGCCCACGTCCCGCCCTTGGTGCTGCGTTGCTTTCGCAGCGCGGCCGGCAGCGTGTCCTGATTGAACTCTGGCGAGCGACTATAGGCTTCGACGTATGCAGGAAGAGCGGTCATGCTTTCATACTCCCGCTAGAATAGATATTGCTCGTCGGCCCATCGCAGCAGCACCTTCGCATCGTGATCGGGAAGGCGAACCCGTCCCTCACGCAGCCCTTGCGCGATCCTCTCTCCGACCTCGGGCGAGACTTTGTTGCCGTGGGTCATCAAGAAAAACCACGCGAACGGCAGGCCCATCTCCCGGTCGATCGCCTCGATGCGGTCCATGAGGATATGCACCGAAGCATCGCCGGCTTCCAGGCGCTCCTCTGGCAAACGCAGCGGAAGGGGGATGAACGCAAGCTCACGTTCACCCTTGTGTTCGTAGTCCCGGATGTCGAGCGCCCAATGCTCGTAAACACGACTCGCTCGCGCGCTCGATTCCTCCCAGTCTTGGAAGAAGCGGACTTCGCGCGGCATGAAATCGAAGTAGTTGGGCTGCATATCGAGAAACGGCGTCCGCGTGCCGTCGGAGCCCACCCAGGCACTTCGTTCCAATTCCGGCCGTCGCGCCTCGCGCTTGTCGCGTTCGAGACGCGCGCAGCGCGCGAGAAAAGTACGGACATACACGACGCTACCGGCGCGATTCAGCCGGTAAAGCGGACCGGCGAGCACCTTGTCGTCTGACATTTCGTCGTGGCTGATCCACGACGGATCGAGCAGTTCCTCCTCGCCCCACGGCCGACGTGATGGGTTGACGATCGGACCCGCGCACCATTCGGTCTCGCGACCGAGCGAAATCTGCACATAGTCAGCCGCGCCGGGTCCTGTCGGCGCGAAGGCATAGACGCTGTTGCCGTGCCATTCTGAGATCTGGAGATCAGTGTCCTGCAACCGTCTCCAGACGGTCGCGATGTCTCCATTATCTTTTGCGAGCTCGGCTTTCATCCACGGACGGTACTCGGCGATCCGCGTTCCGTCGGCCGCTAGCACCGAGCGCGTGTCCCGCCAATACTGATCGTCGATGTTCGCCGCAGAGAAAGCGAATCCGGGAAACGCCTCGCTCAATGCCCTTGCCAAAGCGGTCTCGTCGGCGCCCGCCGGCAGATGCGCCAGGACGGCCTCGACCGAGCCGTGGTCAGGCAGTCTGGTGGGCGGGTTCTCCGACATCTCAGCCATGTGACCACACTATCATTTTGGCTCGCTCGGGTCTTTGCCCGCCGAAGCCGGCGCCCAACACGACGACATGATGACGATCGTCGGCTGCCGGCCCGTTCGTCATGAGTCACCGGCCGCGGCCGGCGCCGCGTTGAGATAGTCTTCCAGCGCCTTGATGCTGGCGATCACGTCGGGGAAGGCCGGAGGCGCGCCGAAGATCATCGCCGTCATGCGCGCGTAGTCGGCCGCGAGCCTCGCGCGCATCTCGGGCGTCGGAACAAGCCGATAGCTGCCCGGCACGGCGCGATCGTAGCGGTGATCGGGTGCGCGGAACATCAGCTCCTTATGCTGCCGGCAGGCCTCGGCGAGATCACGCAGCGAGGCGGTCGCGACGCCGTAGTCAGGATGCGTCCAGATCTGATGGACGTCGTAGTAGTGACGCGAGTACCGATTGAGATCGGGCACGGGCCGTTCGGGATTGGCATCCTCGCGCCGCTTCTCCGTCATCTCGGTCATCGCGTGCAGGATCAACACCTTCTCCCAAAAGGTCCGCTCCGGCTTGACCGTCGTCACGTTGTGAACGCTGTGGTCCATCCCCTCCGGCATTTCGTCGGCGATGTAGGGGACGATCTCGCGCGGCTCGGCCGGCTCCGGATCGGGGCGCGCGCCGCCTTCGATGCGGACTGCGGCCTGCACATAGTTCTGTGCGGAATCGAAGACGCTCTTGTAGCCGACCACCAGAATGTCGAGCGCGTCCCTGTTGCGATAATTGTCGAAGCCGAAGCTGAGCGTGAAATGTCCCGGCTGCTCGATCGCTTGCTCGACGGCCGCGATTTCCTTCGCCAGCCGCTCCTTCAGCGGACCGGAGATGTATCGACGCGCCGCCTCGTCGACCTTTTCCGCCAGCGCGCGTTGCTGCTGGTTGACGGAGGGCAGGGCGGCGATGTCGGCTTCGAGCGGCACATGCAGATCGGCCTTGTAGATGCCGATGTCGATGTCCTCGGAAAATCGACGGATCAGTCCATACGCCTTGCTCAGGCTCGTGCCGCCCTTGAAGTAAAGACCGATCGGATCGTCGCCGCGCCGATTGAACAGGAAGTCGAGCACCCAACAGACATAAAGGTCCTTCTCGATGTTCTCGGCCTGCGTCTCGAGATGCGCGGCGACCGTCTCGAAGAGGGCGCGGCGCTCGTCGACGCTCGAGCGCAGGACTTCAATGAACGTCTTCTGCATGATCGCCCTTCGCGCGCTCGATGTCCGGCGCGTTTTGACTTTGATCCTCCGCGAGCCGCCGCGTGATCGTTTCGATCAGCGGATACATCCAGGCCGGGACCGCGTGGATATTCTCGCGCAGATCTTCGGCCACCTTCTCGCGGTCCGGATCGCGCGACAGATGCCGGACGATGCCGTTCACTGCGGCGTCGAGGCTCGCCTTCTCATCCCGAAACCATGCGAGCGACTGGACGACGCGCATTGCCGGCCGGCCGGCCCAGAACGCCGTCTTTGCCGCGATGCGCTTGAAGTCGAGCTTGTAGATGACCGGCTTCGTCACCTTCGGATCGCCGGCGCTGGCCTCGATCTCGATCGTCCGGGGATAGGTGTCGGCATAGATCGTCGAGCGCGCCGGCACGGCCGTCGTCAGGCCGAGATCGTTCGCGGCAGTCATGCCGTCGACGAGGACCCGCAGCTTGTCGCGCCGTGCGATCGCGTCGATGAACGAGGCGCGCGGCGGAAACACCATCTTGCCGGTCAGCTTGCTGACGCCCGGCTTGTCGTAGAGCCCGCGATAGGGACGGCGGATGTCGCCGCGCCGGGTCAGGCGCTGCAGCGCCTTCTCAACGGCGTTCGGCGTTCCGATGTCGAGGAAATCGGCGCGCGACCACACCCCGGCCGGCGCCGCCTGGGCAATCCGGTCATGGATACGGTCGAGAGTGTCGGACGTGGGGTCAGGCATTGGACCGCTCATTTGTGTCCAAAGATTATATATAGAAATTGGTCAGTAGCAATCTGGAACCCAAGCTGACCAGAATTTCTATCCAAACTTTGGTCAGTAGAAGGCCGCTCCCCTCACTTTCTTCTCCCGGAGGACCTCCCGCTGGGCCATTCCGACGAGTCCGATTGACTCTCGGGTTTGATGAGAACAAACATAGAACATACCCAATGCGGAGAGCGTTGCAAAGGACATGAGTACGTCCGCCCCCCGATCAGTCGTGTCCGAGCTCCGGGCACGCATCGCCCGGCTTGAGGGCAGGACCGCGCATCAGCGCGCGGTCCTGCCC
>JBARWE010000305.1:0-4878 GCA_049646625.1 Xanthobacteraceae bacterium
AGCCAGGCCGCCTCGACCGCGGCGCGTGTCCGTGAGCGCGGCTCGGTGGGCGCCGGCGGCGTGGTCTCGTCCACCCACGCGCCATCGCGATCGCCATAGACGCCGACGGTCGAGAGATAGCCGATCCATTTGAGGTGCCGCGCGTGCGCCAGCGCCTCGGCGAACGTGCGCAGCACGATGTCGCCGTCACCAAGCGGCGGAATCGAGATCAGCGCCGCCTCGGCGTGGGCGATGTCGTCAAGAATCCCGGCGTGTGGTGTGTCGTCGGCGAACAGCCGCACCGTCAGCCGGTCGGCCGCGATGGTGTCAGCCTTGGCGGCCGAGCGCACGGTGGCGGCAACCTGCCAGCCGCTTGCGATCTGTGTCCGTGCAATGGCGTGGGCGGCGTAGCCAAGCCCGAAGATGGCGAGCCGCATGCGCGGCCTCGCGTCAGCTCGCGGCTACGAGCTTCTTCTTCTCGATGGCGCGCTTCAGGTCGGCGGCCTTCGGCGACAGGTCGTCGATCTTCGCCTTGAGCAGGAAGGCATCGAGTCCGCCGCGGTGATCGATGCTCTTGAGCGCCCGCGCCGAGATGCTGAGCCGCACCGAGCGCTCAAGCGTATCGGAGATCAGCGTGACGTTGCACAGGTTCGGCAGAAAGCGCCGCTTGGTCTTGCGGTTGGAATGGCTCACCTTGTGGCCGACCAGAACCGATTTGGCCGTAAGTTCGCAGCGCCGCGCCATCGTCTTCATCCTTCGATACGGTCCGGCCGCATCCGCGTCCCGGTCCGGTGTTCGCAAATATCGCGCGCCCGCAGCCGGATCGCGCCGCCGTCTCCGGGCCGCGCAGCTCGACAGCGCGAAAGGCCCGAAGGGAAAAGGGGTGTCCATTTCAGGAACGGCGGACGTATAAGGGTGGCGACCCCGTGCGTCAAGGTCGGTACCGCGTTCCGGGGTGCCGTTCCGCCCGGTATTTGACGCGGTTGGGCCGGCCGGACCCGCTGCTGCGGCGTTGTGCTGGCGATCGAAGCCGCTTAACTGTCCCGATGCATGAAGCTGATGGTCTGCCGATGCGCGGTTTGAGGGGCGGGAGGGGGAACCCTCAGTGCGCCCTGCGCTGCCTCATGGCGCTGGCGGCGGTTGTCGCCATGGTCGCGGTTCCGGCGGTGGCGTGGGCGCAGACCAAGCTCAACGCCCATTATAGCGCGACGCTCGCCGGCATCCCGATCGGCGCCGGTACCTGGGTCATCAATATCGGCGAGGAGCGCTATTCGGCGGTGGTCAATGGCGGCACTGCCGGGCTGCTCAAGGCATTTGCCGGCGCCACCGGCAGCGGGCTGATCCAGGGCCGCGTCGTCAACGGCGCGTTTGCGCCCGCCACCTACCTCGTGTCCACCACCTCGCGGAAAAAGACCGAGACCATCCGTATCGGGCTGGCCGGCGGCGGCGTGAAGGATTTTTCCATCGAGCCGGAGGAAACCCCCAATCCCGACCGCATCCCGATCACCGAGGCGCACACCCGCGGCGTCGTCGACCCGATGACGGCTTCGCTCGTGCGCGTCGCCGGGCAGGGCGATCCGCTTGGCCCGCAGGCGTGCCAGGGATCGACGGCGATCTTCGATGGCAGGATGCGCTACGATCTGCGGCTGGCCTACCGGCGTATGGCGAAGGTCAAGGCGGAGAAGGGCTATCAGGGGCCAGCGGTGGTGTGCGCGGTGTTCTTCACCCCGGTGGCCGGCCATGTGCCCGACCGTGCCGCGATCAAATACCTTGCCGCGCAGCGCGACATGGAGGTGTGGTTTGCGCCGATTGCCGGGACGCGGGTGCTGGTGCCGTTCAAGGTGACGATCCCGACCCCGCTCGGCACCGGCGTGCTTGAGGCGACCGAGTTCGTGGTCAGCGCGGCTGTGCCGCAAGCCTCGTCGCGTACCCATTAGAGCCGGCCGCCGATATCGAACGGGCCGCCGACATCGTCATTTCGCCGCAGGTCCAGCCTCGTCGCCATGGCTGGAATCCGGTTGACTCGCGCGGCGATCGGAGTCCTGTCGCGGGTTAACGCCGGCCGGTCATCGTCGCCCGGATCATGCTGGTATATTCCACGATATAGGGCTGTATTTAAGTAAGATGGCTAGATATGGCGGGGAACGAAATGGAACGGGCACAAGGTCGGTGATTCGGCCGCGTTTCGTTCGATGCTCGTTCCGAGTGTTAATCGCCGGCCCCGAATCCGTCGCATTCTGGCACAGCCCGACCCAGAAAGTTTGCATTTTCTCGCCGGCACATGATCTGATTGGCAACAATGCGGTGCGCATTCTCCGCGAGAGCGACCAAGTTACCCACCACGGCACCGACAGCGTACCGGCGACGCGACCATCGCCTCTGGACCTCCTGATTTCATGACAACGTTTTCTTCCATCGGCGGCCGCGCCCCCGGCGCCGGCGTCACGGCGGTCCTGGGGCCGACCAACACCGGCAAGACCTTCCTCGCCATCGAGCGCATGCTGGCGCATTCCTCCGGCGCCATCGGCCTGCCGCTGCGGTTGCTCGCGCGCGAGGTCTACAACAAGATCGTCGCCCGCGCCGGCAGCGAGGCGGTGGCGCTGATCACCGGCGAGGAGAAGATCAAGCCGCGCGCGCCGCGCTACTTCGTCTCGACGGTGGAGGCGATGCCGCGCGACCTCGACGTTGCGTTCCTCGCCATCGATGAGGTGCAACTCGCCGCCGACCTGGAGCGTGGCCACGTCTTTACCGACCGTATCTTGCGCTATCGCGGCCGCGACGAGACGCTGCTGTTGGGCGCGGCGACGATGCGGCCCTTGATCGAGAAGCTATTGCCCGGCGTCAGCATCGTGACGCGGCCCAGGCTGTCGCAACTGTCGTTCGCCGGCGAGCGCAAGATCACGCGGCAGCCGCGCCGTACCGCGCTGGTCGCATTTTCCGCCGACGAGGTCTATGCCATCGCCGAACTGATCCGCCGTCGCCACGGCGGCGCGGCGGTGGTGATGGGGTCGCTGTCGCCGCGCACCCGCAACGCCCAGGTCGAGCTGTTTCAGTCCGGCGACGTCGATTATCTGGTCGCCACCGACGCCATCGGCATGGGGCTTAATCTCGATGTCGATCACGTCGCCTTCGCCTCCGACCGCAAGTTCGACGGCTACCAGTTCCGCCGCCTGACGCCGGCCGAGTTCGCGCAGATCGCCGGCCGCGCCGGGCGGGCGTCGCGCGACGGCACCTTCGGCACCACGGGGCGCTGCGAGCCGTTCGAACCGGACCTGGTCAACGCCCTGCAGAACCACGCCTTCGACAGCGTGAAAATCCTGCAATGGCGCAACTCCGACCTCGATTTCTCCTCGCTTGGCGCGCTTGAAGCCTCGCTGGCGCGGCCGCCCGGCCGCGAGGGGCTGACCAGCGCGCCGCCGGCCGACGACATGCGCGTGCTGGCGCATGCCGTGCGCGACGAGGCGGTGCGGCAGCAGGCGCAAGGCGCGGCGGCGGTGGAACGGCTGTGGGATGCCTGTCAGATCCCCGACTACCGCAAGATCTCGCCGGCGGCGCATGCCGAGCTGGTGACGACGCTGTATGATTTCCTGATGCGGCGCGGCCGCATCCCCGACGCCTGGTTCGCGGCCCAGATCGCGCAGGCCGACCGCACCGACGGTGGTATCGACACCTTGTCGGCGCGCATCGCGCAGGTACGGACCTGGACCTTCGTCGCTAACCGGCCCGACTGGCTCGCCGATCCGGCGCACTGGCAGGACATTTCCCGCGCCGTCGAGGACAAATTGTCCGATGCCCTGCATGAACGGCTCACGGAGCGTTTCGTTGATCGCCGGACCAGTGTATTGATGCGCCGCTTGCGGGAAAACGTCATGCTGAATACCGAGATCGGAAAGACCGGCGAAGTCGTTGTCGAGGGCCACACCATCGGCCGGCTCGACGGATTCATGTTCGCGCCGGAGGCGGCGGAGGCTGGCTCCGACGCCAAGGCGCTGCAGGCGGCGGCGCAGAAGGCGCTGGCCGGCGAGATCGACGCGCGCGCCGAGCGGCTGGCCGCCGCGCCCGACGATCAGTTCGTGCTGGCCTCCGACGGGGTGTTGCGCTGGACCGGCGACGCGGTCGGCCGGCTGATGGCGAGCGACACCGTTCTCGCGCCGCGTGTGCGTATTCTTGCCGACGAGCGGCTGACCGGCGCGGCGCGCGACGCGGTGCAGGCGCGGCTCGATCTGTGGCTGACAACGCATATCGGCAAGGGTCTGGGGCCGCTCATCGATCTTGCCAAGGCCGAGGACGTCACCGGCATTGCGCGCGGCATTGCCTTTCAGCTCGTCGAGGCGCTTGGCGTGCTCGAACGCCAGAAGATCGCCGCCGAGCTGAAAGACCTCGACCAGCCCTCGCGCGCCAGCTTGCGCAAATACGGCGTCCGGTTCGGCGCCTATCACGTCTACATCCCGACGCTGCTGAAGCCCGGCGCCCGCGCGCTCGCCTCGCTGTTGTGGGCGACCCGGCAGGACACCATCGACCTGTCGGCACTGGCCGGCGCCCAGCAGTTTGCCGCCGCCGGCCGCACCTCGTTCGCCGCCGACCCGGCGCTCGACCGCGATGCCTATCGCGTGCTCGGCTATCGGCTGGCCGGCGATCGCGCCGTGCGGGTCGATATTCTTGAGCGGCTTGCCGACCTGATCCGCCCGGCGCTGGCCTGGCGCGAAGGGGCCGCTGGCGAAAAGCCGGCCGGCGCGTTCGACGGGCGCGGCTTTACCGTAACGCAGGCGATGACGTCGCTGGCCGGCTCGGCCGGTGAGAGCTTTGCCTCGATCCTGAAGTCGCTCGGCTATCGCATGGAGCAGCGCGCGCCGCTGCCGCCGCCGGCTCCTGCGCCAGACGTTGCCGCTGTCTCGGAGG
>JBARWE010000306.1:0-5362 GCA_049646625.1 Xanthobacteraceae bacterium
GGTCACGATGGCGCCACCGGCCGTCGCGGTACCGCCCGGCGGCCTTGCGCTCGCCATCGCCTCGCAGGCGCGGGCCGGCCATAGCCGGTTCGACATCCAGCTGGAGCCGGCCGAGCTGGGCCGCATCGACGTGCGTCTGTCGATCGACCGCCACGGCACCGTCACCTCGCACGTCGTCGTGGAGAAGGCGGAGACGCTCGACCTCTTGCGCCGCGACGCGCCGCATCTGCAGCGCGCGCTCGACGATGCCGGGCTGAAAACCGGCAGCGGCGGGTTGCAGTTCAGCCTGCGCGACCAGACCCCGCAGAATCGCGACGACGGCGGCACGGGGGCGCGACCGCGCATCGTGATTGCGGACGACGTCGTCGTCGCCGAAACCGCCGGCCGCAACTACGGCCGCCCGCTGCATGCCAGCAGCGGCCTCGATATCAGGGTTTAGGAGCACGCGATGGCCGTCGAAGCCACCATGCCGAATACCGTCGTCTCCGCGCCCGCGCCGGTGACGGCCGACAGCAAGAAGGCCGCCGAAAGCGCCAAGACGAGCGGCATCGCCGACAACTTCCAGACCTTTCTGACGCTGCTGACCACGCAGCTTCAGCACCAGAACCCGCTCGACCCGCTCGACACCAACCAGTTCACGGCGCAACTCGTGCAGTTCGCGCAAGTCGAGCAGCAGTTGCGCGCCAACACGCAACTCACCTCGCTCGTTGATTTGCAGACCACCGCGCAATCGACGCAGGCGCTGGCCTTCGTCGGCGCCACCGCGGTGGTCGACGGCCGCACTGCCGCCCTCACGGACGGGATGGCGACCTGGGCGGTCAATGTCGCAAAGCCCTCGACACTCAACGTCACCATCAGCAACGAGGCCGGCCAGACCGTGTTCACCGGCGAGTACTCCGCCGATGCCGGCGACCAGAGTTTTGTCTGGGACGGCAAGGGCCGCGACGGCACGCAGTGGCCGGATGGCAACTACACGATCAGCGCCACCGCCAAGGACGCCTCGGGCCAGAGCGTCGCGGTCAGCACGCAGATTTACGGCGTGGTGGATTCCGCCGACCTCACCCAGTCGCCGCCTCTGTTGTCGATCGGCGGCCAGACCTTCACCACCGACAAGATTCAGAAGATCGTGCGGGCCGGCGGGTAATCTCCCCCACCCTTCCCTCCCCCGCTTGCGGAGGAGGAATCAAGGAAGGTGGATGCCCGCGACACGCGCGCGGCCATGACAATGTGAATGCCTCACGCGCTCCTTGCGTCGCCCCTCAGCCGTGCCACGCTGTCGGTGGCGATGGCGGCGATGGCCGCCGTATCGGCCGGAAAATCGGCGGCCAGCCAGGCATCCTCGGCAAGCGCCAGCACACGGCCGAGGTCGGGGCCTTCGGCCACGCCGCGCGCGATGAAGTCCGCCGCCTTGAGCGGAAATTCCGGCGCCTGCCAGCGCTGCGGCAGCGCCACCAGATCGCGCCAGTGCGCCGGATCGGTGTCGCGCCCGGCGCGCGCCCAGGCCAGCAGCAGCCGCTCGTGGTAACACTCCGGACCGATGCGGTAGAGCCGTCGCCGGGCGGTCGCCTCGTCCATATCCTTGAGCCGCCACCAGCGATGCCCCATGGCGTCGAGCCGTTTGGCTTCGGCGTTGGAGAGCCGCAGCCGATGCGCCAGCCGGCGCGCGTCCTCCGGCACCGCCACGGCGAGCGCGCCGAGGCGGCGGATCGGATCGGGGGCGAGGCCGAGCAGGCGCTCGACCTCGATCATCGCCGCGAGCGCGCCGTGATAGGCGACGCCGCCGAGAATGCGCACCAGAAGGCCGCCGTCGTCCATGGCGACCAGCGCGCCCAGTGCGCCCGGCGCGACCATCAGTTTCAGCATCTCCATGCGGATGCGCTCGGCGGAGAGCGCGGCGAGACCGTCGCGCGCCGCGATACAGGCAAGCAGCGCCGGCCGGTCAAGGTCGCCCAAGCCGAACGCGGCATGGATGCGGAAGAAGCGCAGGATGCGCAGATAGTCCTCGGCAATGCGCGTTGCCGGATCGCCGATGAAGCGCACCCGGCGCGCCGCGATATCGGCCAGGCCACCGACCGTGTCGTGCACCGTGCCGTCGGGCGCGACCGACAGTGCGTTGATGGTGAAGTCACGCCGCGCCGCATCGCCCGCCCAGTCGCGACCGAACGCCACCATTGCCTTGCGGCCGTAGGTTTCGACGTCCTGCCGCAGCGTCGTCACCTCGACCGGCTGGCCGTCGATGACCAGCGTCACGGTGCCGTGCGCGAGACCGGTCGGCACCGTCTTGAAGCCGGCCGCACGCGCCCGTGCCATCACCGTCTCGGGCAGCGCGGTGGTGGCGATATCGATCTCGCCGACCGGCAGCCCCATCAGCGCGTTGCGCACCGCGCCACCGACCACGCGCGCTTCCTCGCCGTCGCGGTTAAGCAGCACCAGCGCCTCGGCCGCCGGCCCGTGCACAAGCCAGCCGGCGCCGGCGAGCGACGGCGTCTCGCTCACTTGACGACTCCGCGGATCAGCTTGCCGTTCTCCAGATGCGCCGGCGCATAGGTCGATTCCGGCGACGCGCCGGAAAACTGCGCGAGCAGCACGAGGCTGACGGTGACAAGCACGAAGGCCGCGATCGCCAGCTTGACGACGACACGCAGCGGCCAGGAGTCGCGGTTGAGCACCTGCGCCCGCTGCGCCAGCAGATACACGGCGTAGAGGGCGAACGGAATGAGGAAGATGCCGATCTCGGTGAGGACGGGACGGATCATGCGAGAACGATCCGCTCGTAGAGCCGGCGCAGGATTCCGGCGGTCGCGCCCCAGATATAACGCTCGGCGAACGGCATGGCGTAGTAGGAGCGCATCGCGCCGCGGAATTCCCGGCTGTGAAGCTGGTGGTTATTCGGGTCCATCAGGAACGATAGCGGCACCTCGAAGGCGTCGTCCACCTCCGATGCATTGATGTGCAGGTCGAAGCCCGGCCGCACCCGCGCCACCGTCGGCAGGATGCGGTAGCCGAACGTGGTGCCATAGAGGTCGAGATAACCGACCGGCTCGACGAAGGTGCGCGACAGTCCGATCTCCTCCTCGGCCTCGCGCAGCGCCGCATCGAGCGGCGTTTTGTCGGCGGCATCGATCTTGCCGCCGGGAAAGGCGATCTGCCCGGCATGGTCGGCAAGATGCGCTGAGCGCAGCGTCAGCAGCACCGTCGGCTCGTCGTCGCGTTCGACCACCGGAATGAGCACCGCCGCCGGCCGCACCGGCCGCTCCTCGGCAATGATCCGGAGCATGCGGTCGGTGTCATGATCGCCGCTCACCGGCGTCATCGACGGATCGGTCAGCGCCGCCGGCACATCGAACTTCAGCCGTTCGCGGGCGCGCGCGAAGAACGCCGCCGAGTCCAGAAGCGGCGCCGCCGCCACGCTATGGCTTACCGCCTCGCTCACCCGGCCACTCCCGCTTCGTCGGCGGCCGCCATCGCGAAAAACGTCCCTGCCGATGCAACGCCGAACATCATGCGCCCATCGACCATCCGTTGCTGCCCCATGTCAACCAGATCGTAATAGAGCGCCCGCGTCAGCTTGGCCCACAGCCCGGCACGAACGTGAAGATAGGGCACGAGGCCGCCATCGTCCCGCGTCTCGAAGCGCAAGCCATGGACGGCATCGCACCTCACCTCGTCGCCGACATTGGTGCGGAACGCCAGCACCCGCGCCTCGCCGTCGCCCTCCGCTGTCATTTCGACGGCGAGGAACGGCGCATCATCGACCCGGATGCCGACCTTCTCGACCGGCGTGACCAGGAAATAGTTGTCGCCCTCCCGCTTCAGCACGGTCGAGAACAGCCGCACCAGCGCCGGCCGGCCGATCGGCGTGCCGAGATAGAACCAGGTGCCGTCGGCCGCGATGCGCATGTCGAGGTCGCCGCAGAACGGTGGATTCCACAGGTGCACCGGCGGCCGACCGGCGCGCTCCGCCCGCGCCGCCGCGGCCGTCAGCCCGTCCAGATCCTGCACCGCCGTCTGCCCTTGCTTCGCCATGGTTTAACCAGAACCTCGCCATCCTGCGGGACGTTTTCCGAACGGCGCACAACGGCGCCGGGGGACAAGTCTCCATTTCGTGATCGGGCCTACCCCTGCCACCAGCTAATGTGGGATGCTGATGGTTGGAGAGCCGGGACCGGCCCTAATATAAGGGCGCGCGGACCGCGATACAAAACGCCGCGCGGACCCGCGTGGCACGCTGATGGAGCAGGCGATGGCTGGCGCGAACAGTGCTGAAAACCTCGAAGACGCCGCCGTGCGTTCGGCCGAGCAACTGGCCGCCGACGTGCGCGCCGCCAAGGCGGCGATCGCCGCGGTGATCTTCGGCCAGGAGCGGGTCATCGACAACACGCTGACGACGATCCTGGCCGGCGGGCACGCGCTGTTGATCGGCGTGCCGGGGCTGGCCAAGACCAAGCTCGTCGAAACGCTTGGCACCACGCTCGGGCTGGACGCCAAGCGCATCCAGTTCACGCCGGACCTGATGCCTTCCGACATTCTCGGCGCCGAGGTACTGGACGAAGCCGGCAGCGGCCGCCGCTCGTTCCGCTTCATTGCCGGGCCGGTGTTCGCCCAGCTCCTGATGGCCGACGAGATCAACCGCGCCAGCCCGCGCACCCAGTCGGCACTATTGCAGGCGATGCAGGAGCAGCACATCACCGTGGCCGGCGCGCGCCACGATCTGCCGAAGCCGTTCCATGTGCTGGCGACGCAGAACCCGCTTGAGCAGGAGGGCACCTATCCGCTGCCGGAAGCGCAGCTCGACCGCTTCCTGATGCAGATCGACGTCGATTATCCCGACCGCGACGCCGAGCGGCGCATCCTGTTCGAGACCACCGGCGCCGAAGAGGCCAAGGCCAGGCCGGCGATCACCGCCGAGGCGCTGATGAGCGCGCAGCGGCTGGTGCGCCGCCTGCCGGTCGGCGATTCCGTGGTCGAGGCGATCTTGTCGCTGGTGCGCTCGGCCCGGCCCGGCCCGGATGCCGGCGACCTCGGCGAACTGATCGCGTGGGGGCCGGGACCCCGTGCCAGCCAGTCCCTGATGCTCGCGGTGCGTGCCCGCGCCCTGCTCGACGGCCGGCTCGCGCCGTCGGTCGACGACGTGCTGGAACTGGCCGAGCCGATCCTCAAGCACCGCATGGCGCTGACCTTCGCCGCGCGCGCCGAAGGGCGCACCATCGCCGACATCATCGGCCGGATCAAGGCACGGATCGGGTGATGGCGGCGGCGCAGGCGACGCACGAGATCGAGGCGGTCCGCCGTGCCGACGGCGAAAGCCGCTCGCTTGCCGCCTCGTTGCCACGGCTCGTCCTTGAAGCGCGCCGCATCGCCG
>JBARWE010000307.1:0-4590 GCA_049646625.1 Xanthobacteraceae bacterium
GTGGTGCGCACAAAAAAAGCCGGCTGTGAGCCGGCCTGAAGGTCTTTGAGCCTGCGTCGGGCCCGGTCCCAACGATCCGGGGGGCTGGGGGCTGAGGAATCCGAACCGCCGTGACCGGGCCAACGCAGTGGTTTCCTTATCGCAGGCCACAACGGCACGGGATTGTTCGAATTGAGGCGCCATTATGATTTGCCTAACGAAGGCGTGACCGGCGATGGTGCGGCAGGGCGGCATCGCCGTGCGACGGTTGCGTAAATGGCTCTTGCGGCGGCGCGCGCGCCGGCCGATCATGATGGTGCCATGACCCTGAGGTCTTGAACAGGAGGTCTCGCCGCATGAGCACGCCACCGGGAGAGGCCGACCCCATAGTCGATCGCGGGGCGCCGCCGCCGTTTGGCACCGCCGCCTCGCCCCCCGCGCATGTCACCTTCAACCGCCTCGAACTCAACAGCATCCTCAACCTCTACGGCCGCCACGTCGCCGAGGGCGAATGGCGCGACTACGCCATCGACTTCCTGAAAGATCGGGCGGTGTTCTCGATCTACCGCCGCGCCTCGGAAGTGCCGCTCTATCGCATCGAGAAGGAGCCGCGGCGGGCGCGCCGGCAGGGCGTCTACAGCGTCATCGCCGCTGGCGGCCTGATCCTGCGCCGCGGCCACGATCTCGACCGGGTGCTGCTGGCGATCGGCCGCAGGTTCAAGGTGGTGTAGCGCTGCTTCCTTTATCCCTCCCCCTGGAAGGGGGAGGGTAGGGTGGGGATTGGATCCGCGGATCACGTCCGCACATGACGACGGATGATTCCGTCGAACGCGGAAAAGACTCCGGCACGCTGCAACATCATCGGTCCCCCGGCACCGTGCTCGCGCCCGCGCCGAGCGCGCGCTGCATCATCACCGTGTCGAGCCAGCGCCCGAATTTGAGGCCGACAGCGGGGTGGGTGCCGATCATCGCGAAGCCGGCGTGGGCATGGGCGCGGATCGAGGCGACGTTGGCGGAATCGCCGATCACCGCGATTATCTGGCGGAAGCCGCGCTCGGCCGTCGCCTCGATCAGCCGCGCCAGCAGCGCCGTGCCGAGGCCGCGCCCTTGCGCCTCTGGCGCGAGATAGACCGAATCTTCCACGGTGAAGCGGTAGGCCGGCCGCGCCCGGTACGGCCCCGCATAGGCATAGCCGGCCAGCCGGCCATCGGCTTCGGCGGCGAGATAGGGAAAGCCCGCCCCGGTCAGCGTCGCGAAGCGCCGCAGCATCTCGGCGTGGTCGGGCGGTTCCAGTTCGAAGGTGGCGGTGCCGTGGCGCACCGCGTCGGCGTAGATGGCGGTGATGGCGGCGATATCGGCGGCAGTGGCCGGGCGGATCATGGGCGCGGGCATTGCGTCACCATGCGCCCGCGATGGTACGAAGAAAAGAGGATTGCCCCAAAACAAAACCCCGGCCGCAAGGCCGGGGTTTGGCGTTTTGGGGCCTGTCGGCAGCGCTTACTCGCGCTGGCCGAGTAGCTGCAGCAGCAGCGTGAACAGGTTGATGAAGTTCAGGTAGAGCGACAGCGCGCCCATGATCGCGGTGCGCTCGGCCGCCTCGCCGCCGGCGCTGGCGTAGCCGTAGATGTACTCGCTCTTGAGCCGCTGGGTGTCCCAGGCGGTGAGGCCGGCGAACACCAGCACGCCGATCACCGACACCACGAACTGCAGCATCGAGGAGCCGATGATCAGGTTGACCAGGCTCGCGATGATGATGCCGAACAGGCCCATCAGCAGGAACGACCCCATACCGCTGAGATCGCGCTTGGTGGTGTAGCCGTACAGGCTCAGCGTGCCGAAGGCGGCGGCGGTGATGAAGAACACCCGGACGATCGAGGTGTGCGTGTAGACGAGGAAGATCGACGACAGCGACACGCCCATCAAGGCCGAGAACACCCAGAACAGCATCTGGGCGGTGGCGGGCTTGAGTCGCTGGATGCCGAACGAGATCACGAACACCATCGCCAGCGGCGCCAGGATGAAGGCCCACTTCAGGGGGCTGACGAACATCGCGTAGCCGAATGAGGTGAGGTAGGTGTTGGCGCCGATGCGCGCGGCGGCGCCCGAGGCGTCGCCAGTGACCGCGGCCATATAGACGCCAAGCGCGGCGAAGCCGGTGATCGCCAGCCCGATCGTCATGTAATTGTAGATCTTGAGCATGTACGCGCGCAGGCCGGCATCGACGGCTGCGGCGTCGGCGCGCGTGGTGGCCTGCCCGAAAGGCGAGGCGTAGTTACGGTCGAAGTCCGACATGGGCGAAGTCCCGTTGTTGTCCGGCGCGGCGCCAAGGGCGGGCGCTGCCGGCGCTGAATTCACACAGACTCCATGGATGGGGTGGCGGTCCGACGCAACCGCATCGCCACGGAATCTGCCCCGCAAAGCATGTGGGAAACTACCACAGGTGCCGCAAGCTCCCACGCGCGGCTGAATGTCGCAAAAGCTAACGTGTCATTCTGTCACAAATTCCGCAGGACGGCAGCGGGTTTGTTGTTGAGCGCCGACAGCGTGCCGAGCAGTCCGAGCAGCACCGTGACCGCGAGCGCCAGTGCCGCCACCGAACCGGCGGTTCCGGCCTCCCAGACGAAACCGAGGTTCATCAGCCGCGTCACGATCAGGGCCGCCGCGACCGAGCCGGCGGCCACCCCGAACAGCGCGCTGGCGCCACCGATCAGCAGATATTCCAGCGCGTAGGCGGCGATCAGCCGCGCCCGCGTCGCGCCGAGCGTTTTCAGGATGACCGCGTCGTAGAGCCGCCGGCGGTGCCCCGAGGCCAGCGCGCCCCCGAGCACCAGCACGGCGGCGAACAGCGTCACCGCGCTGGCGCCGCGCACCGCCAGCGTCAGGTTGGTGACGACGCCGCCGATCGCCTCGACCGCCTCGCGTACCCGCACCGTCGTGACGGATGGGTAGGCGGCAGCGACCGCCTTCACCAGGGCCGCCTCGCCGGCGGCGGATGAGTCCGGTTCGGTCAGGGTGGCGATATGGGTGTGCGGCGCGCCGGCAAAGGCATTGGGCGTGAACACCAGCACGAAGTTGATGCCGAGGCTCTGCCAGTCGACGGTACGCAGGTTGGCGATGCGCGCGGTGATGTCGCGGCCGAGCACGTTGACGGTGAGGCTGTCGCCGAGCTTGAGGCCGAGGCCGCGGGCGATGCGGCCCTCCAGCGACACCAGCGGCGGGCCTTTGTAATCGGCCGGCCACCAGGCACCTTCGACTACGGTGGAGCCGTGCGGCACCTCGCTCGTGTAGCTCAAGCCGCGGTCGCTTTGCAGCGCCCATTCGGTCTCCGGCGTCGGCTTCAGGTCTTCGGCTTTCACGCCGCGTGCGGCGGTGATGCGGCCGCGCAGCATCGGCACTTCCTCGATGGTGGCGTCGGGCCGTTCGCGCGCGAGGAAGGCGTGGAAGGCGTCGGCCTCGCGCGAGGGGATATCGATGAAGTAGAACGAGGGCGCTCGTTCCGGCAGTGCCGCCGTGAACTGGCGGTGCAGGTTGCCGTCGATCTGGGTGACGGTGACAAGGGTGGCAAGGCCAAGCCCGAGGGAGAGCACCACCGAGGGCGTCAGCGCGCCGGGGCGGTGGATGTTGCCGAGCGCCAGCCGCACTACCGTGGCGCGTGGCCGCGGCAGCGCCCGGGCCAGTGCCATCACGCCGGCGGCGACGAGGCGCAGCAGAATGAATGTCGCCGCCGCGGCGCCGACGAAGATCAGCGCAATGCGGCGGTCGTAGGCGAGAGCCACGGCGATCGCCGCCAGCGCCGCCACTACGGTCACGATCAGAATGAGATCGCGGCGGCGCGGCCAGCCGGCGCGGGGCGCCACGCCGTCGCGGAACAGCGCCGCTACCGGCACCTCGCGCACCCGCGACAACGGCCACAGCCCGAAGGCCAACGCGGTTAACAGGCCGTAAACAAAAGCGAGCGTGAGTTCGCCCGCGTGCAGCGCCGGCGCCAGCGGCAACGGCAGCAGATGGCCGAAGATGCCGGTGACGGCGAACGGAATGGCAGCGCCAAGCGCCAGCCCGATCACTGCGCCACCGGCGGCCAGCGCCATCACCTGGGTCAGGTAGATCGCGAACACGTCGCGGCCGGTGGCGCCGACCGCCTTGAAGGTGGCGATCACGTCGCGGCGGCGTTCGACGTGGTCCCTGACCGCATTGGCGACCCCGACGCCGCCGACCAGCAGCGCGGCGAGGCCGACCAGCGTCAGGAACTGGGTGAAGCGGTCGATGTTGCGTTCGAGCTGCGGCGAGGCGTTGGCGCGGCTGCGCACCTCCCAGCCGGCGTGCGGGAAGGCGGTGCGGGCGTCGCGCTCCAGGCTCGCGGCGGCGCGGTCGTCGGCGGCGTTGTCGGGCAATCGCACGCGATAGCTCCAGCGCACCAGGCTGCCGGGCTGGACCAGGCCGGTGGCGCGCAGGGCATCGACGCTCATCAGGACGCGCGGCCCGAAGCCGATGCCGGAAGCGAGCTTGTCGGGTTCGGTCTCGATCGCGGCACGGATTTCAAAAGTGGCTTCGCCGATGCTGAGACGGTCGCCAGGCTCAAGGTCGAGCCGCGCCATCAGCGCCGGGTCGACC
>JBARWE010000308.1:0-10124 GCA_049646625.1 Xanthobacteraceae bacterium
CGCCAGGCCCGTAGCGGCGGCTCGGCCGGCTGCGGCCGCGAGTCCGCCCTCGGCTGCTCCGTACGGGCTGCCGCCGGGCGTCGGGGTTCGTCGTCACGGCTACGCGCCTGACGCGGCTCGGCCGCCACGCCGCCGCTCGCCAGCAGATAGCCGGACAGTTGCCGCGCCATATCGGTGCCCGTGGTGTAGTGCTGGCGCAGGAAGCCGGGCAGCGCTTGCGGCGCGACCGACTTGATAAGGCCGCGCGGGGTGCGATGGCAGGCAGCGCAGGTGCTTGCGAAAATCTGCGGCGCGCTCTTGCCCGCATCGAGGTTCTGCGCGCCCGCCGGCATGGCATCCAGACCGATAGCGAGCACCGCAACCGCCGCCACACTGAGCGTCCGGCTTGTCATTCACCCCTCCAGCGACCGATGATGTCGCCACCGGCTCCGCGTGGCACCGGTCGGCGCGGCGACAAACGGTGCTCAACCGCAGGCGCCACGTCTGCCGGCTGCGATCCTGATCTGCTGGAGCATGGTGGCATCGTTGACGACGATTTTTAGCGAAACGTTCCGCAAATGGAAGGGCGCATGCGGCATCCGCGCCACAATACCGCGTGGTGTTGCGGCATTGCCGCGCGGTTCCGGCGGTTCGCTGCCGCCACCTGTGGGAATCGGGCATAAGGGAGTGGAGCGATGGCGGGGATATTCCTTCGGCGACAGCGGCGGTGCTTGATGCGTCCCGCATTTGCCCGAAACCCGCGATAGCATCCGCGCACGCCACGCTGCCGCATCGTCGACGCTACGCCAATAGACCGGACAAGACGCTGACTGACATGGCCCTGACCGACTCCAACGTGCTCAAGATCGCACCCGACGCTGCGACCTATCGCACCGCTCCGCACAACATCGAGGCCGAGCAGAGCCTGCTGGGCGCCATCCTGGTCAACAACGAGGCATTCTATCGCGTCTCCGATTTCCTCGAACCGAAGCATTTCTACGAGCCGATCCACCAGCACCTCTATGAGACGATCGGCAGCCTGATCCGCGCCGGCAAGATCGCAACGCCGGTGACGCTCAAGACGTTTCTGCCGGCCGATACCGATATCGCCGGCCTGACGCTGGGCCAGTACCTCGCCCGCCTCGCCGCCGAAGCGACCACCATCATCAACGCCAAGGACTACGGCCAGACGATTTACGAGTTGTCGCTGCGGCGCGACCTGATCGGCATCGGCGAGGACATGGTCAACGTCGCCTATGACGCGCCGGTCGATTTCTCGCCACGCACGCAGATCGAGGACGCCGAGCGGCGGCTTTACGAACTGGCCGAATCCGGCCGCTACGATGGCGGGTTCCAGCGCTTCTCGCAGGCGCTGACGGTTGCCGTGGACATGGCGGCGGCAGCCTTCCAGCGCGACGGCGGGCTGTCCGGGATCGCCACCGGCTTGCGTGATCTCGACAACAAGATGGGCGGCCTGCAACCATCCGACCTGGTGATCCTCGCCGGCCGTCCGGGCATGGGCAAGACCTCGCTCGCCACCAACATCGCCTACAACATCGCCCGCGCCCACCGCGACGAATTGCAGTCCGACGGCACGCGCAAGACGGTTGATGGCGGCATCGTCGGCTTCTTTTCGTGCGAAATGTCGGCCGAGCAGCTTGCCACCCGTATCATCGCCGAGCGCACCAATATTCCGTCGAGCACCATCCGGCGCGGCGCGATCTCCGAGGACGATTTCGCGAAGATCCGCGACTATTCCATCGAACTGCAATCGCTGCCGTTCTATGTCGACGAAACCGGCGGCCTGTCGATCGCGCAAGTGACCGCGCGGGCGCGGCGGCTAAAGCGCCAGCGCGGCCTCGACCTGCTGGTGATCGACTATATCCAGCTTCTGCAAGGCTCGGGGCGGCGCTCCGACAACCGCGTGCAGGAAGTCACCGAAATCACCACCAGCCTCAAGGCGCTGGCCAAGGAACTCAACATCCCGATCCTGGCGCTGTCGCAATTGTCGCGTCAGGTCGAGGCGCGCGACGACAAGCGGCCGCAGCTTGCGGACCTTCGCGAATCCGGCTCGATCGAACAGGACGCCGACGTGGTGATGTTTGTGTTCCGTGAGGAATACTATCTCGCCAACAAGGAACCGCGCGCCGGTACGCCCGAATACGAGAAATGGCAGACCGAGATGGGCCTCGTCCACGGCAAGGCCGAAGTGATCATCGGCAAGCAGCGTCACGGCCCGACCGGCACGGTGGAATTGCAGTTCGACGCCAGCGTCACCCGCTTCGCCAACCTGTCGCCCGATCACCACTTGCCCGAGTCGATGTAGATGACGGCGAGCGACACGGCGACCGCGCTGCCCACGCTCGACACCGATATGTCGCTGTCGGCGGAGGAAGTAACCGCCCGGCACGCCGCGAGCGGCCTGCTGACGATCGACCTCGACGCGATCGTCGCCAACTGGCGCCTGCTCGGCGGCAAAAGCACGCCGGCCGAATGCGCCGCCGTGGTCAAGGCGGACGCCTATGGCTGCGGCGCCGTGCCGGTCGCCGGGGCGCTCGCCGCCGCCGGCTGCGGAACGTTCTTCGTCGCCACGCTGAACGAGGCGCGCGCGCTGCGCCCGGCACTGCCCGAGGGCGCCGCGCTCTATGTGCTCGACGGCTTCTTTCCCCATTGCGGCGAGATCTACGCGGCGATCGACGCGCGCCCGGTGATCGGCAGCCTGATCGAGCTGGCCGAATGGGACGTATTCCGCCGCCGCAGCGGCTGGCATGGCGCAGCCGCGCTGCATATCGATACGGGCATGAACCGGCTCGGCATCACGCCGGCGGAAGCGGAAGGACTGTTGCCGCGCCTGAAGCAGGCGGACCATGGTCTGACGCTGGTGATGAGCCACCTCGCCTGCGCCGACACCCCGGAGCACCCGCTGAACGGGCGGCAGGCGGCGGCATTCCGCGAGATCGCCTCGCGCTTCGCCGGCGTGCCGGCGGCGCTGGCCAATTCCTCCGGCATCTTTCTCGGCCCCGCCTTTCACTTCGACATGGTGCGGCCGGGTGCGGCTCTCTACGGCGTCAATCCGACGCCCGAGGCCGACAACCCGATGCAGCCCGTCGTCGAGGTCAAGGCGCGCGTTGTGCAGGTGCGCGAAGCCGCCCGCGGCGACACCGTCGGCTACGGCGCCACCTGGACGGTGCGGCGGCCGACCCGGCTCGCCGTCGTCACCGCCGGCTATGCCGACGGCTATTTCCGGGCCGCCGGCGGCGTCGATGGCGTGCGCAGTGCCGAGGCGATCGTCGGCGGCGCACGCTGCCCGGTCGCCGGTCGCATCTCGATGGACCTGATCGCCATCGACATCACCGACCTTCCCGACAACGCGGTGCGGCGCGGCCACATGGCGACGCTGATCGGCGACGGCATCACCGTGGACGAACTGGCGCGCCACTTCGGCACCATCGGCTACGAGGTGCTGACCAGCCTCGGCCGGCGCTACCATCGCGTCTACAAAGCCGCACCCGCCGCCTGACCGATGGCACCCTGACCGATGGCCCGCTCCGCCCCTTCCTTCATCTGCCAAAGCTGCGGCGCGGCCTATAACCGCTGGCAGGGCAAGTGCGACGCCTGCGGCGAGTGGAACACGCTGGTCGAGGAAGCGTCCGGCGGCGTCGGCACTTCGCCGGCGACCGGCCGGGGCGGCCGCCGCAAGGGCCGGCTGATCGCGCTGGAATCGTTGTCGGGCGAAAGCCCGGAGGCACCGCGGCTCGCCTCCGGCATGGCCGAACTCGACCGCGTCACCGGCGGCGGTTTTGTGCCTGGTTCGGTGATCCTGGTCGGCGGCGACCCCGGCATCGGCAAATCGACGCTGCTGACCCAGGCCGCCAGCTTGATGGCGCGTGCCGGCCACCGCAGCGTCTACATTTCCGGTGAGGAGGCGGTGGCGCAGGTGCGGCTGCGCGCCGGCCGGCTCGGGCTGTCGGACGCGAAGGTTCAGCTCGCCGCCGAGACTTCGGTTGAGGATATCATCGCAACCCTTTCACAAGGCGAAGTTCCGCGCCTCGTGGTGATCGACTCCATCCAGACCATGTGGACCGACATGGTGGAATCCGCGCCGGGCACCGTGACCCAGGTACGGGCGTCGGCGCAGGCGCTGATCCGCTTCGCCAAGAAAACCGGGGCGACCCTGATCCTGGTCGGCCACGTCACCAAGGACGGCCAGATCGCCGGCCCGCGCGTGGTCGAGCACATGGTCGACGCGGTGATGTCGTTCGAGGGCGAAGGCTCGCATCAGTTCCGCATCCTGCGCGCGGTCAAGAATCGGTTCGGCCCGACCGACGAGATCGGTGTGTTCGAGATGACCGGCGAGGGTTTGCGCGAGGTCGCCAACCCGTCTGAGCTGTTTTTGTCTGAGCGTGACCTTGGCTCGTCCGGCACGGCGGTGTTCGCCGGTATCGAGGGCACCCGCCCGGTGCTGGTGGAGTTGCAGGCGCTGGTGGCGCCGAGTGCGCTCGGCACCCCGCGCCGCGCCGTGGTCGGCTGGGATCAGAGCCGGCTCGCCATGGTGCTGGCGGTGCTGGAGGCCCATTGCGGCGTGCGGCTTGCCGGCCACGACGTCTATCTCAACGTCGCCGGCGGCCTGCGCATCCAGGAACCGGCCGCCGATCTGGCCGCCGCGGCCGCGCTGGTGTCCTCGCTTGCCAATGCGCCGTTACCGCCGGACGCGGTGTTTTTCGGCGAGATATCGCTGTCCGGCGCGGTGCGGCCGGTGGCGCAGACCACGGCGCGCCTTAAGGAGGCGCAGAAGCTCGGCTTCGCCCGCGCCATATTGCCGGAGGCGACACGCGGCGAGCCGGCCGGTACCAGCGGCCTTGCACTCAGTACCACCGGCGGCCTTGCCCAGCTCGTCGCTGACATCGCGGCGCAGGGCCGCCCCCGCCCCACCCGCGAGGCTCCCTCACAAAAAGAGGCGGGAAAAATGCCACACCGTCGTAATTCCGTAACCAGTGCGGCCGACGAAGGGTGACGCCCGCGCCCCCACCCGCTATACAGCCGGCGCATGGCACAACCCGCGCCGGCTCCGGCCTTGCCTGAGGCGGCGTTCTCGGCTTCTGCTACGCAACCGACCGCGCTCCCCGATTCGGGGGCGAGAGAACCGACCCGACACGCCGGACCAGTTCAGCCCATGCCGATCACCATCCTCGATTTCATTGTACTGGGGGTGATGCTGATCTCGGGGCTGCTTGCGATGATCCGCGGCTTCATGCGCGAGATCCTGTCGATCGCGTCCTGGGGCGCGGCGGCGCTGGTGACGCTGTACTCGTTCCAGAAGCTGCTGCCGACCGCGAAAACCTACTTCAACAACGATCTGGTGGCGACCGCGGTGGTGATCGCCGGGGTGTTCATCGGTACCCTGATCGTGGTCTCGATCATCACCGTGCGCATTTCCGACATGATTCTGGATTCGCGCATCGGCGCGCTCGACCGCACGCTGGGCTTCCTGTTCGGGCTGGCGCGTGGCCTGCTGATCGTGGTGGTGGCGTTCCTGTTCTTCGTCTGGCTGGTGCCGGACAAGCAGCGCCCCGACTGGGTGACGCAGGCCAAGTCGCGCATGGTGCTGCAGGGAACCGGCGACTGGCTGATGTCGCTCTTGCCGGACGACCCGGAAAATACCATTTTGAGGCGATTGAAGAAGCCCGGCAGCGAGACCGACGGTAGCTCGCTGCAAGGTGCGCCCGCCGATGAAGAAGGTTACGCCAAGTCGGCGCGTGATGGCCTGCGCGACTTGATCGACGGCAAACCGGCCGCCCGCTAGAGCATGCGGGCATGAAAAGAGAGGCGGCAATGACCCTGATCGGCTCATCCTCCAGCGATGCCGCTCCCCCTGCCCCGGACGATAGCCATCTGCACGACGACACGCTGCGTGAGAAATGCGGCGTGTTCGGCATCTTCGGCCATAGCGAGGCGGCGGCCATCACCGCGCTCGGCCTGCACGCGCTGCAGCACCGTGGCCAGGAAGCCGCGGGCATCGTCACCTTCGACGGCAGCCGCTTTCACTCCGAGCGTCGCCTCGGCCTGGTCGGCGACACCTTCTCGCGCGGCGATGTGATCGCCCGCCTGCCGGGCGACTCCGCTGCCGGCCACGTCCGCTATTCCACCACCGGCGGCACCATTCTGCGCAACGTTCAGCCGCTGTTTGCCGAACTGAACGCCGGCGGTTTCGCGGTCGGCCACAACGGCAACCTGACCAACGGCCTGACACTGCGCCGCGAACTGGTGCGCGACGGCGCCATGATGCAATCCACCACCGATACCGAGGTGATCCTGCATCTGGTCGCGCGCTCGCGCCGGCCCCGCTTCATCGAACGCTTCATCGAGGCGCTGCGCGCCATCGAGGGCGCCTATTCGCTGGTCGCACTGACCAACAAGAAACTGATCGGCGCCCGCGATCCGCTCGGCATCCGCCCGCTGGTGCTGGGCGAGTTCGAGGGGTCGCCGGTGCTGGCCTCGGAGACCTGCGCGCTCGACATCATCGGTGCGAAATATGTGCGCGACATCGAGCCAGGCGAAGTCATCGTGTTCGACGAGCATGGCGCCGAGAGCCACAAGCCGTTTCCGCCGATGCCGCCGCGGCCGTGCATCTTCGAGTACATCTATTTCGCCCGCCCCGACTCCATCGTCGGCGGCCGCTCGGTCTATGCCGTGCGCAAGGCGATGGGCGCCGAACTCGCCCGCGAGAGCCATGTCGAAGCCGACGTGGTGGTGCCGGTGCCGGACTCCGGCGTGCCGGCCGCGCTCGGCTATAGCCAGACTTCGGGCGTGCCTTACGAACTCGGCATCATCCGCAACCATTACGTCGGCCGCACCTTCATTCAGCCGACGCAAAGCGTGCGCGAGAGCGGCGTGCGCATGAAGCACTCGGCCAACCGCACCGCGATCGAGGGCAAGCGGATCGTGCTGATCGACGACTCGCTGGTGCGCGGCACCACCTCGCGCAAGATCGTCAAGATGATGCGCGACGCCGGCGCCCGCGAGGTGCATTTCCGCCTCGCCTCGCCGCCGATCACCCATCCCGACTATTACGGCATCGATACTCCTGACCGCGCCGGCCTGCTCGCCGCTACCCACACGCTCGAAGAGATGCGCGCCATCATCGGCGCCGATACGCTGGCGTTCCTGTCGGTGGACGGCATCTACCGCGCCATGGGCGAGCCGGGGCGCGATCCGGCGCGGCCGAAGTTCACCGACCACTGCTTCACCGGCGACTATCCGACGCCGCTGACCGACCTCGCCCACACCGAGGCGCAGCCGCATCAGCTTTCGCTGCTCGCCGAAGCAAGCTGAAGCTGGCCGCACCCTTATCGTCACCGATGCAGGGCGCGCCGGGATACGGCACGCGGCCGATCGCGCGGGGCCGCCTTGCTAAAATCCCTTCGGAAATGATACCTCTGCGCCCCGATTGTTGTTCCGGGGCGTTTTCGTCACGCGAGGCAGTGTTTCCTTCGCCCGAAAGCGCTACCGTATCCGCGCCGCGGCGGGACCGACGACACCGACGCATGGCTGTCTGAACGAACGGGGGACCGCTGTGGGCTTGATCGTGATGATTATCGGCCTCGTGCTGTTTCTCGGCGTCCATACGCTGACGACGCTGCGCCAGACGCGCGCCGCCGTTCTGACGCAGCTCGGCGGCGAGAAACGCTACAAGGCGGCCTATTCCCTGGCATCGGCGGTCGGCCTTGCGCTGATCGTCTGGGGATTTGCCACCTATCGCGCAACCGGCTGGGTTCAGGTGTGGGAGCCGCCGGCCTCGCTGCGCCACACCATGCTGTTCCTGATGTGGCTCGCCATCGTACTGGTCCTGGCGGCCTATCTGCGCGGCTACATCTATCTCCTCGTGCGCCATCCGATGCTGATGGGCGTGGCGTTGTGGGCACTCGCGCACCTCATGACGAACGGCGATCTCGGCTCCATCGTGCTGTTCGGCGCGTTCCTCGCATGGGCCATATTCGACCGCATCACCCTGATGTGGCGCAACGACCGCGGCGCACCGCCGATGCCGCTCGGCGGCTTCGGCCACGACGCACTCGCAATCGTCGCCGGCACCCTTGTCTATCTGGCGCTGGCTTTTGTCTTCCATCCGATCGTGATCGGCGTTCCGGTATTCGGAGTATAAGTGATGTCTGTGCAAACTGCCGTGAAGCGCGTCACCGCGCCTGACGTCCTCGCGCGCAAGGGGGCCGAGCCGCTGGTGATGCTGACGGCCTATCATGCCCACACCGCCCGGCTGGTCGATCGCTATTGCGACATGATCCTGGTCGGCGACTCGCTCGGCAACGTCATGCACGGATTCGAGACCACGCTGCCCGTCACCATGGAGATGATGATCCTGCAGGGGCACGCGGTGATGCGCGGCTCCGAGCGCGCGCTGGTGGTGGTGGACATGCCGTTCGGCTCTTACGAGGCGTCGAAGGAGCAGGCGTTTCATTCGGCCGCGCGCATCCTCAAGGAGACCCATTGCGGCGCGGTGAAAATGGAAGGCGGCGAGCGTATGGCCGAGACCATCGCCTTCCTGACCCAGCGCGGCATCCCGGTGATGGCGCATATCGGCCTGACGCCGCAATCGATCAACGCGCTTGGCTCGTTCCGCTCGCAGGGCCGCGAGGAGGCGCAGCGCATCGTCGACGGCGTCAACGGTCCCGGCCCGATCCAGCGCGACGCCGTCGCGGTCGCCGAGGCCGGGGCGTTCGCCGTGGTGGTCGAGGCGGTAGCCGAGCCGCTGGCCCGCAAGATCACCGAGACGATCCGCATTCCCACCATCGGCATCGGCGCAAGCCCGGCCTGCGACGGCCAGGTGCTGGTGCTGGAGGACATGCTCGGCCTGTCCGAGCGGGTGCCGAAATTCGTCCGCCGCTATGGCAATCTCGCCGCCGGGATCGAAGAGGCGATCAAGGGCTACGCCGCCGATGTGCGCAGCCGCGCCTTTCCGGGGCCGGAAAACGTTTACGCGCTCAAGCCAAAAGCCTGACGGCGTTGGCCCGTGGCGCGGCTCCGGTCACGAGCTTTGCCTTGTCAACGCCATACGACTAGGTTACGCCCCGCAACGGGCGCGCCGTGCGGCTTGGGCCGCGCTTTGTCGTGCGGTTCAAGCTGTGTCTTGGGGACACCGAGTAAGTGACAGAGATATTTAGCGAAATAGACGACGAGCTGCGCCGCGAGCGGCTTCGGAAAATCTGGGAGCGCTACTCGGCTGCAATCGTCGGCGCCGCCGTGCTGGTGGTTCTCGCCGTAGGCGCCTGGCAGGGCTATGAGTGGTGGAGCGCCAAGCAGGCCGACGAGGCCGGCAGCGCCTTCGAGCAGGCCGCCCAGCTTGCCACCGAAGGCAAGCACGCCGAGGCTGAAGCGGCCTTCACCAAGCTCGCCGCCACCGCGCCGGCCGGCTACCGCACCCTAGCGCGGCTGCGCGCCGCCGCCGAAGCTACCGCACGCGACCCCAAGGCAGGCGTTCCGCTTTATGACGCCATCGCCGCTGACGGCAGCGTCGATGCCGCCAGCCGCGATCTCGCCCGCATCCGTGCCGCGAGTCTCTTGGTCGACCAGGCAAGCTATGCCGACATGCTGACGCGGCTCGAAGCGGCGACGGACGCGACCGCGACCTATCACCACACGGCGCGCGAACTGCTGGCGCTGTCCGCCTGGCGCACCAACGACATCGCGGCGGCCCGCAAATGGCTCGATATGATTGCGGCCGACGACACCACGCCGCCAAGCCTGCGCCAGCGCGCCGAAGCGATCCAGGCGCTGCTGCCGCCGGTCGCACCAAGCTGAGCCGCGCCCGGTGGTCCGAATGCCCAGAAACACACGCCCGATACAACGGCTGATGGCGATTGCAGTGCTGGCCTGCCTCGGCACCGCGCTGACGGCCTGCTCCGGCAGCGGCGTCAACAATTTCGACCCGGCCGACCTGCTCGACTTCATGGATACCAAGAAGAAGCTGCCGGGCGAGCGCAAGCCGGTATTCCCCGAAGGGGTGCCGGGGGTCGAACAGGGCGTGCCGCGCGAACTTTACCGCGACAATGTCGAGCGCCAGCAGCAGGAGGCTGCCGCGGCGGCCGCGGCGGCCGAGCAGCAGGCGGTTACGCCCGCGCCGGCCGCAACCC
>JBARWE010000309.1:0-20340 GCA_049646625.1 Xanthobacteraceae bacterium
CCCGCCGAGGCGGCCAAGCGGCGCGCACCGCCGGCCAAGCGTGGCATCAACGGCGCGCCGCAAAAGGGGGCGGCCCGTTCACTGTCGCCGCCGACCGCCAAGCAGTAGCGCGTTGCATCCCAGGCTGCCTTACGTCTCTTGACCCGGCCCCCGGTTTGCCTTGAAAAGATCATGGACGCGCCGAGGCGGGAGAATTTTTCATGGCATTGTCGAGCATGACCGGCTTTGCGCGCAATCACGGCGCGCACGGCGATCTCGCTTTCGAGTGGGAACTGAAATCCGTCAACGCCAAGGGGCTTGATGTGCGCCTGCGGTTGCCGCCGGGTTTCGATGCCATCGAGGCGCCGGCGCGCAAGCGGATGAGCGAACGGCTCGCGCGCGGCACCGTTTATGCCAACCTGTCGATCCGGCGCACCGGAACGGCGACCACGGTGCGCATCAACGAGGCCGCGCTTGAGGCGGTGATCGCACAGGCGCGTGCGCTTTCCTCGCGGCTTGAGGGGCCGCCGCTTTCGGTCGATGGCCTCTTGGCAATTAAGGGCGTGATCGAGGTTGCCGAGCCTGAGCCGGACGAGGCGGCCGATACGGCGGCACAGGCCGCCGTCCTTGCCGCGCTCGATGCGGCGCTCGACCAGCTTCTCGACATGCGCGCTCGTGAGGGCGAGACGCTGGGGCGCATCCTGTTGCAGCGGATGGATGACGTCGAGCGCCTTGCCGCGCGCGCCGAGACGGCGCCCGGCCGCACGCCGGAGGCAGTGAAGGTGCGGCTGGCCGCGCAGATCGCGACGCTGCTGGAGGCATCCGATCGTTTTGACCCGGACCGGCTCAGCCAGGAGGCGGTGCTGCTGGCCGCCAAGGCCGACATCCGCGAAGAACTCGACCGTATCGCTTCACACGTCGCCCAGGCACGCGCGTTGATCGGCGCGGGCGGGGCGATCGGCCGCCGACTCGATTTTCTCGCGCAGGAGTTCAACCGCGAGGTCAACACCTGCTGCTCGAAATCGAACGACATCGAGCTGACCAATATCGGCCTCGAACTGAAGAACGTGGTCGAGCAGTTTCGCGAGCAGGTGCAGAATCTGGAGTAGGCGATGGGCGGGGGCGAGATGAGCCACAGCGATCAACGACGCGGGCTGATGCTGGTGCTGTCGTCGCCTTCGGGCGCCGGCAAGACGACGCTGTCGCGGATGCTGATCGAGCGGGTCGCGGGCCTGCGCATGTCGGTCTCGGTAACGACGCGGGCGATGCGGCCCGGCGAGGTCGAGGGACGCGACTACTTTTTTGTCGATGAGGCGCGCTTCAAGGCGATGGCGGGCGGCGACGACCTGCTCGAATGGGCTATGGTGTTCGACCATCGCTACGGCACGCCGCGCGCCGCGGTCGAGGCGGCGCTGGCCGGCGGCGAGGACGTGCTGTTCGATATCGACTGGCAGGGCACGCAGCAATTGCGCGAGAAGGCCGGTAATGACGTGGTCAGCGTTTTCATCCTGCCGCCGTCGGCCGCCGATCTGGAAAAACGGCTGCACACGCGGGCGCAGGATTCAGACGCGGTCATTAGAACCCGCATGAGCCGCGCCGCGCACGAGATGAGCCACTGGGCGGAATACGACTACGTCGTCATCAATCACGACGTCGAGGCGGCGTTCGCGGAAATCGAAGCCATCCTGAAGGCTGAGCGGTTGAAGCGCGACCGACGCATCGGGCTTTCGGATTTCGTACGCGGCTTGCAGCGCCAGCTCGAAGGGTAGGGCGTCGTCGTCGCGGTTCGGCCTGACCTTCCCCCGCGCGCCGGTCTAATTTGTCAGCATGATGCGGCCGACCACCTTGCCGGCCCGCAGCGCGTCGATCCACGTTTGCGTCTCGGCCATCGGCTTTTCGGTCATCGGCGGGGCGGCGACCTTGCCGGCGCGAGCCAGCGCCATCAGTTCCTTTGCCTCGTCGAGCGTGCCTGTCACGAATCCTTCGACCGTGATGCGCTTGTTGGTCCATTGCAGCACAGGCAACGTGAAGGTGCCGCCCATCATGCCCGACACCACCAGCTTGCCGCCGCGCGCCAGCACGTTGACGCCGAACGCCATCGATTTCTCGTTGCCGGCGAAATCGACCACGCCGTCGAAGCCGCCGTCGCTCTCTTTCAGCATCTGCTTGACGACGCCGTCGGCGGCCGGATCGTAAGCGTTTGCCGCGCCTGCCTGAAGCGCCGCCTCGCGCGCGGAAGCCGACAGGTCGGCGACGGTGATCGGCTGCTTGAACATCGCTTTCGCCAGCGACAGCCCCATCATGCCGACGCCGCCAAGCCCGATCAGCAACAGGTTGCGCTGGCGCGGGCGATCGACCAGACGCTTGAGCGCGCCGTAGGCGGTGACGCCGGAGCACATCAGGGTCGCGGCGAAGTTGGTCGGCAGCGGGTCGTAGTCGAGCAGGTACTTCGCATCCGGCACCAGCACATGGCTGGCGAAACCGCCATCGACATCGACCCCGAGGAAACGCGCCTGTCGGCACAGGTTCTCATCGCCGGCGAGGCACTCGCGGCACTGGCCGCATCCGATCCAGGGAAACACCGCGCGCCGCGCCCCGATCAGGTCCTTCGGCACATCCGGCCCGACCTGTTCAACGACGCCGGCGATTTCGTGGCCGAGCGTGAAGGGAAGCTGGCGGCCGCCGGAGATGTCGGCCTTGCGGCCGCCGCCGAGGTCGAAATAGCCGTCATGAATATGCAGATCCGAGTGGCACAGCCCGCAGCGTTCGATTCGCACCAGCACCTCGCGGCCGGTCGGCGTCGGCGCCTCGATGATGGTCTCGCACAACGGCGCGGCATACTGGACGACGGATTGGCGGCGCATCTGCACCATGAGTTTCTTCCTTATGTCGTGGGCTGTCGGTTGCAACTATTGGCCAATTCGCGGGCCATGGCAACAAAGCCTGAGACGGGCACTGTCTCGGCGCGGCGGGTCGGGTCGATCCCTGCCGCGGCGGCCAGTCGGGCGGGATCGACGCCAAGCGCTTTCAGGCTCTGGCGCAGCATCTTGCGGCGCTGGCCGAACGCGGCCTGCGTGAGGCGCTCAAGGTCGCGCCGGTCGCACGAGAGCGGCGCCGGGCGCGGGATCAACCGCACAACGCTGGAGGTGACTTTCGGCGGCGGCACGAAGGCGCGCGGGCCGATGTCGAACAGGAGCCTGGTTTCGGCGCGCCAGTTGGCGAGCACGGCGAGGCGGCCATAAGCCGGCGTATTCTCGGCGGCGACGATGCGCTCGGCCACCTCGCGCTGGAACATCAGCACCATGGCGTCGTACCACGGTGGCCACGGCTCGACGGACAGCCAGTTGACCAGCAAGGGCGTGGCGATGTTGTAGGGCAGGTTGGCGACGATCTTGGCGCGTCGGCCGCCGAGCAGCGGGCGCGGATCGAAGGCGAGCGCATCATCATGCACCACCGTGAGCCGGCCGGGGTAATGCGCGGCAATCTCTTCGAGCGCCGGCAGCGCGCGTGCGTCGCGCTCGACCGCGACGACATGCGCGGCACCTTCGGCAAGCAGCGCGCGCGTCAGGCCGCCGGGGCCGGGGCCGATCTCGATGATGGCGTGGCTATCGAGCGGCGCCGCGGCGCGGGCAATCCGTGCCGTCAGATTGAGGTCGAGCAGAAAATTCTGGCCGAGCGATTTACGCGCCGCAAGGTCGTGGCGGGCGATCACCTCGCGCAGCGGCGGCAGGTCGTCGATGCTCATGCGGCGGCGCGCGCCGCCATGCGCGCGGCAAGGCGAAGTGCTGCGATCAGGCTGTTCGGATTGGCGCGGCCGGTGCCGGCGATGTCGAACGCGGTGCCGTGGTCCGGCGAGGTGCGCACGAACGGCAGGCCGAGCGTGACGTTGACGCCGTCGTCGAACGCCAGCGTCTTGAGCGGGATCAGCGCCTGATCGTGATACATGCCGACGGCGCAGTCGTAATGGGCGCGTGCGGCGGCGTGGAACATGGTATCGGCCGGCAGCGGTCCGCGCACGTCAAGCCCCCCGGCGCGCAGCGTAGCGATGGCGGGAGCGATGATGTCGCGATCTTCCAGCCCGAGCGTGCCGTCCTCGCCGGCGTGCGGATTGAGGCCGGCGACCGCGATGCGCGGCTTTGCGATGCCGAGCCGGCGTGTCAGATCGGCGGCAAGGATGCGCACGGTCTCGACGATCAACTCGGCGGAGAGCGTGTCGATCGCCTGGCGCAGCGGCAGATGCACCGTGACCGGCACCACCGCCAGCGTCTCCGACCACAGCAGCATCACCGGCCGCGGCACCGCGCCGCCATGTGCCGCCAGTTCGGCCAGAAATTCGGTGTGGCCGGGGTGCGCGAAGCCCGCGCGGGTGAGCACGCTCTTGGCGATCGGGTTGGTGACGAGGGCGCTGGCGTCTCCGGCTTCGACATCGGCGACGGCGCGGCGGATCGCGGCGATGGCGATGGCTGCGCTACTAGCGTCCGGCGTGCCCGGAAGAGCGGTGGCATGCACACCGGCATCGACCACGGGCAATGCACGGGCGAACAGCCCATCGGCCTCGGCCGACGTGGCATCGGCCGTCGGAACACGCAAGCCAAGGCGCGCCGCGCGCCGGTCGAGCGCGGCGCGATCGCCGATCAGGTAAAACGAAGGCAGCGCCTCCTCATTGCGCCTCAGCCATGCGGCCAGCGCGATATCCGGCCCGATGCCGGCCGGCTCGCCGATCGTCAGCGCGAGCGGTTTGGTCATGGCGTGTCCCGTGGCCGCGGTCGATCAAGGCCAGCGCGCCGGTGCAGGTTCAACGATACTCGATCAGCGCCCGCTTGCGCAGCGTTTCGAGATAGGATTTCGACTTGGCCTCGTACTTCTCGGCATAGAGCTTGTCGCGGATGGCGCGCTTTTCCGGCGAGTCGGCGACGGTTGCCTTGCGCTCGCACAGCGCCACCATTTCCACGCCGTGCCTGGTCATTTCCGGCGGCGTCAACTGGCCGATCGGGGTTTTGTCGAGGATGGCGCGCAGCGGCGGCGGCAACTCGGCCGAAGTGCGGGTCACGGGTGCGCGCACGGCGGCGTTACGCATCGAGCGGAACACGCGGATCGCTTCCTCGCAGCTACGGATGCGGCCGCGCAGCGCCTCCGCTTCCGCGCGCCGCGCCGCCGGGTTGCTGCCGCGCGGCACCAGCAGCACCAACGGCCGCATGACATACTGGAAGCTGTCGGCATCCTTGTTGCTGTCGGTGAGCTGAATTGCGGATTCGACGGTCTTCTCGCCAACCATCAGGCTCTGCTGGAAGCGACCGCGCACCAGGCTCGACCACACCATGTCGGCGCGGATACGGCTCTTCAGCGTGCCGGGCCGGATGCCGCGCGAGGCAAGCGACTGGGTCAAGCCGTCGCCCGACAGGTTCATGCGCGAGGCCATCGACGCATAGGCGGAATCGATCTCGGCGGCGCTCGGGTCGACACCGTAGCGCTTGCCCTCGCGCACCTTGAGCTTCTCATCGATCAGGTCCTGCAACACGTCCTTGCGGCTTGGCGTTTTATGGGTGGACAGAACGGTGAGCTTGACGCGCTGATCGATATCGAAACTGGTGATCGGCTCGCCATTGACCATCGCCGCGACCGTCTGCGCATGTGCCGGGATCGCGGCGCATGCGAGCACGGCCAGTGCGGCGAGAAGGGCGAGCGCTGCGTTCGAGGCGCGGAAAACAAATGCTGCAATCATCGTCGAGGTGCGGTTGGTCCCTGTTCGATGGCGATGGTGCCGGTCGCCGGCCCGGCGGCGATTGGTTACTGGCTCGGCGGCGTCACGCTGACGCTGTTGGTGCCGAGCGTGCGCAACCCGAGCTTTAGCATCACCGAGTGGCTCAGTCGTGGCGGCGCGCCGCCGATCTGGTTGGCGTAGGTGTAGTCGGTGACATAGTTCACGCCGAGCACGAAGCAGTCGTCGACGTAGCCGGCTCCGACGATGTACTGGTTGATCTGGTCGTTATCGATATCCCAGCGGGCGCCGCCGGTCACGACCCAGTTGGAGTCGAGCTTGATCGAGCCGGTTCCGAGCAGGCCATGCCGCCGGGTCAGGAAGCCGATTTCGGGTTGGGCGGCGTAGTTGCCGTACATCATGCTGATGGACCAGCGGTTGAAGCTGGCGCTCGCCTCGGCTTCGAACCGTTGCACGTCCATGGTCGCCTCGTTGAAGCGGGCGCGCGTGGTGAACCTGTAAGTGCTGTTCGGCTGGAATGAGACGCGGGCGACGTAGTCGGAGCTGCCGGTTTCAAGGCCGCTGCGCAGACCGGTGTTGGTCAGGCTGCCGACGCTGTAGGAGTTTAGCCCGAACAGGTGGTAGGACTGGCCGAACAGGGCGCTGATGAAGCCGCCGTGGTCGAACTGCGTCGTCGCCTGCACGCCGACATTGGCGCGGCCGCCACCCTCGACCCGATCCCAGCCTGAAAACTTGTCGACGCTGAATAGGTTGCTGTCGTCGAAGGTCAGGCTCTGGGCGTCCTCATTGGGCAGCCGGCCGGCATGCGGCTCGTTCGGGCGGACCAGGATCTGCGCGATCGGCTCGATGGTGGTGGTGCCCCAGGGCTGCACATTGATCCACGGATAGCGATATTCGAGACCGAGGGTCGGCATCAGCCGCGCCGCGTTGGTGACGCCGGGGTTGGGGACGCCCGGTTGGTTGCTGATGTCCGCCGTCATGACGTCGCCGCGCAGCGAGGCGAACGGCGTCCAGATCTGGCCGACGCGGTCGGTGAACGAACGCCGCCACATCACTTCCGCCGACAGCCGCGTGTAGTCGCCCGGAATGCCGCGCAGGCATTGTGCAGCCGGATCGGCTGAAGTCGGGCACGCCGCGAACGCCGCCTGATTGCGCTCCAGGCTGGTCAGGTTGATCTTGTAGCTGACCTCGCCGCCGAGCACCGGCCGGTTGATGACGTTGGAATAGTCGATCACTGGCCGTACCCAGGGAATCTGACGCTGCACGTCGGCGCCGGAGAAACCGAGCCAGTAATAGGTGCGGGCGTCGAAATAGCTGCGGTTGCCGACGCCGGTCAGGTAGAATTGCGAGGTCGCCTCGCTCGGCGAGGTCAGGAACGCGCCATACTGGTCCTGATAGACCGACAGGCTGTAGTCGGACAGGAAGTAGCGGTCGGACAGCAGCGTGCCGTCCCAGCCCCAGACCCAGCGGTCGTTGATCGCGAACTGGCCGTGGGTCTCGACGCCGCCGCGCCAGTCGCGGTTGCCGTCGCTGCCACCGAACTTGCCCGGATTGGTCTGGCGGATGCCATAGCCGGTGATCGAGTAGGCGCCGTTCTCCAGCCGCTGGCGGAATTCAGCCGTCCCCAGCACGCCCTGTTCGGTGGTGATCCGCGGTATCACGGTCAGATCGTAGTTGGGCGCCAGCGCGAAATAATAGGGGATGTTGACGCCGACGCCGTAGGTCGCCGAGTTCGAGCTGATCGAGGGGATCAGGAAGCCGCTCTTGCGCTTCACCGTCGGATCGGGCGTGGAGAAATACGGCAGATAGGCGATCGGCGTGCCGAAGAATTCGAGGCGCGCGTCCTCGAAGTACAGCATCTTTTCGCCCTGGTCGTGGATCACGCGGGCACCCTTGACCTGCCACAGCGGCGGCTTCCTCGGGTTCTCCTTGCAGGCGGCGCAGGCGGTATAGACGCCGTTCTGGAACACGGTAAAGCGGCCATCGCTGCGGTCGGCGCGCGTTGCCGCCATGCGGGTCTGGTCGGCGGTATCGACATGCAGCGAATCGACGAAGCCGTCGCGGTAGTCGTCGCTCAGATCGAGGAACTGGGCGTGGGTGATCTGCCCGCTCTCGTCGGTCATGCGCACGTTGCCCTCGGCGCGCAGCCGCTTGGTCTTCTGATCGTAGACGACCTTGTCGGCTTCGACCGAGGAGCCGTTGAAGAAAATCTGGACGTTGCCGACCGCCGCCACTCGCTGGCTGTTGTAGTCGTAGTCGATCTCGGTGGCCTGCACGAGCATCTGCCCGTCATGCTTGGCCGGCGGCGGTTTGGGGCGGGGCGGCAGGCGGTTGTAGGTGAAGCCCTGCGCGGCAACCGGTGTCGGCATGCCGAAGGCCACGGCCGCAACGGCCGCCAAGAGGACGGGCACGAGCAAACACCGACGCCCCCCCGAGCGCCGCGCCGTCTCACGCAAAACCTGTCGGCGGGTCGCCACCGCGGCCACTAACCGTCCTCCTGGTGGAGCAAAACCAAGAACCCGGCGAGGCCGCCCACAAACACGGGCAGCCACGCCGCAGCGATAGGATACATCAACTCGGCCTTGCTCAAATCGTCCGTCACTTTGGACAAGACATAAAGCAGAAACCCTGCGGCCACGCCACTCAAAACCATCTTCTGCACGCCGCCGAACCGGAACAGCCGCAGGCTGACCGAGGCGGCCAGCAGGACCATCGCCGCCAGCAGAAACGGCCTGGCGATAAGTTTATGAAATTGCAGGCGATAACCGGCTGTTGCGAGTCCCGCCCCAGCGGACGAGACGATGTATTGCGGCAGTTGCCAAAACGACACAGTCTCGGGGGTGGAGAAGCTGTTGCGGACCTGGGCCGGGGTCAGGCTGGTGGGCAGGACGAAAGCCGCCTGTTCGACCGGGGGATTCGCCAGCCGATACCGCCGCACGTTGGAGAATCGCCACTGGCCGTCTTCCAGTACGGCGGTCTGTGCCTCGATCCGCTCGGTGAACGTGCCGGAGGTGTCGAATCGGAACACCGAAAGGCCGTTCAGCCGAATCCCCTGTTCCTGGCTGGTGGCGGCATTGATGATGGCCTGGCCTTCGCTGTTCGACTGGCTGATCCAGAAACCGCTCGCATCCTGCATCCCGGCGCCGGTACGGTCGCCAAAAATCTCTGCCTCCATCGACTTGGAGGCTTCCTGCATATAGGCCGACATTGGGTTGTACACGGCAGTGGCGAGCGCGCCGAGCACAAGCGCGCTGACCAGCGCCGGGGCGATGAACTGCCAGGCCGAGACGCCGGCGGCGCGCGCCACCACCAGTTCGAGCCGGCGCGACAGCGTGAGATAGCAGGACATCGCGCCGACCAGCACGCAGAACGGCATCAGCCGTTCGAGCAGCAGCGGCACGCGATAGAGCGAAGTCATTGCCACCAATAGCGCCGGCGCCGATTCGAGATCGGAGGTGCGGCGCACCATCTCGATGTAATCGACCAGCACCAAGAGCACGAAGATGCCGGCGAACACCGCCACGGTGGCGCCAATGAAGTGCTTGGCGAAGTATCTCCCGAGCGTGTTGACGATCATCGCGGCCTCCGTTTCACGAGGCCGCCGTGCGGCGGGTAAAGCGGGTGGCCAGCGTGTCGAAAAACTCCATCAGCCGCGCCGGCGGTTCGATCACGACGCTGCGCAGGATGATCCAGGCCGACACGGCGCAAGCGCCGAACACCAGAAGATACTGCGCAAGCACCGCATAGCCACTGCGCACCGCCATCACCGAACAGGCGAATCCCGCCATGCGCAGGCCGAACACCGCGAGCATTGCATTGGTGATCGAGAAGTTGCGGCTCTGGCGTGTGGTGCGTGGTGCGCCGAGAAAGGCGAAGGCCAGCGCCACGAAGGCGAACGGGTAGAGCGGCGCCAGCAGCCGGTCGTGCAGTTCGGCGCGGAACTGGCCGGGTAGGGCGCGCACGATCGGGTCGTCGGGTGGCAGCGTGAACAATTCCCACAGATAGCGCTCGCGCACGCCATAGACCACGCTGCCGGCGCGGTTGGCGAATTTCGACATGTCGAACGCATAACGGCTGAACGCGACCAGCGCCGGGGCGCGTCGGCCGGCTTCGAAGCGTTGCAGGTTGCCCTCTTCCAGCACGAGGAAAGTGCCGCGCTTGTTCTTGAGGACGGTGCCGCGCTCGGCGACGATCGACACGCGCTCCTGTGGGTTGCGGCGATCGTCGACGAAAATGCCGGCGAGCAGTCCGCCGGGCTGGCGCTCGCGGATGCGCACGGTCAGGCCCTGTTCGAGCTGGGTGAAGCGGCCGGGTTGCAGGATGTTGGCGAGGATGTCGGCGGTGATCTCGGTGTCCCAGCGCTTCAGCCGGCGCAACCCCTCGGGCGCCAGATAGGCGGAAACGAACGCCACCAGCAGCGCCACCACCACCGTCGCATAGAGATAAGGCCGCAGCTGCCGCCACGGCGGCAGCCCGGCGGCATTCATCACAATGATTTCCGAATCGGTGGCGAACTTGTTGAGCGCATGCGCTGCCGCCAGCACCAGCGCCAATGGCGCGATCACCAGCACCAGCGCCGGGATGACGAGACTGGTGAAGCCAAGAAAGGTCATGATGGTCTGGCCCTGGCTGGTCATCAGGTCGATGCCGCGCAGCGCCTGGGTGATCCAGATCACGCCGGTCAGGCTGATCAAAACCACGGCGAACGATGCAAGCACCGTCCGCATCACATACTTGTCGATCGACCCCATCGGCTGCCGCGTGCCTTTAGCGCATGATGCGCCTGCCGTCGGACATCGGGCGCCGGCGGCAGGCGTCGCCGTCTCCATACCATCCTCCCGGTCCGGCAACAAAATGGCCGCAGGACGCCGGATCGATGCAGCGGCCTTGCCATGGTTAATCGTTCCGGGGCATGGTCGCCGCCTGCAAGGTTCTCACGGCAATCGCATACGGCGTTTGCGCGCCTCGCTTGAGGCGAGAGCCGGCGGCGGCCGCCGTGAGCCGCGATTGTTTGGAGGATTGGTTATGCCGGATGCCGTCAAGGTCGGCTTTGTTCCGTTGTCTGCTGCCCAGCGCGGCACGCTCGTGGTGTTTTGCGACGACCAGCTGAAGTTCGGCGCCGCCACGCGCAAGATTCTTGGCGGGGCCGAGCGCGCCATCAAGCGTGCGGCCGCGGCGGCGGTTTTCAAAGGCAAGGCCAATGCCGCGCTGGACATGCTGGCGCCGGAGGGGCTGAAGGCCGACCGGTTGATCGTGATCGGCGCCGGCAAGATCGCCGACCTCAAGGACGATAGCTTTCTCAAGCTCGGCGGCGCTGCCGCCGGCAAGTTCAAAGGCACAGCGCCCGCCACCATCGTTGCCGACCTGCCGGGTGCTACGGTGAGCGCGGCGCAGGCGGCGGCGCTGGCCGCCGGTGTGCGGCTTCGGGCCTATCGCTTCGACCGCTACAAGACCAAGAAGAAGGATGACGACAACGGCGCGCGCGGGCCGGTGTCGATCGCGGTCGCCGATGTCGCGAAAGCCAAAGCCGCTTTCCGGCCGACCAGTCACGTCGTCGATGGCGTGCTGATGGCGCGCGACCTCGTCAACGAGCCGCCGAACGTGCTGTATCCGGCCGAGTTCGCCCGCCGCGCCAGCAGCCTGCGCAAGCTCGGCGTGCAAATCGAGGTGCTCGATGTCAGGGCCATGACGCGGCTGAAGATGGGCGCGTTGCTCGGCGTGTCGCAAGGCTCGGCGCATGAAGGGCGCACCGTCATCATGCGCTGGAACGGCGGCAAGCGCGGCGAGGCGCCGCTTGCCTTCGTCGGCAAGGGGGTATGCTTCGACACCGGCGGTATCTCGATCAAGCCCTCGGGCAACATGGAAGAGATGAAGGGCGACATGGGCGGGGCGGCCTGCGTCGTCGGCCTGATGCATGCGCTTGCCGCGCGCAAAGCCAAGGTCAACGCGGTCGGCGCCATCGGCATCGTCGAGAACATGCCGGACGGCAACGCCCAGCGCCCCGGCGACATCGTCACCTCGATGTCGGGCCAGACCATCGAGATCATCAACACCGACGCCGAAGGCCGTCTCGTGCTTGCTGACGTCTTGTGGTACGTCGCGCAGAAGCACAAGCCGAAATTCATGGTCGATCTGGCGACGCTGACCGGCGCCATCATGGTCGCGCTCGGCACCGAGCACGCCGGCCTGTTCTCGAACAACGATCAGTTGGCCCAGCGGCTTACCGCGGCGGGGCTTGCGACCGGCGAGCGCGTCTGGCGCATGCCGCTCGGGCCGGAATACGACAAGCTGATGGATTCCAAGTTCGCCGACGTCAAGAATGCCGGCTCCCGTTACGGCGGCTCGATCACCGCCGCGCAGTTCCTCCAGCGGTTCGTCGACAACACCCCGTGGGCGCATCTCGATATCGCCGGCACCGCGATGGGCGCACCCTTGAGCGAGATCAACCAGAGCTGGGGATCCGGCTACGGGGTGCGGCTGCTCGATCGGCTGGTCGCCGATCATTACGAGGGCAAACGCTAGCGGCGTGGAGCGACGGGCGGCGGCGCGATGACCGAACTTTTGTTCTATCATCTACAGAATGCGACGCTGGAGAGCGTGCTGCCGCCGCTGCTTGAAAAGTCGCTGGAGCGCGGCTGGCGCGTCGTGGTGCAGACGGCGTCCGAGGAGCGCGCCGACGCGCTTGACGGCTATCTGTGGAGCTATCGCGACGAGTCGTTCCTGCCGCATGTGACCTGGCGCGAGCGCGACATGAGCGGCCAGCCGATCGTCATCGTGACCGACGAGGCCAACCCCAACGACGCCACCGTGCGCTTTCTGGTCGAGAGCGCGGCGCTGCCGCGCGAGGCGGGACGCTACGAGCGGATCGTCGTGATCTTCAACGGCGATGATGACGAGGCGCTCGCGCAGGCCCGCGCGGCGTGGAAGGACGGCAAGACGCGCGGTTTCGCGACGACCTACTGGCAACGGGATCAACGCGGCGCGTGGGTGCGGCGTGATCAGGGCGACCAGTGATCCGATTTCCGGTTCGCTCAACCTTGCCCGCCCGGCCGGGGGTGCTGGTGCCGATTGCAAAAAATTAGTGATAAATGTCAATGTAAGGATCAGAGGGCGGTCAGGCCATCATCGTGACGCAAAGCAATGGTGAACGGTCGGGGTGAGCCGCCATCGGTATCAAGACGCGACGGGGGTCGGGACGATCGTGATGCGACACACTGCAATGCTGCTCCGCTGGGGCGTGCTCGGCCTCGCTTCGGCGGGTCTCGCCGGGTGCGGCACGAGCTTGTCCGATTACTCGCTGAAGGATCAGGAGTGGTTTGCCGGGGCAGGGCGGGCGTTCAGCAGGGACATCTCGATCGAGGCGCCGCCGCTGACACCGAGCAAGCCGGTGGCCCCGGAGGATCTGTTGAGCCAGGAGGGCGGCTGTAGCGCCATGCCGGCGCCGAATGCCGAGCCGGCGGCGGTAGCCGGGCCGGTGGCGCTCGGCCACACCGAATGCGACGTGGTGCGTTCCGCGGGCCAGCCGAACCATGTCGAACTGTCGTCCGATCCGCAAGGCGCCCGCATCGCCGTGGTGACATATGCGGCCGGGCCGCGCGCCGGCGTCTACCGCTTCACCTCGGGCCGGCTATCGTCGATCGAGGCGCTGCCGGAACCGACGCCGCCACCGACCGCGCGGCGCGGCAAGCGGCGTTAACCTTCAGTCCTGCTCAGTCGGCCGCCTTGCTCATCGCGCTGGCAGCAAGCCAGTCGTCTTCAGCGCGCGCCAGCGCATCCGACGCCGCGGCACGGGCTTTCGTCAACTGCGCCGCCCGTTTCGGGTCGCGCTGGAACAGGTCGGGCAGGGCGAGCGCGGCATCGATCTTGGCGATGATGTCGCCGATCCGCGTCATTTCAGCTTCGGCGGTGGCAATGCGGCGCGCAAGCTGGCTTGGTGCCGGCCTTGGCGCGGCCGCCTTCGGCACATTCTCCCGGTCGCGGCGCTCGCGAGGGGATTGCCGCAAGCCTTCCGCCGACAGCACGGCGCGGCGGTAGTCGTCGAGGTCGCCGTCATACGGCGTGACCGTGCCGTCCGCCACCACCCACAGCCGGTCGGTGCAGGCATCGATCAGGGAGCGATCGTGCGACACCATGATCACCGCGCCGGCGAAGCCGTTGATGGCTTCGGCCAGTGCCGCGCGGCTGTCGATGTCGAGATGGTTGGTCGGCTCGTCGAGGATGATCAGGTTGGGGCCATGGAAGGTCGACAGGCCGAGCAGCAGCCGGGCTTTCTCGCCGCCCGAGAGGCGGCTGACCGGCGTATCGGCGGCCAGCCCGGAGAACCCGAGCGTGCCGGCGCGGGTGCGCACCTGCGCCTCCGCCGCCTGCGGCATCAGCCGGCGGATGTGGCTGTAGACGGAGCCGTCGGGGTCGAGTTCGTCGAGCTGATGCTGGGCGAAATAGCCGACCGAGAGCTTGTCGGCACGAGTGACACCGCCGGCGGCGGGTACGAGCCGTCCGGCGATCAGTTTCACCAGCGTCGATTTACCGTTGCCGTTGGAGCCGAGCAGCGCGATGCGATCGTCGTTGTCGATCCGCAGCGAGACGCGGCTCAGCACCGGCTGTCCCGGCGCATAGCCGACCGCGGCATTGTCGAGCGCGACGATCGGCGGCGACAGCGTCTTCAGCGGCGGCTGAAAAACGATGTCGGGCACCTCCTGCCGCACCAGAGCGGCAACCGGCTGCATCTTCTCCAGCTTGCGCACGCGCGATTGCGCCTGCCGGGCTTTCGACGCCTTGGCCTTGAAGCGATCGACAAAGGCTTGCAGCCGCTTGCGTTCGGCCTCCTGGCGCTTGACGTGCTTTGCGTCGAGCGTGGCGCGCGCTGCGCGCTGGGTCTCGAACGACGAGTAGCCGCCGCGATAGAGCGTGAGCCGCTGGTTGTCGAGATGCAGGATCTGGTCGACCGAAGTGTCGAGCAGATCGCGGTCGTGGCTGATGACGATCACCGTGCGCGGATAGCGCGCCAGATGGTCTTCCAGCCACAACGTACCTTCGAGGTCGAGATAGTTGGTCGGCTCGTCGAGCAGCAGCAGGTCGGGCGCGGCAAACAGGATGGCGGCGAGCGCCACCCGCATCCGCCAGCCGCCGGAAAATTCACGGCAGGCGCGTTTTTGGTTGGCTTCCGAAAAGCCGAGGCCGCCGAGAATGGCCGCAGCCCGCGCCGGCGCGGAGTGGGCGTCGATATCGGCGAGCCGGGTCTGAATCTCGGCGATGCGATGCGGATCGTGCGCCGTCTCGGCTTCGCGCATCAGGGCGTCGCGTTCGCGGTCGGCGCGCAGCACCACGTCGATTAGGGCGTCCGGCCCGTCCGGTGCTTCCTGGGCGAGGCTGCCGACCCGCCAGCGCGGCGGCAGCGTGATGCTTCCGGTCTCGCTTGCGAGTTCGCCACGGATGGCGCGAAACAGCGTCGATTTCCCGCAACCGTTACGGCCGACCAGCCCGACACGCGCGCCGGGGGCGATCTGCACACTGGCGCGCTCAAGCAGCAGGCGCCCGGCGATACGGAGGGAAACGTCGGTCAGGATCAGCATGCGCGCGTTTTCACCGCGCCTGCCAGGAAACGCAACCGTTAAAGCCGAACGGCAGGCTAGCGGCCGCCGGCCGTGGCCTCCTGCCGGCTGAGTTCGTCGAGCAGGCGCTGGAGCGAGGCAGGAACCGGCGAGTTATCGGGCGATAACCGCTGCCGCAACGCCGCCGCGACTGCGCGCTGCACTGTGGCGCCGGCGGCTGCATCGATTTCCGCCGCACTCTGCTTTGTCCCGTCGGCCATGCTGCGATCCCGTCATTTCCGGCCGTCATTTGCGACAACCGGTGCGCCGCTGGTTTGTTTCCAACCTTATCGTGGATAATCATTATGTCCGATCTGTAAACGGGCTGTAACCCAAAGCCGGCCCAGGCTCAAATGAAAACCCCGGCGAGACGCCGGGGTTTCCGCCATCCTGTCGGATCAGTAGCAGCGATTGACGGTGCGCCAGCGCGGCCCCCACGGCGTCGAGACGCGCCGGCTCACATAGCAGCTCGGGTCGAGATAGACCGGGCCGCCGAACGCGAAATGCGCGCCGGACCAATGGCCATGGCGATGGCCGTGGTGGTGGCCGTGATGCTGGTGATGATGGTGATGTTTGAAGCCCTTGGCTTCGGCGGTGGTCGGCGACAGGCCGGACAGGCCCAGCGCAGCGACGGCAAGGCTGGCGAAAATAAGCGAGCGGAACATGGCAGTCTCCTTCGTGTGGGGCGCGGTGCGCCGGGTTGGTAGCCACCCCGTAGCCCGATAGTTTCCGCAAACCCCACCGGGTTCATGCCCGTCGCGACGACAGGCCAGACCGGTTGCGACGCTCACGGAATGGCGTGGGCGGATCGGGCAGCGCTGCCAAAAGGAGGGCCGGAGGTCGGCTTGCGGCATGTCGGCTGCGCCGTTATAAGCGCCGCCAGCTTCCCCATCGCATTGCTGAAGGACGGATTTCCATGGCGATTGAACGCACCTTTTCGATCATCAAACCCGACGCGACCGCTCGCAATCTGACCGGCGCGGTCAACGCGCTGATCGAAAAGGCGGGCTTGCGCATCGTTGCGCAGAAGCGCATCCACATGACGCGCCAGCAGGCGGAGACCTTCTACGGCGTGCACAAGGACCGTCCGTTCTTCGGCGAGTTGGTCGAGTTCATGACCTCGGCGCCGGTCGTGGTGCAGGTGCTTGAAGGCGAGAACGCCATCGCCCGCTATCGCGACGTGATGGGTGCGACCGACCCGGCCAAGGCCGCCGACGGCACCATTCGCAAGCTGCACGCCAAGTCGATCGGTGAAAACTCCGTGCACGGCTCCGATGCGCCCGAAACCGCGGCGATCGAAATTGCGCAGTTCTTCTCCGGCAACGAAATCGTCGGCTGATTTCCATCCGCTCCGCCCGGCGACCGGCCGCTAGACGGGGCTTGACCCCCAGCCGGGAAAGCCGGAGGTTGGGGCGTGGACGCTCTCACGGCGCTTTCCGATCCGGCAGCGATCGCCTCGGCATTCGCCGCGTTTCAGCATGACGCGGCGCGGCCCGACTACTGGCTCGCCGTCTTCAAAATCATCTGGATCGACGTCCTTCTCTCCGGCGACAACGCGGTGGTGATCGCGCTTGCCTGCCGCAGCCTGCCACAGCGTCAGCGCCTCTGGGGCATGGCGCTCGGCGCGGGGACCGCGGTGCTCCTGCGCATCGTGTTCGCCAGCATCATCACCACCCTGATGAGTATCCCGTATCTCAAGCTGGCGGGCGGGTTGGCGCTGATTTTCATCGCCGCCAAGCTGCTGGTGCCCGAGAAGGACAGCGAGGACGAGGTCGATGCCGCCGCCAGCCTGTTGCAGGCAGTGCGGTTGATCGTGGCCGCCGACGTCGTCATGAGCCTCGACAATGTCATCGCCATCGCCGCCGCCGCCGATGGCAGCATCGCGCTTCTGGTGTTCGGGCTGATGGTCAGCATTCCACTGATCGTCACCGGCGCTGCGCTGATCATGGCGGTGCTCGACCGCCTGCCGGTGCTGGTGTGGGCCGGTGCCGGCCTGCTCGGCTGGATCGCCGGCCATGTGATCGCGACCGACCCCGCGGTCGCGCCATTGTTGCAAACGGTCGTTGCCGGAGAAATCAGGTTGGCGGCTGATCTGTCGTCGACGCTGTTCGGCGTCAGCGGCGGTGCGACCGGAGCACTCGATCTCAACGAACTGGCGATGTCGCTGATCGGCGTTGTCGCGGCGCTGGCCGGCGGTGTGTTGTGGCGCAGCCGGCGGGCGGAGGAGGAGGCGATCGTCATCACGGCGGATGAGCCTGATGGCGACCTGTCGCACGCCGGGCGCTGACGCCGCCGCCCTTTGCGTCAGATCACCGCCGGCGAGATCAGTCGGTCGTCGGCCGAGCCGGTGGCGCGGGTGCGGCACACGCCATTCTCGATCCGCGTACCGCCGGAGGCGACCAGCCACAGCGCATCGGGATAAATCTGGTGCTCGACCGCCAGCACCCGCGCGGCCAGCGTCTCCGGCGTATCGTCGTCGCGCACCGCGACCGCGCCCTGCATCACGATCGGCCCGGCATCCATTTCCGGCACGACGAAATGCACCGTGGCGCCGTGAATCTTGACGCCGTCGGCCAGCGCCCGCTCATGGGTATGGAGGCCGCGATAGGCCGGTAGCAGGGCCGGGTGGATGTTGAGCATGCGCCCCTCCCACTGCCTGACGAACCAGGGCGTCAAGAGGCGCATGAAGCCGGCGAGGCATACGAGGTCGATGCGGCTTTCGGTCAGTTTGCCGTGCAGCGCGCGCTCGAACGCCTCGCGGTCCTTGCCGAACGGCCGGCTTTCGATCGCGGCGGCGGCGATGCCGTGCTGTGCCGCCAGGGCCAGTCCGCCGGCATCGGCCTTGTTGGACAGGATGAGCGCGATTTCGGCGGGGAAGTCCTGCGCCTTGGCCGCCTCGATCAACGCCGCCATGTTCGAGCCGCGCCCGGAAATCAGGATCGCGACCCGCCGTTTGACCGTCCCGCTCATGCCGACAAATCGAGGTGGCCGCGGTAGCTGATGCGCGCCTCGTTCTCCGCCGCCGTCACCTCGCCAAGCAGCATGGCCGTTTCGCCGCTTCCGGCAAAACTCTCCATCACGGCGTCAAGCCGCTCGCGGGCAACGATCGCCACCATGCCGACGCCGCAGTTGAAGGTGCGCAGCATCTCCGGCTCGGCGACGCCGCCGGTCGCGGCAAGCCACTTGAACACCGGCAGCACCTTGACGGCGTCAAGGTCTATGCGCACGCCGAGATGCTTCGGCAGGGCGCGCGGGATGTTGTCGGTAAAGCCGCCGCCGGTGATATGGGCGAGCGCCTTGACCGCCCCGGTGTCGCGGATGGCACGCAGGCACGGCTTGACGTAGAGCCGGGTCGGCGCCAGCAGCGCGGCGCCGAGCGTCAGCACCGGCGCGAACGGGGCGGGCGCCTCGAAGCCGAGGCGGGAGTATTCCACCACCTTGCGCACCAGCGAAAAACCGTTGGAATGCACGCCGGAGGAGGCAAGCCCGATCACCGCGTCGCCAGCGGCGATGTCGGGGCGCGGCAACAGCGTGCCGCGCTCGGCGGCGCCCACGGCAAAGCCGGCGAGATCGTAGTCGCCGTCCTTGTAGAGGCCCGGCATTTCCGCGGTCTCGCCGCCGATCAGGGCGCAGCCGGATTCCCGGCAGCCCTCGGCAATGCCCGCCACCACGACCGCGGCGGTCTCCGGGTCGAGCCGGCCGCAGGCGAAATAATCAAGGAAGAACAATGGCTCGGCGCCCTGGACCACAAGATCGTTGACCGACATGGCAACCAGGTCGATGCCAATGCCGGCGTGGGCGCCCGTCTCGATGGCGATCTTGACCTTGGTGCCGACGCCATCGGTCGCGGCGACCAGCACAGGGTCGGAAAAGCCCGCCGCCTTGAGGTCGAACAGCCCGCCGAAGCCGCCGATTTCGCTATCGGCGCCGGCGCGGGCGGTGGCGCGAACCATCGGCCGGATCAGGTCGACCAGCCGGTTGCCGGCGTCGATGTCGACCCCGGCGGACGAATAGGTGAGACCGGCCTGTTGCTCGCTCATTCCAGATTCCTGTGTTTCCCCGGCTGGTTACGCCGGATTGCGCAAGGCTGCAATGGCTCGCGCGCGCGACGCACATATACTATTCAGGCCGCCGCCGGCGAGTCGGAGGCGGAAGTGGCGGCGAAAACCAACGGGATGATCGCGTGAACCTTCCTAACGTCATTACGCTCGGACGCATTCTGCTGGTGCCCGTGGTGGTCTGGGCGATCGGCGCGAACCAGATGCAGATCGCGTTCGTGCTGTTCGTCGTGGCGGGCATTAGCGATGCCATCGACGGCTACCTTGCCAAGCGCTTCAACATGACCAGCGAAATCGGCGCGCTGCTCGATCCCCTGGCCGACAAGGCGCTGCTCGTCTCGATCTATGTGGCGCTGGGGATAGGGGGGGCAATTCCGCGCTGGCTCGTCATTTTGGTGGTGTCGCGTGATATTATGATCATTGGTGGCGTCGTGGTTGCCTGGCTGCTGGACAAGCCGGTGGCGATGAAGCCGCTGATGGTGTCGAAGGTCAACACCGTGGCCCAGGTGGCGTTTGCGGCCGTGGTGCTGGCGGCGCTTGCCTTCGGGCTGGCGTTGTGGCCCTACGACGCGATGCTGATGGGACTGGTCGCGTTTCTTACGCTGCTGTCGGTCGGCTTCTATCTGGTCGCCTGGCTGGAGCATATCAGCGAGGCCTGAGCGGCGGTGTTTTGACAGTTGCGTTCGAGGTTGCCGTGGTCCACGCCCGTTTCCCCAGCCGTCCCCGTCAGCTCGCGCTGGCCCTGCCGCACCGGGAAAGTCTGGCGCGTGACGACTTCCTTGAGGGACCGGGCAACGCCACGGCGCTGGCGCTGATCGACCACTGGCCGGACTGGCCGGCCCGCGTCATGCTGCTGGTCGGTCCCGAAGGCAGCGGCAAGAGCCATCTCGCGGCGATCTGGGCGGCACAGGCCGGGGCGCGCGTCACCGCCGCGTCGGCGCTGGGCGCCCGCGAGGTGCCCGCCGCTCTCGCCACCGGGGCGCTGGTGGTGGAG
>JBARWE010000310.1:0-6984 GCA_049646625.1 Xanthobacteraceae bacterium
CCCCGCGAGCGGGGGAGGGATAAAGGGAGGGCTGCAAAGACGTGGATGCGCGGGACATAGGCGTTCGACAGAACGCCGTTCTTTGAGCGGCTATGCCCGCGCACGACGATGGCGGAGACAGCACAGCGAAGCTCACACCTTCGCCGGCTCCTTGGCGGCACCCTTAGGGCCTGACTTCGGCTTGCGCGGCCCCGGCCGCTTGCGGGCGCCGGGCGGCAGCTTGTCGGGCTTCGGCGTCACCGGCCCGTCGAGAAACTCGAAGCCGACCTTGTCCTGACCGCTCTCGGCATCCTTGACCATCACCACGCGGACGTGACCGCCACCCTTGAGCTTGCCGAACAGCACCTCGTCGGCCAGCGGCTTCTTGATGTGCTCCTGGATCATCCGACCCATCGGGCGGGCGCCCATCTGCTCGTCGTAGCCATGTTCGATCAGCCACGCCTTGGCCGGCTCCGACAGCTCGATGGTGACATCGCGATCAGCAAGCTGCGCTTCGAGCTGCAACACGAACTTCTCCACCACCATGCCGATCACCTCGGAGTTGAGGTGGCCGAACGAGACGATGGCATCGAGCCGGTTGCGGAACTCCGGCGCGAACAGGCGGTTGATCGCCTCCTGATCGTCGCCCTCGCGCTTGGAGCGGGTGAAGCCGAACGCCTGCCGCGCAAGGTCGGCTGCGCCGGCATTGGTGGTCATGATCAGGATCACGTTGCGGAAGTTGACCTGCTTGCCGTTATGGTCGGTCAGCTTGCCGTGATCCATAATCTGCAACAGCACATTGTAGAGGTCCGGGTGCGCCTTCTCGATCTCGTCGAGCAGCACCACGCAGTGCGGATGCTGGTCGACGCCATCGGTCAGAAGCCCGCCCTGATCGAAGCCGACATAGCCCGGAGGCGCGCCGATCAACCGCGACACGGTGTGCCGCTCCATGTATTCGGACATGTCGAAGCGCAACAGTTCGACGCCGAGCGAGGCCGCAAGCTGCTTCGCCACCTCGGTCTTGCCAACGCCGGTCGGGCCGGAGAACAGGTAGGAGCCGATCGGCTTCTCCGGCTCGCGCAGGCCCGCGCGGGCCAGCTTGATGGCGGAGGACAACGACTCGATCGCCTTGTCCTGGCCGAACACCACGCGCTTCAGCGTCGTTTCCAGATGCTGCAACACCTCGGCATCGTCCTTCGACACGCTCTTGGGCGGAATCCGCGCCATGGTGGCGATGGTGGTCTCGATCTCCTTGATGCCGATCGTTTTCTTGCGCTTGCCCTCGGGCACCAGCATCTGCGCCGCGCCGGATTCGTCGATCACGTCGATCGCCTTGTCGGGCAGCTTGCGGTCGTGGATGTAGCGCGCGGAGAGGTTCACCGCCGCCTCGATGGCGTCGTTGGTGTATTTCAGCTTGTGGTAGTCCTCGAAATAGGGCTTCAGCCCCTTCAGGATACCGATGGCGTCATCGACCGACGGCTCGTTGACATCGATCTTCTGGAAGCGCCGCACCAGCGCGCGGTCCTTCTCGAAATGCTGGCGGTATTCCTTGTAGGTGGTCGACCCCATGCAGCGGATCGTGCCCGAGGCGAGCGCCGGCTTCAGCAGGTTCGAGGCATCCATCGCCCCGCCCGAGGTGGCGCCGGCGCCGATCACGGTATGGATCTCGTCGATGAACAGGATGGCGCCGGGATGCGCCTCCAGTTCCTTGATGACCTGTTTCAGCCGCTCCTCGAAATCGCCGCGGTAGCGCGTGCCGGCCAGCAGCGTGCCCATGTCGAGCGAGAACACCGTGGCGGTGGCCAGCACCTCCGGCACTTCGCTGTCGACGATGCGCTTGGCCAGCCCCTCGGCGATCGCGGTCTTGCCGACGCCAGCCTCGCCGACGAACAGCGGATTGTTCTTCTGGCGGCGGCACAGCACCTGGATGGCGCGGCTGATTTCGGCGTTGCGGCCGATCACCGGATCGATCTTGCCGTCGCGCGCCTTCTTGTTGAGGTTGACGCAATAGGCTTCCAGCGCGTCGCCCTTCTTCTTGGCCTCGTCGCCGCCCTTGGTCTCGGTCTCCTCGTCGACGCCGCGCACCGGCCGCGCCTCGGACACGCCGGGGCGCTTGGCAATGCCGTGGCTGACGTAATTCACCGCGTCGTAGCGCGTCATGTCCTGCTCCTGCAGGAAATACGCGGCATGGCTCTCGCGCTCGGCGAAGATCGCGATCAGCACGTTGGCGCCCGTCACCTCCTCGCGGCCGGAGGACTGCACATGGATCACCGCGCGCTGGATCACGCGCTGGAAGCCGGCGGTCGGCTTGGCGTCGTCGGAGCCGTCGGTGACGAGATTCTCGAACTCGGTTTCGAGGTAGTTGACGAGGCTGCCGCGCAGCTTGTCGAGATCGACGCTGCAGGCGCGCATCACCGCGGCGGCGTCGGAATCGTCGATCAGGGCGAGCAGCAGGTGTTCGAGCGTCGCATACTGATGATGGCGTTCATTGGCGATCGCCAGCGCACGATGCAGGGATTGTTCAAGGCTATGGGAAAACGTCGGCATTCGCGTCCTCTATGGCCCCCGCCAAAATCTGGTTCCGTCCGATCCGAAAAACCGCTGCTCCTTCTTTCAGATCATCCTGCGCTTGCGGTCGCGGCGCCGCCGGCGCCGACTTGCCCAAGCCTACTTCTTTTCCATCACACATTGCAAAGGATGTTGATGCTTGCGAGCGAAATCCATCACCTGCGTCACTTTGGTCTCGGCGATCTCGTAAGTGTAGACGCCGCACTCGCCGATCCCGTGATGATGCACATGCAGCATGATCTTGGTCGCCGATTCCGAATCCTTCTGGAAGAACCGTTCCAGCACATGGACGACGAACTCCATCGGCGTGTAGTCGTCGTTGAGGATCAGCACGCGGTACATATTGGGCCGCTTGGCGCGCGGCTTGACCTTGGTGATGACCGAGGTGCCCGGCCCGCCGGTCCCACCGGGGCGCCCCTCACCGTTGCTGAGGACGGGGCGCAGGGCGGCCGGCGGCTCGTCGCGCCGGGTCGAAGCTCCGAAATATGACAGCATTTCCCACATGGCTCATACGCTTGACGATCCCGGACAAGGTCCCGGCCGCACGAGGCCGCCGCCTCCCCGGCGATCGCCAGCAGAATATGGGGAGGCGCGCCTCTGCCGCAAGCAGTCTCCCCGCCGCCCTCGAAGCCGCAACAGGCTTGCCTCGAAGCGCCGTCGCCAAGGCTCCGCCCCGGCAGGCCGACTTCTTACAGAATCTGCACGGTTAACGCTTCCTATGCAAGTTGAATGAATGCAGGGGGCAGCCGTTCAGCTCCCGTTGACAATGATTCGAACGCCGGTGCCGCAGCCCGCGGCAATCCGTCGGTCTACCTGTTTTTCTCCGCACGACTTTACCGCCTGTTTATCGCCGGCCGGCGAAATCACCGCGAGTCAAGAGCCTGCATCAGGAGCTTTCAGGCTTCACCCATCGGACAGACCGCCATGGCGCTTCGCCGCACCGCTTCGCGCATCGGAACCGCCCCGGACAACCGGTCCGGGCCTCGGCCGTGCCATCCGGCACTGTCCATCCACCAGCCTCCCGCCGTCGCGCCCTTCGCCGGCCTTCTTCTGGAACGGATCAATCCCATGGCCTCCCTGTTCCGCACCCGCCTCGCCCGCCCGCTTCGCGCCTTCCGGCACGCCAGCCACGGCAACGTCGCCATCATGTTCGCCATCGCGATCGTGCCGATCATCGGCCTGGTCGGCGCCGCCGTGGACTACAGCCGCGCCAACAGCGCGCGCTCGGCGCTGCAATCGGCGCTCGACGCCACCGCGCTGATGATTTCGCGCGAGGCCGCCGGACTGTCGGAACAGCAGATCGCGGAACGGGCGCAAGCGTATTTCGAGTCGCTCTACAATCATCCCGACGGCAGCATTTCGCCGCTCGACGTCAACTACACGCCCAACACCGGCAACGGCGCGAGCGTGTCGATCAGCGCCAACGGCTCGATCCAGACCACCTTCATGAAGATGGCCGGTTTCCCCACTATCAGCTTCCCCAGCAGCACCTCGACAAAATGGGGCGCGTCGCGGATGCGCGTCGCACTGGCGCTCGACATCACCGGCTCGATGGTGCAGGGCAGCAGCAATCCCACCAAGCTCGATGCCATGAAGGAAGCTGCCAAAGACCTGGTGGACACGCTCAAAGGCTCAGCGACGGCAACGGGTGACATCTATATTTCCATCGTTCCGTTCAATGTCATGGTCAATGTCGGCGCCGACAAGTATGAGGAATCCTGGTTGCGCTGGGATGATTGGGACAACAACAACGGCAGTTGCAGTGGCGGCAGCAGCTACAAGACCCGAAGCGCCTGCACATCAGTCAACGTCTGTTCAAATTCGCGGTACACCAAGAAAAGGGATTGCGAGAGGAACAACGGGACATGGGGTAACGCGAATTATACCTGGACCCCCAGAAATCATAGTACCTGGAACGGCTGTGTGCAGGATCGCGATCAGAACTACGATACGACCAGGCATGCTCCATCAACGGACATCCAGGGTACGTTGTTTCCTGTACCGAGCAGCAATTATAGCGACTGCAGGTCTGAGAATTCCATCCTGCCACTGATCTCCGCTTATGGTTCGAACGAATCCGATGAGTCTGTTGATGGAGCGACGCTGAAGGGAAAAATTAACACGCTCGTCGCCAGAGGTGGCACCAATCAGGCGATCGGCATGCACTGGGCCTGGATGTCGCTGCAGCAGACCGATCCCCTGAACGCACCTGCCTTCGAAAACAATTACCAGTATACCAACGTCATCATCCTGCTGTCGGATGGCGAGAATACCAAGAACCGCTGGAGCGGTAACGGCTCTAGCTGGTCGGAAGCGGTCGATGATCGGCAGAAGCTGTTGTGCGACAACGTGAAGGCGACGGACCCGGAAACCGGAAAGCCGGCGGCCGAGATTTACACGATCCAGGTCGGCACCATGGAGTCCGATGTGCTGCAATACTGCGCATCGTCGCCGAGCCATGCCTTTACGACGACCACCGCCGAAGGCATCGGCTCCGCCTTCAACCAGATCGCCTCTCAGCTCTCGATGCTGCGCCTGACGCATTAAGCCGCAGAGTTCAGTAACCCGCCAACAAAAAGCCCGGCGTCACCGCCGGGCTTTTTTTTGTTCAGTCGAACGCCGCGACAGCGGCGAGCCGCTTAGTTCGAGTGGCCGACCGGGCCGAACTTGGCGGCGTAGCCTTCGAACGGCTTGAACGCCTGCTTGGCGAGATCGGCATACAGTTCGCCGATCTTCTGCGAGCCGGTGACGAACGACTCATAGGAGGAGCGCGCATACTCGGTCTGCAGCTCGACCGCCTTGTCGAACGACTTCACGCCAGCCAGCTTCTCGACGAACGCGCTGCCGTCCTCGAACGACTTCTTGGAATACTCGCCGATCGCCGTGGCGATCGCCTGGACGCTCTTCGACACCGAATTGGCAGCGGCGACACCCGCCTCGAGCTGCTCCTTGCCGAACTGCTGGAATTCCTCAACCTTGACCATGGCCTTCGTCCTTTCGCTAAAGCGATGAAAATGCCGACGTCTTGAACTTCTGTGCATGCCCCTACCGCAACGCACAATCCTTGTCAATAAAATTTGTGCGTCGCACAATGTTCAATCGGCCCGCTTTTTCCACGCTCCGTTCAGCTTTGCTTAAGGCTTTGGAAACCGTGTCCGCCTAGTTTGAAAAGCCTCGGACGGCGCAGGAAATGGCTGGGAAGCCTCAAGAAAATCAGTCTGTTACAAGCTTTCTCGGAAGCGACAGGAGACTTTCCACCGGCCGCCATCGCCGCAACCGACATGATGTGGACGGAACTTCGACACCGGCCGCAGGGCATAATTTAGCCTCACGCGCCGGTGATTGACGTGCAACTGGATTGGGGAAGTTGATGCTCAGGGCAAACCTGGCGTCCTCGCGGACGATGCGGCTCGGCCTGATGGGACTGGCTGCCGTCACGGCCTTCGTGATCGCCTCGACCGGCAGCGCCGATGCGCGCAAGCGCAAGCACCGGTCGAGCCATCACGCCACGGCCCAATCGAGCTACAACCCAAAGTCCGCGTCGATCATCGTCGATGCGAAATCCGGCGCGGTGCTGCAATCGTCCAACGCCGATGCGCCGCGCCACCCGGCCTCGCTGACCAAGGTCATGACGCTCTATCTGCTGTTCGAGCAGCTCGAAAGCGGCAAGCTCAAGCTCGACAGCCCGCTTGAGGTTTCGGTTCGCGCTTCGCGTCAGTCGCCGACCAAGCTCGGCTTGCAGCCCGGCCAGACGATCAGCGTCGAGAACGCCATCAAGGGGCTGGTGACACGCTCCGCCAATGACGCCGCCGTGGTGGTCGCCGAAGCGATCGCCGGCGACGAGGACGACTTCGCCCGGATGATGACGCGCAAGGCGCGCGCGCTCGGCATGACGCGCACCGTCTACCGCAACGCCTCCGGCCTGCCCAACGACGACCAGATCACCACGGCGCGCGACCAGGCGACGCTCGGCCGCGCCATCCAGGAGCGCTTCCCGCGCTACTATCGTTACTTCTCCACGGTGTCGTTCAGGTATCGCGGCCGCAACATCCGCAACCATAACCACCTGCTCGGCAAGGTGGAGGGCGTCGACGGCATCAAAACCGGCTACATCCGCGCCTCGGGCTTCAACATCGTCACCTCGTTGCGCCGTGGCAACCGGCATCTGGTCGGCGTGGTGATGGGCGGCCGCAGCGCCGCCGCGCGCGACGCCACCATGCGCAAGCTGCTCGCTGACAATCTCGACAAGGCCTCGACCCGTCAGACTGTGGCAGCGATCACCGAGCGCCCGGTCGCCGAGGCCAATGCAGCCGTGGCGGAAGACGCCGCAAACAATCAGCCGAGCCGCGTCGTGCAAGTCGCCGGCGCGGTCAAGGTTGCGGCCGCCACCGAGGCGGAGGCCGCACCGACGCCACGGCCGCGCCCGCAAATCGCGCC
>JBARWE010000311.1:0-2937 GCA_049646625.1 Xanthobacteraceae bacterium
GCTTCGGGCAGAGGCGCGACCAGCGCGGCCATGGCGGCAGCCGACGGCGCGGCGGCATGGTCGAAGGTGACATCGACGACATAATTCCCGTCCTCGCGGAACGAGCGGACATCGACGTCGCCGAGCAGCCTGAAGGTCACGGCCGAGGCGCCGCCCTCGATCTTCTGCTCGATCGCCGCGACCTGCGCCGGCGCGACGTTGCGCGCATCGGTCAGATCGAAGGTCATCGCGCTTTCGAACACCACCGCGTAGCGTCCCTCGTTGAGCGATGTGGAGACGCCCATGCGGCCCGGTAACTCGAAGGTGAAGCGCACGAAGGTCGGCTGTAGCGAGGCGCGCACGCGCACCGGCTTTTTCTTCTTCGTCTCCTCGACGACGCGGAGCTGGCGCAGCGCCGCCTCGGCCGCGCGCCCGCTCGGCCAGTTCGCGCACCACCTCCTGCGGCAGCGACGGCGGCGGCCCGGCCCAGCCTTCGGGCAACAGGTCGATGAAGATGCGCTCGCCGGCGGTCATGGTGTTGACCTTGACCTTGCGTGCCAGCGCCAGGCGGATCGCCATGCCGTCCGGGTCACGCCGCGCCGCGCCGACATAATCGGGCACCGCCGCGCCGAGCTGGTCGACGGCGATGTCAACGGGCTTTTTGAAGCTGACGACCAGAACGGAGCCGGCCACCACGACATCGGAGCCGACATCGTCGGCGAGCGTCAGCACCAGCCGCGCGTAACCGTTCGCGGCGGCAAACTGCGCCGCGCCCTTGACCGGCTCGGCCACCGCCGCGCTGACGAAGGCAAACACCGCAAGACAGCAGATAAAAAGACAACGGGCAAAGCCCCGCGCGCACCGGCGCAGCCCCGGCCAGCCGATGGCAAACCCCTGCCTCATCGTTGCACTGTGGTCAGCGTGGACATCACCGGCGGCGCACCCCCGACCCTTCGGCTGTAGTCGTCGCGTTTTGCCGGCCCGTTAACAGGCCGCGTCATGTTTTAGCTATCGCCGGCCGGGGGCAGGCGCTGCCTTTGCCTTGCCCGGACGGCGGCGATCTCCTAACCAGTGGTCCAATTCCAACATTTGCATCCCGTTTCAGCGGACCCCCTGCAAATGTTGGAATTAAAGGACCACTAGCAAATATAGGTTTCTAGTGGAGCTTTGAATTTGACATTCGCTTCCCGGACTCGCTGCTACGCAGATAGCGAATGTCAAATTCGCTCCACTAGCTGTCGCACTAGGCCATGACAGTCGTTAAGGGTCGATTAACTATGCCGCGCACCGCGGCGATCGCGAGAGCCGTCGTGCCGTTTCGAATCGACCGCCTGCCGTCCCCGCCGCGCCTGGCAAAATACCTCGCCGCGCTGGTCATGCCCTGGCGCCCGGCATTCCGAACGCGGGCCAGCGCCTCGGGCTTGCGCTTCTGGGTGCAGCCGCGCGATGCCGTCGGCCGCCACATCGCCAAATACGGCCGCTACGAGCCGGCGCTGACGGCATGGATCGATGGCCACCTGCGGCAGGCGAAGCCGGGGCTGTTCATCGATATCGGTGCCAATCTCGGTTGGCACACGGTGCATGCGGCGCGCTGCCCTTCCGTCACGCACGCCATCGCCTTCGAGCCGGACGCACTCAACGCCTGGCTTTTGGCGCGCAATCTCGCCGACAACGCCATCGACAACGCCATCGTGCTCGCCGCAGCGGTCGGGGCAAACGCCGGCATCGCGACACTGTACCGCTACAAGGCGTCGAACCAGGGTCGCCATTCGCTTGCCACCGACCACGGCCACGGTTCGCGCCGCGTGCCGCTGATCGACCTCGACACCGCGCTGGGGCAGCTCGGTCTCGCCGGCGCCCCGGTTGCGTTGATCAAGATCGACGTCGAAGGCTATGAGCCGGCGGTGATCGCCGGCGCCGGTGCAACGCTCGGCCGGACCGCCGCCCTGATCACCGAATATTCGCCGGAGCTTGTCGGCCGCGACCGCGCGCCGCTCGATGCCATGCTGGACAACCTTGCTGACGCCGGTTTCATCCCGCATCGGCTTGCCGACGATGGCCGGCTTGCGGCGCTGTCGCTCAGCGAATTGCGCGGCATCGACACCCAGACGGATATCGTCTGGCGAAGGGCGGGCGCGCCCGACTAAACAAATAACGTCAGTGGCCGCCGGACGGCGTCGGCTGGCCCTCGATCTTGGGCAGGCTGGCGATCGAGGCGCCGCTGTCGGCGCCGGCGCGGCGCGCCAGTTCGACCGTCAGCCGCTCCGCCGCGGCCGGCTGCATCACGCCGAGAATGTCGGCCATCTTGCGCGGCGCAATCCTGGAGGTCACCTCGATCAGCACCGGCATGTCGAGCCGGTCGAAGATGCGCGCGGCCTCCTTCGGCTTCATGCCTTCATACATGGTGACGATGGCCTTGAAGCGGGCCTCCTCCGCCGCCGCCTGCTGCGACTTGGCGGCCGCGATCCGGCCCTCGACCGTCTTCACGTCCTCGGCGCGCGCCTCGATCCGCTGTTCGGCGGCCTTCAGCAGGCTCTCGCGGATCTCGATCTCGCGGGCACGGGCATCAAGCTCCTGCCGGCGCTCCTGCAGCCGCTCCAGCACCGCGCGCTCGGTCGGCGATACGGCGGCATCGGGGGCCGGGGCGACCGTCTCCGGCACTGCCGCCGATGGCGGCGCTTGCTTAGGCTCCGGCTTGGGCTTCGCCTCGACCGATCCCGTCACCTCGGCCGCGTCGAGCCGGTCGCGCGAGGCCGGATAGTTGAGGTTCTCCTGCGCCCATGACAGCGACCGCGGCCCGGCATTGGCGCCCAGCACATAGCTGCCATCGACCACGAGACCCGCAACCTTCAGCACGGCGAGGCCGGCCACGGCGGCCAGCACCACCGGCAGCACCCGGATATCGCGCCGCGCGCTCACGCCGCCAGACCGGCGGCCTTGGTGCGGGCGACAAAAGCC
>JBARWE010000312.1:0-24695 GCA_049646625.1 Xanthobacteraceae bacterium
AGCGCACCCCGCGCGCGCCGCTCGCGCTGCGCTTCGGCTCCGAGATCGGCCGCCGCCTCGACCAGGCGATGCGCCGCCTCAGCGAGCCGATCGACCCGATCCGCCCCGCCGAGATCGCCGAGGTGCGGCGGCAATTCCCCGAGCCGATCTCGGCGGCCGAGACGATCGCCCGCTATATCGCCCGTCTGGTCGACGAGCTCTACATCCTGCTCGAGGCGCGCGGGCAGGGCGCCCGGCGCCTCGACCTTCTCTGTCACCGCGTCGACGCGCGGATGGTGGCGGTTCGCGTCGGCACGGCCTTGCCGGTGCGCGACGCCAGGCGGCTGACGCGGCTCCTCACCGACAAGATCGAGACCATTGATCCCGGCTTCGGCATCGAGCTCATGCGTCTCGCCGCGACGATCGCCGAACCCCTGAGCGAGAAGCAGACCATCTCCGATCTCGCCGCGCCGCCCGAGGCGGACATCAGCGACCTGATCGACACGCTGTCCAATCGCATCGGCGGCGAACGGCTTTATCGCATCGTGCCGGTCCAGAGCGACGTGCCGGAACGATCGGTCGCGCGCACGGCGCCCGCATCGCCCGACGCCGGCGCGTCCTGGTCGGGATCGTGGCCGCGGCCCGTGCGGCTCCTTGCCTCGCCCGAGCCGATCGAGACCGTGGCGCTCCTGCCCGATCATCCGCCCGTGACCTTCGTCTGGCGCGGCGTGCGCCGGCGCGTGCGGTGTGCCGACGGGCCCGAACGCCTCTTCGAGGAATGGTGGCGCAGTGACGCCGAGCTCGACGCCGTGCGCGATTACTTCCGTGTCGAAGACGAACAGGGCGAGCGGTTCTGGATCTATCGCGCCGGCGACGGCGAGCATGGCGAGACCGGCTCGCAGCGCTGGTATCTGCACGGAATCTTCGGATGAGCGGCCCGCGCTATGTCGAGCTGCAGGCGACCTCGCACTTCTCGTTTCTGCGGGGAGCGAGCAGCGCCGAAGAGCTGTTCGCCCAGGCGGCGATGCTCGGCATCGAGGCGCTCGGCATCGTCGACCGCAATTCTCTCGCCGGCATCGTGCGCGCCCATGAAGCCGCCAAGGTGACGGGCGTGCGTCTGGTCGTCGGCTGCCGCCTCGACCTCGCCGACGGCATGTCGATCCTCGTCTATCCGACCGACCGCGCCGCCTATGCGCGGCTCTGCCGCATGTTGTCGGAAGGCAAGCGCCGCGCCGGCAAGGCGAAGTGTCATCTCGAATGGCATGATGTCGTCGCCTACGGCGACGGCCTGATCGCCATTCTCCTCCCGGATGAGGCTGACGCGCTTTGTGCGGAGCGATTGCGCCGCCTGCGCGAGGCCTTCGGCGATCGCGGCTATCTGGCCCTGACATTGCGGCGCCGGCCCAACGACCAGCTCAGACTGCATGAGCTTGCGAACCTCGCGGCAAGCCTGCGCGTCGAGACCGTCGTGACCAACGACGTCTTGTTTCATGAGCCGAAGCGCCGCGTCATGCAGGATGTCGTGACCGCGATCCGGCACAATGTCACGATTGATGCGCTCGGCTTCAGGCGCGAACGACACGCGGATCGCTTTCTCAAACCGCCCGAAGAGATGCACCGCCTGTTCGCACGCTACCCGGAAGCGCTCGCGCGCACGCTGGCGATCGCGAGGCAATGCATCTTCTCGATGTCGGAGCTCGAATATCAATATCCGGAAGAGCGCAGCATGCCGGGCCTCACGCCGCAGGAGGCGCTGGAGAAGTTCACATGGGAGAGCGCCGCGGAGCGTTATCCCGAGGGCGTCCCCGACAGGGTGAGCAAGATTCTCGCGCATGAGCTCGCGCTGATCCGCACGCTCGATTACGCGCCGTATTTTCTCACCGTCAACGCGATCGTCCGTTTCGCCCGATCGCAGGGAATCCTGTGCCAGGGCCGCGGCTCGGCCGCCAATTCGGCCGTCTGCTACGTGCTCGGCATCACCTCCATCGACCCGGATCGCAACGACCTGCTGTTCGAGCGCTTCGTCAGCGTCGAACGCAAGGAGCCGCCCGACATCGACGTCGACTTCGAACACGAGCGGCGGGAAGAGGTGATTCAATGGGTCTATGAGACCTACGGCCGCGACCGCGCCGCGCTGTGTTCCACTGTGATCCGCTACAGGTCGAAAGGAGCGCTGCGCGACGTCGGCAAGGCGCTGGGACTCACCGAGGACACCATCAAGATGCTGTCCGGCCAGGTCTGGGGCTGGTCGCGGACCGGCATCGAGGACAAGCACGCCGCCGACCTCAACATGAATCTCGGCGACCGGCGCCTGCGCCTCGCGCTCGAGCTGGCGCGCGCGCTGATCGGCACGCCGCGTCATCTCAGCCAGCATCCTGGCGGCTTTGTCCTGACCCGCGACAGGCTCGACGAACTCGTGCCGATCGAACCCGCGGCGATGCCGGATAGGCAAGTCGTCGAATGGGACAAGGACGACGTCGACGCGCTGCGCATGATGAAGATGGATTGCTTGGCGCTCGGCATGCTGTCCTGCATGAAGCGCGCCTTTGATCTTTTGTCGGAGCACAAGGGCGTCGCGCTCGATCTCGCGACCATTCCCGCCGAGGACCCGCGCACCTACGCGATGATACGCCGCGCCGACACGCTCGGCGTCTTCCAGATCGAAAGCCGGGCGCAGATGAGCATGTTGCCGCGGCTGAAGCCGCGCACGTTTTACGATCTCGTCATCGAGGTCGCGATCGTGCGGCCGGGACCGATTCAGGGCGACATGGTCCATCCGTACCTACGCCGGCGCGAGGGCAAGGAGGATGTCGTCTATCCGACGCCGGAGCTCGAGGCGGTCCTCGGCAAGACCCTCGGCGTGCCGCTTTTTCAGGAACAGGCGATGCGGATTGCGATCACGGCGGCCGGCTTCACGCCCGGCGAAGCCGACCAGCTCCGCCGCAGCATGGCGACGTTTAAGCACACGGGCGGCGTTTCGGCCTTCAAGGACAAATTGGTCAACGGCATGATCGCCAATGGCTATGCGCGCGACTTCGCCGAGAAGACGTTCTCGCAGCTCGAGGGCTTTGGCAGCTACGGCTTTCCGGAAAGCCACGCCGCTTCGTTCGCGCTGCTGGCCTATGCTTCGTCCTGGATGAAATGCCATCATCCGGACGTCTTCTCCTGTGCTTTGCTCAACGCACAGCCGATGGGATTCTATGCGCCCGCGCAAATCGTCCGCGACGCGCGCGATCATGGCGTCGAAATGCGTCCCGTCGACGTCAATCGTTCCCGTTGGGATTGCACCCTGGAGCCGACCGAACATGAGGACCGCTTCGCGGTCCGCCTTGGCATGCGGTTGGTGCGCAGCCTCGCCAATGGCGACGCCGCGCAGATTATCGCCGCCCGCGGCGATCGGCCATTCTCCTCTGTCGACGACCTCTGGCGCCGCGCCGCCGTACCTGCCGCCGCGCTCGTTCACCTGGCCGACGCCGACGCCTTTCGCCCGGCCTTCGGCCTTCCTCGGCGCGATGCGATGTGGGCGATCAAGGCGCTGCGCGACGAACCGCTGCCGCTGTTCGCGGCCGCTGCGGCGCGCGAGGCGAGGACCGTGCCGGAGATCCACGAACCGGCCGTCGCGCTGCGCCCCATGAAGGCCGGCGGCGAAGTGGTCGAGGATTACGGCCATGTCGGCCTGACGCTGCGCGCGCATCCGTTGTCGTTCCTGCGTGCCGATCTCGCGCGCCGGCGCGTCGTGCCCTGCGCCGAGGCGATGGCGTCGCGCGACGGGCGCTGGCTCGAGGCCGCCGGCCTCGTCCTGGTGAGGCAAATGCCCGGATCGGCCAAAGGCGTCATGTTCATCACGATCGAGGACGAGAGCGGCATCGCCAATCTCGTCATCTGGCCGCAGGTCTTCGAGCAATATCGGCGCACCGTGCTGTCGGCCGGTATGCTCTCGGTCCGCGGGCGGATTCAGCGCGAAGGGGAGGTGGTGCATCTCGTGGCGCGCCATCTGTCCGATCTTTCGGGCGAGCTCGCCAGCGTCGGCGAGCGTGACGACGCTTTCCCCTTGCCGCATGGCCGCGGCGATGAGCTCCACCACGGCAGCCCGACGCCCGACCGGCGCGGCCTGCCGAAGGGCGCTCAGCCGCGAAACATCGTCGACCCCTACGGGCATATCGACCAGATTCGGGTGAAGACGCGCGATTTTCGGTGACTTCTGATGGAATCACCGCGAGTTTTGGTAGATTAGCCGAGCGCACAGGAGTCGCTCATGGAAGAGACCGACGAGCATACGATCTTTCAAAGAAGCAGGACCGACAAAACCTATGTCGGGCCCTCCTTTCCGACGTACAACGGCAAGAGGCTCCGCATCGCGAACAAGTATATCGACGGCGGCGAGGGCTACGAATACGCGATCGTAAAGGACGAGGTCGTGCTCCGCACGACGGCCGGCGGCAGGTTTCAGATCAAGGCGACCTTCCTGGAGGACGATCGGTCGTTCCAGACCGTCACCATCCAGAAATTCACCGGGAGCGGGCGCGCCCGCGAATATTTCAGTCTCCTTCCCGGTGAAGTCGCCACCCTTCTCAAATTCCTGTCGAACATCAAGCGCATCCATTTCCCCAATGAGGGGAAGATCAACATCACCGATGCCGATCTGGAGGAACTCCTGCTCAGCCCTGCGCAGATGAAGCGGCTCGCCACTGACAATCAGGAGCTGATCGCTGCTCTCGCGCGCACCGAGATCACCAGTGAGGATATCGTCGCGCTCGGATATCGGCGCCGGCAGCTACGGATTTTCGAGAGGCTTCTCTGCGAGCCGGCCTATTTCGAGGCGGCGCTGCGCAAGCACCCCAAGGGGCCGGAAGACGTCTGGCAGAAATTCTTCGAGGCGAATCCGTGGATCTTCGGCTGCGGCCTCTCACTCATCCATTTCGGCCCGCTCGACGATCGAAAGCTCGAGCAGACCGTGCGGGGCTTCAGTGTCACCGGCCCGGGCAAGCGGGTCGATGCGCTCCTCAAGTCTCACGCGATGCTGAGCACCACCTGCTTCGTCGAGATTAAACGGCATGACACCGAGCTGGTGTCGACCAGCAGCTATCGCTCCGGTGTCTGGCAACCCTCGACGGAGCTCTCGGGCGCCGTCGCCCAAATACAGGGCACGGTGTCGGCGGCGCTGGAGCAATGGCAGGCGCGCGAAACGGTCACGAAGGCGTCCGGTGAGCCGACCGGCGAGATTTTGTTCACGACCGAGCCGCGATCGTTCGTGATCTGCGGCAGCCTCGGCGAGTTTCAGGCCGAGCATGGAATCAACGAGCGGAAGTTCCGTTCGTTCGAGCTCTATCGCCGGAATCTTCTTCGGCCGGAGATCATCACGTTCGACGAACTATACGAGCGGGCGCGATTCATCGTCGAGGCCGAGCGCAAGGACGACGGTGGCGCTGCCGCATAAGGCGACAGGATCAGAGGTGGTGGTACGATGTACAATCTGTTCGTGTCGGGAAGCACCGACGCTTGGCGAGGCGAGCCCTGGCAGATCGAGCTGTCGCGATGCGTTCGTGAATATACCGACAATGCCATTACCGAACGCTTCGGCGTGCTGGACGAAGCGGCTGTCGCCGAGTTGAAGAGGCTGCCTTCGATCTTCGCTTATGAAGCGGTCAACAAAGAGGACCCGAAATTTGGCATGATCCGCGACGTGGTCAAGCGCCAGGGGCAGGTCAGAATCGAATATGAGATCATACCGCTTGCGCAGTTCCTCACGGCCGCCGACCTCACGCAACTGACCTTCGAGCTAGATATCGGCGAATGGGAGATGAACCGTACCCATTGGGCGGTCAAAGAAGTCAACCTTCCGAAGGAACTGCATACGGCCAGAGGCATCACGTTGCCGCCCTGGACCCGGCAGGCAACCAAGACGGTCGATATCACTAAGCATGCCTTCGATGTTGCGCTGTCTTTTCCTGGCGAGGTGCGCGACATCGTCCTGAAAGTCGCGCAGGAGCTGGAAGGCCGGATCGGTCCGAACTCGTACTTCTACGACAACAACTACGTCTCCCAATTGGCGCGGCCCTCGCTCGACACGCTCCTGCAGGACATCTATCGCAACAGATCGAAGCTCATCGTCGTATTCCTCGGCGCTGACTACCAGCGCAAGGACTGGTGCGGCATTGAGTTTCGCGCGATCCGGGAAATCATCATGGAGCGCGACAACGGGCGCATCATGTTCGTGCGCACCGATGATGGCGCGGTCGACGGCGTGTTCAAGACGGACGGCTATGTCGATGCCAGGCGCTTCTCTCCGGCGCAAATCGCAGAGTTCATTTGTCAGCGGCTCGGCCTGATCGAGTAAAGGGTCCCGTGATGTGTCGAGGCAAAGCCGATGTCCATGCCGATTGAGGACACGCCGAAGGAAATTTCCGAAGTCACCCGCAGGGCGATCATCGACCATTTCGGTGTCGCGAATGTAAGCTGGGCAGGGCGATTGCAGGACGACGAATTTCTGTCCCGGCTCTACGATCTCACAAAGAAGCCCTCCTTCGACCATCGTTACAAGGACGCCGCCGGCGACATCTATCAACACTGCGTCCGCAACAATGACTGGGATAGCGGATGGGTTTTCTACGATCGTCGCTTCAATTTGCTCCATGCGCCGGACGTCGAGTTCCTCCACTTCCTTTGTGAAACTCTGCATCCCATCGTTCGACCGTCCGACGATGAGGTGAGGGATCTTTTGGCCGTTTACAACGAGGCGCTCGCCGCCGACGGCTGGCGAATCGTCGCCGGGAAGGTGATCTCCGGAAAACCCACCTTCGTCGCGCAGTCGTCCCAACGAGTCGCCGTATTCACCGAGCCGACCGGGTGGCAGAAAGTCGATCGTCAGCTTCAGGAAATGCGTGCGCGTCTCGACGCGGCCGGCACCGAGGAGCAGTGCCAAGCCGTCGGTCTGCTCTGTCGCGAGGTACTCATCTCTGTCGCCCAGGAGGTGTATGATAAAGCCCGTCATCCTTCGACTGACGGGACGACGCCAAGCGACACAGACGCCAAGCGGATGCTCGAAGCAATCTTTGCGGAAGAGTTGAAGGGATCGAGCAACGAGGAAGCCCGCGCTCACGCCAAGGCGGCGGTCCGTCTCGCGCTCGCCCTTCAGCACAAGCGGCTCGCCGATTTCCGGACTGCCGCCCTGTGCGCGGAGGGTACCTACTCCGTCGTGAACATGCTCGCGATAATTGCCGGCCGTCGCGCGCAGCGTGCGAGCTGAGCATAAGACGCGAATTGCACTGGCACCCCGGCACATCGCATCGACGTTTTAGATGCCAAAGGCCATCTCTGGGATCCCGACCTCAATCACTTGCTTCCCCACATGCCGCGCATGCGCGCTTTGATGTCGATCGGCGTTCGTGTTGATCGTGCAGCAGCACTGGCCGCTTGAGCACGCGGCCAGTGTCGGCTTTGGAAGTGTTTCGTGATGGCGTTCGGGATGAAGCGCGTGCGCTGCGCATAGACGTGGCGATCACCGAAGCTGCGCTGGCCATGCACGAAGAAGCGCTGCGGGACCATCAGATGAAGCTGATCCTTGGCCCGCGTCATGGCGACGTAGAGAAGCCGGCGTTCCTCCTCGATCTCCGGCGTCGAGCCGACGCCGAGGTCTGACGGAATGCAGCCGTCGACGACGTTGAGGACGAAGACCGACGACCATTCCTGGCCCTTGGCGGAATGAATGGTCGAGAGGATCAGATAATCCTCGTCGAGCAGTGGCGCGCCGGCTTGGTCGCTTGTCGCATCGGGCGGGTCGAGCGTCAGTTCGGTCAGGAAACGCTCGCGGGTCGCATAGCTGGCTGCGATCTGCGCAAGCTGCGTAAGGTCGGCCTGCCTTTGTAGGGCGTCCTCGTAGCGTTGCTCCATGAAGGGCAGATACCAGCGGCAGGCGAGATCGAGCTCGGACGGCCATCCGGCTGCGCCAAGATGTAGCGTGCTCATCGTCTCGACGAACTCCTGCCAATGCGCGACCGCAGCAACCGGAGGGCGGAAGCCGTGCAGGCCGGTGGCCGCGCTGCCGCTAGCGGCGATGCCGTCGAGAAGCTTCGCAGCCGTGCCCGGGCCGATGCCGGGCAGGATCTGCGCCACACGAAACCCGGCAACGCGATCACGCAGATTGTGCGCCCAGCGCAGCACGGCGAGCACATCCTTGATATGAGCGGCCTCGAGGAATTTGAGACCGCCGAATTTGACGAATGGAATGTTGCGGCGGGTCAGCTCGACTTCGAGCGTCGCGCTGTGGCTCGACGTTCGGAACAGGATCGCCTGGGCCTTGAGGAGCTGTCCAGCCTCGCGATTGGCAAGAATGTTTTCGACGATGTAGCCGGCCTGCGCATTGTCATCGGCGACGTTGACGAGCGCGGGCAGATCGGATGATGCGCGATCAGACCAGAGGTTCTTGGTGAAGCGTTCCGAGGCGAGATCAATCACCGCATTTGCCGCGGCAAGGATCGGCTGCGTCGAGCGATAATTCTGCTCGAGCGTGATCAGCTCGGCCTTCGGCGTGAAGTGACCGGGAAAATCGAGGATGTTGCGCACCGTCGCCGCGCGGAACGAATAGATCGACTGAGCGTCGTCGCCGACGACCGTGAGGCCGCGGCCGGTCGGCTTGAAGTTGAGCAGGATCGAGGCCTGAAGCCTGTTCGTGTCCTGATACTCGTCGATCAGGACATGGTCGAAACGGTCAGCAAGATCCTCGGCGAGCGCCGGCGCCATCATCATCTGCGCCCAGTAGAGCAGCAGATCGTCGTAATCGAGCACGTTCTGTTTCTGCTTGGCCTCAACATAGGCGCCAAACAGCCTTTGCAGCTCGGTCTCCCAGTCGGCGCACCAGGGGAAGACGCCGCCGAGCACTTCGCCGAGCGGCGTTTCCGCATTCACAGCACGCGAGTAGATCGCCAGACACGTATCCTTCATCGGGAACCGCTTCTCCATCTTGGAGAAGCCGAGATCGTGCCGCACAAGATTCATGAGGTCGGCGGAGTCTTCCCTGTCGTGGATCGTGAACGCCGCATCCAGTCCGACGTCCGCCGCGTATTCACGCAAAAGCCGGGCGCCCATCGCATGGAAAGTCCCCGACCAGGCCAGCGCATCGGCCATCGCGCCGGCGTTCGGTCCGAGCGCCTTCGCCATGATCCGCTCGACCCGGCGCTGCATCTCGACCGCCGCGCGCCGCGAGAAGGTCAGCAGCATGATGCGGCGCGGGTCGGCGCCTGAAACGACCAGGTGCGCGACGCGATGCGCCAGCGTGTTGGTCTTTCCGGAGCCTGCGCCGGCGATGATGAGCAAAGGAGGTGCATCGTTCAGGTCATTACATCCATGTTCCACGGCGCGCCGTTGCTGCGGATTCAGCCCGGCCAGATGGCCGGCCCTGTCCGCGTCGGTTTGGCGTGCCGTCCTGACCTGCTGCAGCATCATTCATACTTGCCCCGAATCTTGAGGCTATAGTACAAATCATGAACAGGCATTTAAGTCGACCAGATTTGCGAGGCGGGCGGCGGGCTTCCGACAGCCGACCTGAGAATCAGGGGGCCGCGCCATGCGTTTCGTATTCCCCCGCAGCCATGCCTTTCGGCGCGGGCACGTCAGTGTCGACGACGACAAGAATGCGGGACCTGAATGCCTCGTCGAATTTGGCGATGGCGTCACCGTCATCGCGGAGTGGCATGCCGTCCACGATGCGATCCATCTCGCCATTCCCGCCTATCGCACGGCGAAGGGCACACAGGTGACGTCGCGCACCTGGCGACTCGTCCAAGGCAGAGACGGCCAGTGGCGGTCGGAGCGGATTCCCTGACACCTCGTCCGCGGGATCAGAAAAGCATCAGATCCGACGACGACGTTGCCGGTTCGCCCCGGATCACCGTCCCCACGAACGCCTCTTCGATCGCCTTGCGTTTCTCGGCAGTCCAGCCCTCGACATGCTGGGGAGATACGAAGAAGTTCTCGGCCCGATCCACCAGCATGTGCGAGAGCGCGGACAGGCGCGCGTCCCCGTTCTTCAGGAAAATCGGCGCGACGTAGCGGCGGGCCTTTCCGGACTGCTCCTTCGGATAGCTCACGATCACGGCGGCTTCCGTCGTTGATGTCGGAATGACATTGAGAGACACCGCTGCGAACCGTTTGCCCCATGCCTTGTCGTCAACTGAGAAGAATGAGGACGACGCCAGCACGGGCTTACGGCCCTCAATCACACACGTCGAATGGAGCACGTCTCCAAATCGGCTTTTCGCGAATGGCCGGTCGTAAAACTCCAAGCGATGCTTCCACACGCCCCAGGCCTTAATCATGTGCGCCGTCGCTTCCGTCATAGCCGGCGATGGCTTGTCCTTTGGTACGAGGCCTTCCGCTATCTGACGTTCGAGCGTGGTCTGCAGACGCATCGCTGCTTCCATTACGGTGTGCAGCTCTCGTGTGAGAGACCGATAGGCGATCAGAAACAGTTGCTCCGCATCGTCAAGCGACAGCGGCTTTGTGTCGATGGGCTTGAAAATCTCCGTGTCGTGCCGGCTGCAAAAGCCTGGAAATGTGGACGCCTGATTACGCCCGACTTTCTCGAAAAGGCATTCCGGCGAGCCATTTTTGACGCGCATTCGGAGCTCGTAGACGTGATTGTCTTCGGCAATAAGGCCGAGAGACGTCGCATTCTGCACGGAATGGGCGTTGATCGCCTTTTCGGTGCATGAAAGTGTTGGATCTAAGCATTTCTCGAAGCGGACTTTCATCGTTTCGAAGAAGTCCGAAATGTTCGATTGCCCTTCCCCCACTTTTACCCCCAGATTTGTATCTTTGCAGGACACTAGCATCGACGCGCGTTGGCCGCGAAGTTGTTGGCCGAATTGAGATCAAAGTGAAGCTCGAGGAATATTTCTGACAGCGCCGCCGCCGTCAGCGAATCCCAAAAGCTGGAGCGACATCCTCATTCCAAATCTGAATCGCGGGGACGCCAGCTCTCGCTTCGAGATTCACGCGCTCGAGGGGGACGTCGGGAGCCGTCGATCCCGAAGCGACATACCTAAGCTCCAGCCTATCCAAGCCAACCTTGCGAGCCGGGAACACCGCACCAAAGCGCTTCTGGTCGGACAACGCCCGGTGCATTTCCGCGTCCGTTCCCGATCGAAGCAGCGCGGGTGCAATAACATCGTCGGCGCGGGCTTTGACGATCTCCGTTCCCTCTGCAAGCACGACCTTCGGTGCGAGCGCCTGGAACGCTTCATCTCCTGCGCGCCAACGCTGATGATAGAGCGTCAGATCAACGATATCGAAAGGCGGAGCGATCAGCCAGTAGTGTCCCGTCTCAAAGCCACGACCCTCGTCCTCGTCGACGATTGCGAAATGCCGAGACGCTCCGTCGACCGTCCTTATCGCAACGGAGCCTCGCATCACGGTATTCCAGACGCCCAGACGATCCAGCATCCTCGTCAGTATCCCGGTTACGGCGATGCAGGAGCCGAACCACTGATGGCGATCCATTCGCGCCGAGATGATTGGAGCGAGCTTCCCGAGGACGTCTCGGACGTGCGCGTCGTATTCGGGCAACCGCTCGCGATGTATGACCCACTCGGCATAGGTCTCAAGAAAACGCCGATCCCGGCGCTCCTCTGTCAAGAATACGGGATCGTCGTAGAAACCAGGCGTCGATATGTTGATGCCGAGCTGCTCGAAACGGCGCGACAGTTCGTTTCGGCGCACAACTGAAGCACCCAGCAGCTTCTTTCGCTTCGAATCTCCCATCCCGCCCCCGTGAACTTCGCTGCCATCAAATTGCATTCGACTTTATAACAAGACCTGCTGTTCTGCGCTTAGTCCGATCCGCTCCGCACCATCTCGACACCGAGGGAACCTTTCGGCAGCGGCCTCAGCAACTCGCTTTCAGGTTTCGTCAGATAGAGCCAAGCACTCCAATCGCTCGGCGCCAGGATTACAACCTGCCGATCGTGATAGGGCGCGATGTCCTCGCCGGGCGACGTGGTGAGCATGGTGAAGCTCGGCGGATGGTTGCCCTGACCTTCCCGCCAGATGCCGGCGATCGCCGTGATCGGCGAGTCCTTCAGCGCGAAGCGATATTTTGCTTTCGGATATTTTTTGCCGACGAACTCGAAGAACGCGCTGGCGGGAATGATGCAGCGGTTGCTGTTGTTGAAGTGTCGTCCCTCCGACCGGAAATTGAACACCGGACCGCCGCGTCCCGACGGCGGGAAGCTGAAATTCATCGAAGCGAGCTCGACGTGATTGCCTGACGCGCGCATCACCGGGCCGCGATCGTTGATCTTGATGTCGTCGGCTTCCGGCAGGTCCAGTTCGGTCTGTTGCGTCGGGATGCCCAGCGCTAGGTCCTGCATCATCTTGCAGTACTCCTGCCAGCGGACGTGTTGCTCGTAATTGTTGCACATAGGCCCCAATGTAGGGGCTCAACGGCGCTCAGACGAGATGGGCGTCTCCCTGCGGGACCGCGCCGGCGGCTTGCGCTGAAGCCCCTTTGCGCGGGTCTTCACCCTTCGGGCTTTCGTCGCTGACGCGGCCGGGTCGGCAACGACCGTGAAACAATTGGGGACGTTTGCGCTATTCGGTCGGGTTCCAGATCACCGCGAACTCGTCGTCGCTCTCCGAGCCCGCGGCGCGGCCGAGATTGGCGAACAGCTTGCGCGGGCCGAACTCGGGCGCCGAGATCGAGATCGACACATAATCGGCGCCGGTCTCCTTGCCTTGCCGAATCCATGCGGCGCCGATTTCCGCGCCATTGGCATAGACCCGAAAATCCGGCTGGTCGCTGTCCGGCTTCTTTTCCTTGTTCGGCATGATCTTCAGCGCCGCCGAGATCGAAAGCGTTCGCAGCGTGCCGCGATAGGAGCCGTCGTCCAGCTTGTTGACGTAGCCGATTGCGGGCATGGGCGTCCTCCTCTCCGCGGCGAGCATCGCCGGTCTTTTGCGCCGAGCGTCGGCCAGCATGGGGTCGGCGCGCGCGGACCGCACCCCGGCGGATATGCCGGGTCGGGATGCTGATGTCGCCATAGCGCTGGCAATGGCTCGGGCCGGTCGGCCGGAAGAGGCGGCAGGACGGGTGCGGGGCGAGGCCGTGGCAGGCGAGGGGATCGGCTGTGCGTGGCTGAGGTGTCATCCGGCGAGGGACATGCCCGCTCTCAAATGGGCTTTCCCTTGGTCCGGGACCGGCCTTCCACGATCAACCCGCGAGGGGTTCGCTACGCAAGCGTGCGACCGTCTCCGGCTGCGCCTTCGAGGTGATCGCGGCCGCTCACGGACACTTCGGACGCCTGTCGAGCGGGACGGTCCCGCTCCCGAAGACAGGAGCCTCGCATGTCGCACAATCTCGATCTCGCCCAGAACCACGCCTGGGATCTCGCCCGCACCCTGATGGTGCCGGTCATCCTCTTCCAGTCCGACGACTCCTTCGGCGTCATGGTTGCCAGCGAATATGACGGCGACGAGGACAGCATCGTCCACGAATACGATCCGTGGGGCCCGGCTCATTGAGCCGGGCGTTCGCGCCCTGCTGCCGCTTGCGCCCAGCCGGGCGCAAGGGAGGCTGCGCCGCGGCGATGCCCCGGCAATTCCGACGGCTTGTCATCGCGCCCTTGCGCCCGGCAGGCTTCGCGGCCGGTCGGCGGAGGTCCCGCGCATGGCGGGAAAAGCGAAGCCAACCGAGGAAAGGGCTGGACAACGCCGGCGTGGCGGGTTCGGCATAGGGTCATGGAGAAGAAGGACATCGACGAGCTGCGCGGGAAGGTGCCCTGCGCGGCCATTCTGGAGAAGGCCGGATTCAAGGTCGATCTGAAGGAGAGCACCCGCAAGGCGGTGAAGCACCGCCGCGGCGACGGCGAGATCGTCATCGTCATCCATGACGGCCGCGGCTGGTTCGACCCCATGTCGGAGGCCAAGGGCGACATCTTCTCGCTCGCCGAGCATCTCGGCGCCGACGGTTTTCCGGACGCCCTGAAGCAGGTCGCCGACCTCGTCGGCTTCACGCCGACCGAGCCCGCCTGGAAACGTCCGGTCCGCACCAAGCCGACGGCGCCGCTGGCCCGACGCTGGGCCGAGCGCCTGAAACCGCGCCCCGGCTCCCCCACCTGGCGCTATCTCGCCGAGACGCGCGCCATTCCCGATCACCTCATCCAGGAGGCTGTCGATCAGGATTTGTTGCGCGAGGGGCCGCACGGCAGCATGTGGGCGGCGCATACCGACGAGTCCGGCGCCGTCGCCGGCTGGGAGGAGCGCGGGCCGGAATGGCGCGGCTTCGCGACGGACGGCTCGAAGGTGCTGTTCCGGCTCGGCGCCGCCGATCCGAAGCGCGTCTGCGTCACCGAGGCGGCGATCGACGCCACGAGCCTCGCCGCGATCGAGGGCCTGCGCCACGGCTCCCTCTATGTCAGCACCGGCGGCGGCTGGTCTCCGGCGACGGAAGCCGCGATCCGCGCGCTTGCCGCGCGGCCGGGTGTGGTTCTCGTCGCCGCGACCGACAGCAACCTGCAGGGCGACGTGTTCGGCGACCGCATTCGCGCCATCGCCGGAGAGGCCGGCTGCGGTTACGACCGGCTGCGGCCGGCGCGTGACGACTGGAACGAGGACCTGCAGGCGGTCTTGCGCCCGCGGCGCTGACCGCTCGAACGGGGAAATCCCAGAAGAGGTGGATGAGGAAGGACATCGCTGCCGCATGCCCGGCCGGCGCGTCAAGGGAGGCTTCGCCCGCTTAGCCAGCGGCCCTTGACCCGCCGGACCGGAGAGGCGGCCGCCCCGAGGGTGTCTTCAACACCCGAAGGGAAGGACGACTCCAATGCCCATCTTCACCATCGAGACCACATATCGGCTGCCGGTCTATCGGCAGCGCAGCTACGAGGCGGACAGCCTCGCCGAGGCTTGCCGGCTCGCCGTCGAGGACGACGACTGGGATAACGAGAAGCACGATTACGAGACCGCCGGCGAAACCTATGTCACCGGCGTCTGGGAAGGCCGCGACACGGCTTATAGCGGCCCGTCCGTGCCGGTGCCCTCGCACTATGGCGAGACGGTGCAGCGCAAGGCCGATCATTTCGAGGTTCTGCTCGGCCTGGTGAAGGTGCTGAGCGGCGCCGAGGCGTCCGATCGCGCCTATTGGCAGGACCGCGCCGTGTCCGCGATCGCCAAGGCCGAGGCCATCCTCGCCGGCGCCCGCGATCCGGACTGATCCGGCGTCCGCATCCACCATCCCCGCAATCCCGCCCGGCCCCGCCGGGCTTTGTCATTTTCAGGAGGCCGACATGGCCAGCTACTTCGTGCCGACCGTCGTGCAGACGACGATTGCCAACACCGACATGACGCCGCTCGAGCGGCTCGTACTCTCGCATATCTTCGACGCCGAGCCCGACGGCGAGGGGCTCTATTTCTTCGCCGAGGAAAGCCCGGCCGAGTGCATCGAGGTCGACGCGGCCGAGCTGCGCGCCGCGCATCGGGATTCCGCCGGCATCGACAGCGCACTCGACTCCATCGCTGCTGAGCGCCTGGCGGACAGCGACGATGCCGACACCCATATCGAGCTCGACCTGTCCATGACGTCATGGGCGACGATCTTTCAGGACATCGTGCGGCGATCGCCGGCGCTCGAGGAGGTGGTCGTCGCGTCCGCCTTCACCTGCTCGCGCATGTGTCCGGACGGATTCGGCGGCATGGCCACCCTGATCACCGCCGATGCGGTCCGATCCTGCGGGACCGACGAGATGATCGCGCAATTCCGCGACGAGGCCGCCGCGGCGGCCGCGCCGCAGAGCCATGTTCTGCTGCGCTTCGACGAAGCGGAGGTGCGGACGATGATCGGCGAGGTCATCGCCTATGACGGCGCGCTGACGCGCTTGGCGCCGGAAGCGGTGTGCGACGACGACATCCATGCCGCGTGCCTCGCCGTCGTCGCCGCGACTGAGCTCACGGAGGAACGCGGCTCGGCGCTGTTCAAGGCCGCGCTCGGCGCGATCGGCAATGCCGAGCAGCGGCTCGCGCAGGAGGGGGAGGAAGGGAGGAGGGAAAAGGAATGAAGGCGCGATGCCGCATGCCCGGCCGGCGCGTCAAGGGAGGCTTCGCCCGCTACGCGGCCCTTGACCCGCCGGACCGGAGAGGCGGCCCGCGGGAAGGCGTGATGAAGGGCTGAAATGATGAGGGATCAGGCGATCGCTCGCGCTTCGGCCCGCAAGGCTGAAAGGAGCCGCCATGCACGCCGTCCCATCAATCCGCAAGATCTTCCAGGGCGTCGCCACGCGCCACGAAATGTATCGCATGTTCAACCGCCATCGCGGCGATCCCGCCTATGGCGCCGGCGATTGCGCGCATCTGTTTGCTGGTGAGTGGTTCGAGATCGCCGAGGCCGAGCACGACTACATGCTCAACATCCTGCCGCCGCTGTTCATGCGCGCCGATATGTTCGCGATGCGCGAGTTCATGACGGACAGCGTGACCAGCATCTTCTTCGCGCTCGTCATCGACGGGAAGCTCCGCTGGTTTCACGGCTATTGCGATCTGGCGGACAAGGGCTCGCCGGACCGGATGAAGGCCGCGATCATCGAGCGCGAGTCGCGGCCGGTCCGCGCCATGACGCGCGAGGAGCGGCTCGAGCACATCTGGTCGAGCACGCATGACGACTATCGCGGCTATGCCGGCGAACGCTGGCCCGCCTCCATTCACGGCCGCCGGACCGTTCTCGTCTATGCCGGCCGGCTCGGCACCGTGCTGAAGCCGCTTCACGATCTCACCGACGCCGAGATCGCGGCGAAGCTGCCGGTTCAGCTCCGGCACTTGCTCGAGGCGATCGCGGCTTAGCCCGCGCCGTCCTCCTCGACCTGCGAACAGCCCGGCCTCGCGCCGGGCTTCGCATTTCCGCAGCCGGCCGCTCGCGCCGGCCCCTCCCGTCAATCCCGCAACGCCGCGCCGTCCGCCGCCCTCCGCGGCGGCGGTGCGGTCGCGCGCGCCCAGCAGAAGGACTTTCCCAATGGCGCAGGACGACCCTTTCACTCTCGACCTCTTCGGAAACACGGCGCTGTCGTCGGGCCTCGGCCTCGGCGTCACCGCCTTCGCCGCCGACATCGGCGGCGATGACGATCCTGACGATGATCCGCCGCCGTCGGCGCCGTCCCCCGCGGCGTCGGCGGCGGCATCCGCGCGGCCGCCTCGATCCGGTTCATCCGGACGTGGCGTCAATTTCCACCTCGCCGGCGACCGCGGCCTGGCCAGGGGCTGGAAGCAGCGCGCCCGCGACAGCATCGCGGCGGTGCGCCTTGCTGCGCAGATCGAGGCCGACGAGCGGCCCGCCACGCGCGATGAACAGGAGCGGCTGATCCGCTTCACCGGATTCGGCGCCTCGGAGCTCGCCAATGGCGTCTTCCGCCGCCCCGGTGAGTCCATGTTCGCCAAGGGCTGGGACGACATCGGCGCCGAGCTGCAGGAGGCCGTCGACGATGCCGACTACGCCTCGCTGGCGCGCTGCACGCAATACGCCCATTTCACCCCCGAGTTTATCGTCCGTGCGATGTGGGCGACCGTGCAGCGGCTCGGCTGGCGTGGCGGTCGCGTGCTCGAGCCGGGCATCGGCACGGGCCTCTTTCCCGCGCTGATGCCGGAAGGCCTGCGTGACGTCAGCCAAATCACCGGCGTCGAGCTCGATCCCGTCACGGCACGGATCGCCCGGCTCCTGCAGCCGCGCGCGCGGATCGTCACCGGGGACTTCGCGCGCACGGAGCTGCCAGCGCGGTTCGATCTCGTCGTCGGCAATCCGCCGTTCTCCGATCGCACCGTGCGCTCGGATCGCGCGCTGCGCTCCCTCGGCCTGCGCCTGCACGACTACTTCATCGTCAAGGCGATCCGGCTGCTGAAGCCGGGCGCGCTCGCCGCCTTCGTCACCTCGCACGGCACGATGGACAAGGCCGATAGCGGCGCGCGCGAGGAAATCGCAAGGCACGCCGATCTCGTCGGCGCGATCCGCCTGCCTGAGGGCAGCTTCCGCGCCGACGCCGGCACGGATGTCGTCGTCGACATCCTGTTCTTCCGCCGGCGCAAGCATGGCGAAGCGGAAGGCGATCTGTCCTGGCTCGATCTCGCGGAGGTGCGCGCCGCGACCGCGGACGAAGGCCCCATTCGCGTGAATCGCTGGTTCGCCGGACGCCCGGACATGGTGCTCGGCGTCCATGCGCTCACCTCCGGCCCCTTCGGCGAGACCTACACTTGCCTGCCCAATGCCGGCGCGGATCTCGAATCCGCGCTCGCCGCCGCGATCACTTCTCTTCCGGATGACCTCTATGACGGCGAGCCGGAGCCGATCGACTTCGATGCCGAGGACGAGGCGCCCTCAGCGCAGGCGGCCGGCGGCGGAAGCCATACGGCACGGGAAGGAAGCTACCTCCTCGATACCCGCCACGGCCTGATGCAGGTCCTCGACGGCAGTCCCGTTTCCGTCACCGTCCGCAAGGGCCGCAGCGCCGACGGGGTTCCGGAAAAGCACGTCCGGATCATCCAGAAGCTGATCCCGATCCGTGAGGCCGTGCGCGAGGTCCTGAGGTGCCAGGAGCTCGACCGGCCGTGGAAGGACGCGCAGGTCAGGCTTCGGATCGCCTGGTCGAATTTCGTGCGCAGCTTCGGCCCGATCAACACGACCGTCGTCTCCACCAGCGAGGACGAGGAAAGCGGCGAGGTCCGCGAGACGCATCGCCGTCCCAATCTTCAGCCCTTCCTCGACGATCCCGATTGCTGGCTCGTGGCGTCGATCGAGGACTACGACCTCGAATCCGATACGGCGCGGCCGGGGCCGATCTTCACCGAGCGCGTGATCGCGCCGCCGGCGCCGCCCATCATCACCAGCGCCGTCGACGCTCTGGCCGTCGTGCTCAACGAGCGCGGCCATGTCGATCCCGACCATATCGCGGAGCTGCTGCATCGCGACGTCGACGATGTGATCGCCGAGCTCGGCAGCGCCATCTTCCGCGATCCCGCCGATGGCTCCTGGCAGAGCGCCGACGCCTATCTCTCCGGCGCCGTCAGGTCGAAGCTCGTGGCAGCCGAAGCCGCGGCCGCTCTCGACCCGGCCTATGAGCGCAATGTCGCGGCGTTGCGCGATGTGCAGCCCGCCGACCTCAGGCCGTCGGACATCACCGCGCGGCTCGGGGCGCCGTGGATTCCGGCCGACGACATCGTCGCCTTCGTGAAGGAGACGATGGGCGCGGACATCAAGATCCACCACATGCCGGAGCTGGCGTCGTGGACCGTCGAGGCCCGCCAGCTCGGCTGGATGGCGGCCGGGACGTCGGAATGGGGCACCGAGCGGCGGCATGCGGGTCAGCTTCTCTCCGACGCGCTCAATTCGTCCGTGCCGCAGATCTTCGACACGATCAAGGACGGCGACAGCGAGCGCCGCGTCCTCAACGTCGTCGACACCGAGGCGGCGAAGGAGAAGCTTTCGAGGATCAAGACCGCGTTCCAGAACTGGATCTGGACCGATCCGGATCGCACGGATCGGCTGGCGCGGGTCTATAATGATCGCTTCAACAACATCGTGCCGCGCGCCTTCGACGGCTCGCATCTGAAGCTGCCGGGCGCGTCGGGCGCCTTTGTTCTCTACGATCACCAGAAGCGCGGCATCTGGCGCATCATCGCCGCGGGCGCGACCTATCTCGCCCACGCCGTCGGCGCCGGCAAGACGATGACGATGGCGGCCGCCGTCATGGAGCAGCGCCGGCTCGGCCTGATCGCCAAGGCGATGCTCGTCGTGCCCGGTCATTGCCTGGCGCAGGCGGCGCGTGAGTTTCTTGCGCTCTATCCGAACGCCCGCATCCTCGTCGCCGATGAGACGAACTTCACCAAGGACAAGCGCGCCCGATTCTTGTCGCGGGCCGCGACCGCGACCTGGGACGCGATCATCATCACGCACTCCGCCTTCCGCTTCATCGGCGTGCCATCCGCTTTCGAGCAGCAGATGATCCAGGACGAGCTGGAGCTCTATGAGACGCTGCTGACCAAGGTCGAAAGCGACGATCGCGTCTCGCGCAAGCGCCTCGAGCGGCTGAAGGAGGGATTGAAGGAGCGCCTGGAATCGCTCGCGACCCGCAAGGATGATCTCCTCACCATCTCGGAAATCGGCGTCGACCAGATCATCGTCGACGAGGCCCAGGAGTTCCGCAAGCTCTCCTTCGCGACCAATATGTCGACGCTGAAGGGCGTCGATCCGAACGGCTCGCAGCGCGCCTGGGACCTCTATGTGAAGTCCCGCTTCATCGAGACCAAGAATCCCGGCCGCGCGCTCGTGCTGGCGTCGGGCACGCCGATCACCAACACGATCGGCGAAATGTACTCGGTGCAGCGCTATCTCGGCTACGCCGCGCTCCTCGAGCGTGGCTTGCACGAGTTCGATGCCTGGGCCTCGACCTTCGGCGACGTGTCGACCGAGCTCGAGCTTCAGCCCTCCGGCAAGTACAAGCCGGTCACGCGCTTCGCCACCTTCGTCAATGTCCCCGAACTGATCGCCATGTTCCGGTCCTTCGCCGACGTGGTGATGGCGGAGGATCTGCGTCGATATGTGAAGATTCCGGCGGTCTCGACCGGCAAGCGCCAGATCATCACGGCCAAGCCGACAGCCGCCTTCAAGCGCTACCAGCTCCAGCTCGACGCGCGGATCAAGGCGATCGAGATGCGCGACCGGCCGCCGGAGCCGGGCGACGACATCCTGCTGTCCGTCATCACCGACGGACGCCATGCCGCGATCGACCTTCGCCTTGTCGATCCGGACAATGACGACGAGCCGGACAACAAGCTGAACCTGATGATAGGCAACGCGCTACGCATCTGGCGCGAAACCGCGGACAACGCCTATGTGCGTACCGACGGTAAGCCTTTTGAGCTGCCCGGCGCCGCGCAGATGATCTTCTCCGATCTCGGCACGATCAGCGTCGAGAAGTCCCGCGGCTTCTCGGCCTATCGCTGGATCAGGGACCAGCTCATCCGCATGGGCGTGCCGGCGTCCGAAATCGCCTTCATGCAGGACTACAAGAAGTCGGAGGCGAAGCAGCGCCTGTTCAGCGACGTGCGCGCCGGCAAGGTCCGCTTCCTGCTCGGCTCCTCCGATACGATGGGCACCGGCGTCAATGCGCAGCTCCGGCTGAAGGCGCTGCATCACCTCGACGTGCCCTGGCTCCCGTCGCAGATCGCTCAGCGGGAAGGGCGGATCGAGCGTCAGGGCAATCAGCACGACGTCATCGACATCTTCGCCTATGCGACGGAGGGCTCGCTCGACGCCACGATGTGGCAGAACAACGAGCGCAAGGCCCGCTTCATCGCGGCGGCGCTGTCCGGCGACCCGTCGATCCGCCGCCTCGAGGACCTCGGCGAAGGCCAAGCCAACCAGTTCGCGATGGCGAAGGCGATCGCATCGGGCGACCAGCGCCTCATGCTCAAGGCCGGGCTCGAAGCCGACATCGCGCGGCTGGAACGGCTGCGCGCCGCCCATATCGACGATCAGCATGCGGTTCGCCGCCAGCTCCGCGACGCCGAGCGCGACATTGAGTTCTGCACCCGGCGGATCGTCGAGATCGGCGAGGACATGGAGCGCCTCGCGCCGACGGCGGGCGAGGCCTTCGCGGCGACAATCGCCGGCAAGCGCTATGTCGAGCGCAAGGAGGCCGGCCGCGCGCTGATGAAGGAAATCCTCACCCTCGTCCAGCTTCAGCAGGAGGGAGAGAACATCATCGCTTCGATCGGCGGCTTCGATCTCGAATATTCCGGCGAGCGCTTCGGCCGCGACGGCTATCGCTACAGCACCATGCTGCTCCGCACCGGATCGGAATACGAGATCGAGCTGCCGGTCACGGTCACGCCGCTCGGCGCGATCTCACGCCTCGAACATGCGCTCGACGATTTCGAGGGCGAGCGCGACCGCTTCCGCCAGCGCCTCGCCGACGCCCGCCGCAGGCTCGCCTCGTACCAGGCGCGCGGCGACGGCGAGTTCGCCTTCGCCGGCGAACTGGCGGAGAAGCGGCGCCAGTTGGCGGAGGTGGAGGAAGCCCTGGCAAGCGATGTCGAGGGAGGCGGCGAGCAGGCCGCCGCAGCGTGAGGGGAAAAAAAGGGGAAAAGCCCGCTCGCAGATCGGCCAGGCCGGCAACGCTTGAGCTCAACCGCCGCCTGCGCGAGCCCGGCCCGTCGTCCTTCGCAGGGCTGTGAGCCCCGCTCGTCCGGCCGGGCAGGGCTGCTCGGCCGCAGTTGTGCCGGCCCGACCGCTCCGCGGGCCGGGGGGTGTCTCCGGAAGGAGACGAGAAAGGACCGTGAGGCGCGGTCCGCGAACCCCGAAAAGGAGCATCCCATGTATCTCTTGAAAGTCGATCCGCGCGCGCTGGTGGAGAATCCCGACCATTCGCGCCAGACCAAGTCGACGCCGCAGGCCGACGCGCTGTTGCTGGCCTCGATCAAGGCCGTCGGCATCGTGCAGCCGCCCGTCGTGTCGCAGCAGGCCGATGGCGGCAACGGCTTCCTCATCAATGCCGGCCGGCGTCGCGTGCGCCTCGCCATCGCCGCGGGCCTCGAGGAAATCGACGTGCTCGTCGACGACGCGGCGAACGACAACGGCGCCATGCGCTCCTTTGTCGAGAACATCGCGCGTGAGCCGCTGAATCCTGTCGATCAGTGGCGCGCCATTGAGCGCCTCGTCGCGCTCGGCTGGACGGAGGAGGCGATCGGCGTCGCGCTGACGCTGCCGGTGCGGCAGGTCAGGAAGCTCCGCCTGCTCGCGAACGTGCTGCCGGCGATGCTCGACCACATGGCGAAGGGCGACATGCCCGACGAGCGCCAGCTCCGCACGATCGCGTCGGCCTCGCCCGACGAGCAGAAGGAGGTCTGGAAGAAGCACAAGCCTTCCAAGGCCGATCCGCAGGTCTCGTGGTGGAGCGTCGCGCAGGCGCTGACCAAGGCCCGCATGTACGCACGTCATGCGAGCTTCGGCGACGACCTTGCCCAGGCCTACGGCATCCAGTGGGTCGAGGACCTGTTCGCGCCGGCGGACGAGGACAGCCGCTACACGACCGACGTCGAGGCCTTCCTCGGCGCGCAGCAGGAGTGGATGACCGCGAACCTGCCGAAGAAGGGCATCATCGCCGAGGCGACGAACTATGGCGAGGTCAAGCTGCCGCCGAAGGCGGAGCGGGTCTATGGCAAGCCGACGAAGTCGGATTGCACGGCGATGTATCTCGACCGCGACGGCCGCGTGCAGACCGTGCATTACCGCATGCCCGCCGCGAAAAAGCCGAAGGGCAAGGGCGCGTCCGCCGGCAATGATGCGGCGGATGAGACCGGCGCGATCTCGAAGCCGCGTCCGGACGTGACGCGCAAGGGCGTCGAGATGATCGGCGACTTCCGCACTGACGCGCTGCACGAGGCGCTCGCCCGCGCGCCGATCGAGGATGACGCGCTGCTGGCGCTGCTGATCCTCGCCTTCGCCGGCCAGAACATCACCGTCGCGTCGGCCGGCGGCGGGACCTACTACGGCAATCGTCGGATCGCGCGCCATGCGGTGAACCTGTTCGATCAGGACGGCCAGCTCGTCCTCGACATGGACACGCTCCGCGTGGCTGCGCGGTCGGTCCTCGCCGACGTGCTGTCGTGCCGGGAGAATCGTACCGACAGCGGCATCGTCGCGCGCGTCGCCGGCGATGTCGTCGGCGCCGACAACTTCCTGCCGAATATGGGCAACGACGACTTCCTGTCGTGCCTGTCGCGTGGCGCGCTCGAGGGTTCGTGCAAGGACACGCCGGTCCTGCCGCGCCAGAAGGTGAAGGACACGCGCGCCGCCCTGGTCGAGCACTTCAAGGAAGGCCGCTTCGTCCATCCCGCTGCGTTGTTCGCACCGGACAAGACCGCGCTTCAGAGCTGGCTCGCGTCGAACGCCGTCGCCGAAGACGACGACTCCGACGAGCTCGTCGAAGACGGCGAGGACAGCGGCGAAGGCGCGGACGACGAGGCCTTCCGCGAAGCCGCGGAATAGCGCCGGCCCGCTCATCTCCCGAACGACAGCCGCCGCCGGTCGATGCCGGCGGCGGCTTCATTTCCACCATCCGCACAGGAGGACGTCATGTCCGCACAATTGATCTACGAGTTCGCGTTGCTCGGCTCGATCGTTCGCTTCTCCGACGGCGCGCCGCGCCCGCCGGACCGCCATCGCCGGAAACTCTCCGCCTGGGAGAACAACAACAGCGGCGGCCGCCTCATTCGCAAGCAGGCCGAGCGCCGCGTCGGCAACACCGTGATCGCCGCGAGCATCACCTTGCACGCCGGCGACTATGGCAGTCGCGGCGTCGTGGTGGTGCGCGTCCACCGGACATTCTCGGTCGACGGCAGCCTGAAGTTCGTCGTGACCGAACGACCTACGGTCGGTTCGGTCCAGGTGCTCGACCGACCGGGTGACGACGCGGAGCTGGTCTATCTCGCCAGCCATCGCGCCGACGCCGAGGAATGGCTCACGCGGCACGGCTATCCCAACGCCGTGCTGCGCGAGATCTCGGCCGATGAGGCCGCGGCCGCCGTCGTGGAAGGGAGGGCCGCCGCATGAGCGCGCTCGCCCCCTCCACCACGATGATCGCGGAATCTGCGACCGCGTTTCCGCAGATCGAGTTCGGCTCCACGGCAGACGGCATTTTCGTCGCCCGCGTCGCCGACACCGCGTTCGCCATGTTGCCGGCGCGCGACGG
>JBARWE010000313.1:0-3008 GCA_049646625.1 Xanthobacteraceae bacterium
GTGCCCAGTTTTGTTCGTGAATGGCGCGCCCGAAAGGATTCGAACCTCTGACCCCCAGATTCGTAGTCTGGTGCTCTATCCAGCTGAGCTACGGGCGCCGCCGCTCGTGCGGCTAACCGGCCGTCCGAGAGCGGGCCATAGCTAACGGCTCCGGGTGAGGTTGGCAAGGGCCGCTTGAGGTCCGGTCGCGGTATCGGTGCGGGGCGCTCCCGCCTTCTTCCTTCCCGCCGCCAACCTCCATCTCTCGGGGCGCGGGAGGCGATGTCAGGACGTCCCCGGGGCAGGACAGGGGGCAAGCTCGGCCGGAATTATGCTGCGTCACAGGCGAAGCGGAAACCAGCTCGCGTCAAGAAAAAAGCGCCGGAACGATAGCCTGGAGCCTTGCTTCTGAATTCCGGTGCCGGCCGCTTGCAGGATCGCCGGAAGCCGGCAGCAAAATGCCCGGCGGATCAGGCGCGGGCGCGTTCGCGCAGGCGGCGCAGTTCCACAGGCCGGTCGGGGATGGCGATGCGGAACGTTGCGCCGATGGTGCCCGGCACCAGATGAAGATCGCCGCCATGGGCGCGTACCAGTTCGGCGGCGATGACCAGGCCAAGCCCGGTGCCGCCGTCGCGGCTGGAGCCTTGAAACGCCTCGAACAGATGGTCGCGCACCTTGGCCGGGATGCCGGGACCGGTGTCGGACACCTCAATCACGGCCACAGTGCCCTCGCGCCGGCCGACGATACGGATCTGCCGGGGCGCGTCGGCCTCTTGCCCGGCTTCGCTTTCAAGCGCCTGAACAGCGTTGCGGGCGAGATTGAGCAGCACGCGGAACAGTTGGTCGGGGTCGGCATCAACGCTCAAGCCGCGCTCGATCGCGGTGATCCAGGCAATCCGCGCCGCCTTGGGTGCGTCGTCCCCAAGCCCGACTGAATCGCGCACCTCGGCGATGATCGGCTCCACCGCTACCATGCGGCGGTCGGGCGGCGCCTCCTGCGCCCGGCCGAACGACAGCGTCGATTGGCAGAACGCAATCGCCCGTTCCAGCGAACGCACCAGCTTCGGTGCGAAGCGCTGCACGCGCGGCTCCGGCACATTGGCGAGTTGATCGGAGATGAGCTGCGCCGAGGCCAGCATGTTGCGCAGGTCGTGGTTGATCTTGGACACCGCCAGCCCCAGCGCCGCCAGCCGCCGCTTCTGGTGCAGCATCGAGACGAGGTCGCGCTGCATGTCGGCCAGTTCGCGCTCGGCGACGCCGATCTCGTCGCCGCGCTTTGACGGCGCGATGATGTGGGCCGCATTTTCCGGGTCGCCATGAAAGGCGACGAGGCCGGCGGTCAGCCGCCGCATCGGTCGCACGAACAGGTAGTGCAGCGCGAAGTAGACCAGCGCCGCGGTCAGCACGGCCAGGCCAAGCGACAAGAGCAGCACGTTGCGCGAAAAGCGGTACATCGCCGCCCGCAGCGGCGCCTCGTCCACCACCACCTCCAGCCACTGGCCGCCGCCAGGCGCCGGGCCGACGATCCGCATCACCCCGTTGCCGTCGTCGAGCATGGTGGCGAAGGCGTCGATAATCGCCGACCAGGCCGTCATCTCGCGCATGTCGATGTCGCGGTGGATCGCCGGCAGCTTGTCGGCCATCGCCAGCAGGCGGCGGCGCTGGCCCATCTTGATCGCCACGGCGCGGGCGTCGATGCTGGCGAGAATCTGCCGTGCCAGCGTATCCGGCACCATGCCGCCGGGCACGGCGTCAAGCACCAGCGCCGCGGTATTGGCGGCGGCCAGCCGGTCGTTCAGGCGATTGATGCGGTAGTTGGCGATCGAGGGGACGTAAATCATCACCTCGGCGATCAGCACCAGCGGGATGGTCAGAAGCAAGAGCTTGCCTGACAGCCCAAGCCCACGCCACGAGCGCCGCAGCGGGCGCCGCCAGGCGCGCGTCAGCCGCGATACGCGGGCAGGGGGGTGAACTTGGGCCAAGGGCAAAATCCCGACGGCAGGGATACTGGTCGCCTATTCATAGCAGACTGCCGTTCGTGTCGCCGAAAACATTGGCATCTTTGGGGAATTTGCAACCCTCGCGCGGTGCCGCAAGGGTGGCCGGAACGCTGCCGCCGGGGATAGGCGACGCGGCAAAATCGGCTGCCGAACATTGACGGCGCCGGGGGGCTTGCGTATAAGCCGCGCAACCGTCCGCGATCTCCCGGCTCGTCCGGGCCGGCCCTTATTGGCCGGCGGTATCGGGACTCTAGATTCTCACTTTTCGCCCTAATCGAGCGGCCAGCGGAGATTTTCCCGTGAAGCGGACTTATCAACCCAGCAAACTCGTGCGCAAGCGCCGCCACGGATTTCGCGCGCGTCTCAAGACCGTCGGTGGCCGCAAGGTTCTGGCGGCACGCCGCGCCCGCGGCCGCAAGCGCCTGAGCGCCTGAGCGGTCCGGCCGGATCGGCCCGGATCATGGACAGGCTGCGGCAGCGGAAGGATTTTCTCGCAGCCGCGCAGGGCGTGCGTGTTGCCGCCCCCGGCTTCGTGGTGCAGCGCCGTGTCCGTGACGATACGGATCCGGCGCGGGTCGGGTTCACCGTATCCCGCAAGGTCGGCACCGCGACGGAACGCAATCGCGTCCGCCGCCGCCTGCGTGAACTGGTGAGGCGGCTCGACCCCATATCCATGCGGCCGCACTGCGATTATGTGCTGGTGGGCCGCCGCGACGCGCTCGGGCGCGACTTTGCCGTCATGCTCCAGGATTTGCGCGCCGCTCTGGTCCGACTTGAACGATCCGCGGGCCGCGGAACGCCGGGACGGCGGTGGCTACGCGGCGCACCCGATCGAGACAGTAGCGAGAAGGGCCGCTGAGCCATCCGCGCGGGCGGGCGCCGTCCGCCAGCCAAGGTGACGGAATCCGAATGAGCGACAACCGCAACACCATCCTGGCCATCATTCTGTCCGGTCTCGTGCTGATCGGCTGGCAGTATTTTTTCAACATCCCGCAGATGGAGAGCCAGCGCGCCGCCGAACAGGCGGCG
>JBARWE010000314.1:0-3258 GCA_049646625.1 Xanthobacteraceae bacterium
CCTCATGGCGGTGCGCGACAGGCTCAGCCGCCCGATGCTCGGCGCGCGGAGCCGGCGCGGCAACAGTCGCCGGCGCCGCGCCGGTGAGCTTGGCGGTGGCGCTCTGGTCGATGCCGGTGGCAACCACCGAGACACGGATCAGGCCGTCGAGCGATTCCTCGAAGGTGGCGCCGACGATGATATTGGCGTCGGAATCGACTTCCTCGCGGATGCGGGTGGCGGCCTCGTCGACCTCGAACAGCGTCAGGTCCTTGCCACCGGTGATCGAGATCAACAGGCCGCGCGCGCCCTTCATCGACGAATCGTCGATCAGCGGATTGGCAATCGCCGCCTCCGCCGCGGTCAGCGCCCGCTTCTCGCCGCTCGCCTCGCCGGTGCCCATCATCGCCTTGCCCATCTCGCGCATCACGGCGCGGACGTCGGCGAAGTCGAGGTTGATCAGCCCTTCCTTGACCATCAGGTCGGTGATGCAGGCAACCCCCGAATACAGCACCTGGTCGGCCATCGCGAAGGCGTCGGCGAAGGTGGTCTTTTCGTTGGCGACCCGGAACAGGTTCTGGTTCGGGATGATCAGCAGAGTGTCGACCACCTTGTGCAGTTCGGTGATGCCGCTCTCGGCGGTGCGCATGCGGCGCTGGCCTTCGAAGTGGAACGGCTTGGTGACCACGCCGACGGTGAGGATGCCCATCTCGCGCGCCGCCTTGGCGATCACGGGTGCGGCGCCGGTGCCGGTGCCGCCGCCCATGCCGGCGGTGACGAACACCATGTTGGCGCCCGACAGGTGGTCGCGGATCTCGTCGATCACCTCTTCGGCGGCGGCGGCGCCGACATCCGGCTGCGAGCCGGCGCCAAGCCCCTGCGTCACCTGCGTGCCCATCTGGATGATGCGCTCGGCCTTCGAGGCGGTCAGCGCCTGCGCGTCGGTATTGGCGACGACGAAGTCCACGCCGACAAGGCCGGCGGTAATCATGTTGTTGACGGCATTGCCGCCGGCGCCGCCGACGCCGAACACGGTGATACGCGGCTTCAGCTCGCTGATGTCGGGAATGTTGAGATTGATCGCCATGATGTGCCTCTCGTGTCCTCTCGATTAGGCGTGCTGATTGCCGCTCGATGCGCGGGCGGGGTTTGAGTTCATGATCGTCAGAAGCCCTCGCGCAGCCATCGTCCGACCTTTCCGAAATAACCGTCCGTTCCGGTGCGCAACTGCCGCGCATGGCGCGGCTCGACATGCTCAAGATGCGCAAACTGCGGATAGACCAACAGCCCCGCGGGCACCGCGAAGGACGGCCCCTTGGCCTCCTGCGGCAGCCGGCCGAAACCGAGCGGGCGGCCGAGCCGCACCGGGCGGTTGAGAATGCGGCTCGCCAGTTCCGGCATGCCGTTCAACTGCGCAGCACCCCCGGACAGCACGACGCGGGCGCGCGGCGCCGCCGCGAACGGCGATTCGGCCAGGCGATCGCGCACCATCTCGAAGATCTCCTCGGCGCGCTGGCGGATGATGTTGGCAATGGTGGCGCGCGAGACGACCTCTTCCTGATCGCCGTCGTCGCCGGCGATCGGCACGCTCATCAGTTCGCGCGCATCGAGGCCGCCAGTCAGCGCGCTGCCGTACAGCGTCTTGATGCGCTCGGCATCGGCGATGCAGGCGCCAAGCCCGCGCGCCAGATCCATGGTGATGTGCTGGCCGCCGACGGCAAAGCCGCCGGCATGCACGAAGCGGCCGCCGGAGACGACCGCCAGCGTGGTGGTGCCGGCGCCCATCTCAATCACCGCGGCGCCGATATCGGCCTCGTCGCTGGTCAGCACCGACAGCGAGGCGACGTAGGGCGCCGCCGCCATCGCCTCGACATCGAGGTGGCAGCGCTCGACCGCGAGCATCAGATTCTTGGCCACCGTCGCATCCGCCGTGACCACGTTCATGTCGACGCCGAACGAACGCGCCAGCATGCCGCGCGGATCGCGGATGCCGCTGACGCCATCGAGCGCGTAACCGACCGGCAGGGCATGCAGCACGGTGCGGCCGGCGCCGGTCGCATGATGCATGCCGGTCGAGGTCAGGCGGCTGGCATCTTCCGCCGTCACCGCGCCGCCGCGAATCTCGGTGGCGGCCTCGATCAGCTGGCCGGTGAGCCGCCCGGCCGAAACCGAGACCAGCACCGATTCGACCTGCACCCTGGCCATCTTCTCGGCCGCCGCCACCGCCTGGCGCACCGCCTGCTCGCACTCGGCGAGATCGATCACCGCGCCGGCCTTGACGCCGCGCGAGCGGATCTGGCTGTAGCCGATCAGTTCGACCGCGTGGCTGCGGCCATGCAGCGCCTCGGTCGGCGGGCACGGCCGGAGCCGCGCGATCATGCAGGCGACCTTGCTGGTGCCGATGTCGAGCGCGGCCACCAGCGCCGTACGGTTATGGGGCGTCGGGCGCGTCTTCGGGGTCTGGCCGCCATCGAGTGCGGTCATGCGTTGCCCGCCTTGCGTTTGGCTTTCCTGTCCTTGTCGAGCGCGTCGAGACGCGCCTTGGCCGCTTCCTCCGACAGCCGCACCGTGACCCGGTCGGACAGCCGCAGATCGACCACCGTGATGTCGCGCGAAAACAGGTGCCGGTCGCGCTCAAGCCGCGCCAGCTTGTCGAGCGCGCGGCTGACATCGTGCTCGGGCAGACGGATATCGAGGCCGTTGTCGAGCCGCAGGTTCCAGCGCCGCTCGCCGACATAGACCGCCGCCTTGACGCGCGGCTTCAGCGTCGGATAGCGCGCCACCAGCGCGAGGAAATCGCGCGCCTCGGTTTCGGCGCCACGGCCGACCACCAGCGGCAGCGTGGCGAAGCGGCGTGTCACATAGGAATCGAGCACGGCGCCATCGTCGGCGATCACGGCGAGCTGGCCGTCGCACTGCCACAGCGCGAACGCCTTGCGCTCGGTCACGTCGATCTGGAGATGGCCGGGATAGAGTTTCAGCACGGTGGCGTCGGCGATCCACGGATTGGCCTTGAGCCGGTCGCGCACGGTCGCGGCATCGAGAAACAGCAGCGAGGAGCGGCCATTGACGCCACCGATCGCGAGAATCTCGTCGTGCGACAACTGCCTGCTGCCGCTGATGGCGACGGAGGCGATGCGGAAGCCCGCGACATTGGCGGCGGCGTTGCGGGCATCGCTCAGCGCCGCGGCGAGGTCGGCGAGGTGGCCGCCCCTGACGACGCCGAACGCGGCGCTGCCGCACACCACAACCAGCGTCAGCACCAGCATGGCGCGGCGC
>JBARWE010000315.1:0-14297 GCA_049646625.1 Xanthobacteraceae bacterium
GTAATCGCGGCGGCGCGGCTCACGCCGGCTTGCCGGACGGCGTGTCGGCGCCAGGGGCGTCCCGCAGCACCTCGAACACCGCCGCGGTATCGCTGTCGCCGAGGCCCGTCGCCAGCGCCTGCGCATAGACCGGCTGGGTGAGGGTGAACAGCGGCGTCTCGCAGCCGAGACTCTCGGCGAACGCGGCGATGATCGCCATGTCCTTCTTCCAGGTCGAGACCCGCATGGTGGCCGGCTGATAGTCGCGCGCCGCCATCATCGGCGCGCGCATCTGGAACATGCGCGAGCCGCCGGCGCCGGGGCTGATCATCTCGACCACCTGCGCAAGATCGAGGCCGGCGCGCTCGGCCAGCACCATCGCTTCGGCGGCGGCGACGTTATGGATCGCCACCAGATGGTTGGCGATGAACTTCATCCGGCTGCCGTTGCCATAGGCGCCGAGGTCGGCGCTGTGCCGGGCGAAGTCGGCAAACAGCGGCGCCGCGCGGGCGATCGCGGCGCTGTCGCCGCTGGCATAGACCACCAGGTCGCGCATCGCCGCTTGCGCCCCGGTGCCGCTCAAGGGGCAGTCGAGCGCGATGTGGCCGGCGGCCTCCAGCGTCTCCTTGAAGCGTAGCTTGTCGGCCAGCGCCAGCGTGCTGAGTTCGAGCACGATGCGCTGCGCCGTGCCCGAGGCCGCGATCTCGCTCGCGACGCTCACGGCGGCGGCCGGGCTTGGCAGGCTGGTGAGAACGATTTCCGCGGCGCGCGCGACATCGCCGACGCTACCTGCGATGCGAACGCCGTCGCGGGCCAGCGCCGCGCATCTGGCGGCATCGACATCGAAGCCGATCACGGTCCAGCCGCGCTCGACCAGATTTCGCGCGATCGCCCCACCCATGATGCCAAGGCCGATCATTCCGGCGATTTTGTCGCTCATCGTGATGCTCCGAAACAAGCCATCGGCGGCGTCCGCACCGCGGTGCCGATGGCAATGATCGGGTGATAAACAGGGGGCGTCGCCATGTCAAAACGCAAGCGGATCGCGGCTGGCTGCACGCCGGCGTCGGTCGGCGAGGGCCGATGGCGCCGCGCTGCCGGAGCGTGCCGTCACGCGGGAGGTGTGTGAGGACAACCTTGCCAGGGGCGGCCTCGTGCATTATTTATCGAATGATAATCGAAGCCCGATAGCGGCACTGGGAGTGAACGATGAAGGTTCTCGGCTTTAATCACCTGTCCATCGGCGCGAAGGATCTGGAAGCCTCGGCCCGTTTCTATCAGGACGTGCTCGGCATGGAGTTGATCCCGACCTACAACTTCGGCTTCAAGACCAAGTATCTGCGCTGCGGCGACCTTCAGCTTCATCTGTTCGAACTCGACGATCATGTGCCGGTCTACCAGCACTTCGCGCTTGACGTCGACGATTTCCACACCGCTTATGACAGGGCGAAGGCGCTCGGCGCGTTGGACTCCACGGCGTTCCGCAATTCGGTGAACGAACTGCCTGACGGCTGCGTGCAGATGTACTTACGCGATCCCGCCGGCAACCTGATCGAGATCGATTGGCCGGATGTCGGCACCCTCGATCGTTCGCGGATACCGGAGATGAAGCTGTTGACCGAGTTTGCCGCGCAGGATGACGAGGGGCTTCGCGCCTCGCTCTACCTCGACCGGCCGCAGATGAAAAAGACCCTTAGCGGCAAGGCCGGGGCGCGCTGACCGCGGGGAGACAGAAAATGCTGGGAACAGTGGAAAAACTCGACGTCGGCTCGCGTCCGGGCAGCCACCATGGCAGCCTCTACAAGGAGATGCTCGATCGCGCCCGCGCGCTGCTGCCGAAACTGCACAGCCGCGCCACCGTCACCGAGGACAAGCGCGCGCTGCCGTCGGAGACCGAGCGTGACCTGCACGAGGCGGGTCTGTTCCGCATCCTGCAGCCGAACCGCGTCGGCGGCTCGGAGCTGGATTATGTGGCGCTGGTCGATTTCGCCGATGTGGTGGCGCAGGCCGATGCGTCGGTGGCGTGGAATCTGACCAATCTCGCAAGTCACCACTGGATGCTCGGCATGTTCGACCGCCGGGCGCAGGATACCGTCTGGAACGAAAGCCCGGACACGCTGATCGCCTCGTCGTTCATTTTTCCGGCCGGGCGCGCGCGCCGGACCAAGGGCGGCTACGTTCTGTCCGGGCGCTGGCCGTTCTCCTCCGGCGTCAATTCGAGCACCTGGAATATGCTGGCCGGCATCGTCGCCTCCGACGACGAGGCCGACGGCGTCGAGTATCGCGTGTTTCTGCTCAACAAGGCGGACTACCGGATTATCGATACCTGGAGTTCGACCGGCTTGCGCGGCACCGGCTCGAACGACGTTCAGGTCGAGAACGTGTTCGTGCCGGACTGCATGACGCTGGCGGTGCGCGACGTCGCCGGCGGCCCGACGCCGGGCAGCGCCGTCAATCCGTCGCCGCTATACACCATTCCGGTATTTGCGCTGTTTCCGTTCGTGCTGTCGGGGGCGGCGCTTGGCAATGCGCAAGCCTGCCTCGACGACTATGTCGGCAACGCCCGTCACCGTGCATCGACCTATAACCGCACCAGGCTCGGCGATTTGCAGACCACCCAGATCAAGGTGGCGGAAGCCTCCGCCAAGGTCGATGCGGCGCGGCTGATCATGCGGCGGACCTGCATCACCGCGATGACCGAGGCGTGCCGGGGTTATGTTCCGAGCATGGCCGAAAAGGTCAAGAGCCGCCGCGACGGGGCCTACTCTGTCAATTTGTGCACCGAGGCGGTATCGCTGTTGTTCGCGGCGAGCGGCGCGCGCGGGCTTTATACGGCCGGCGCGTTGCAGCGCCAGTTCCGGGATGCCCACGCGATCAACGCGCATATCGCCTTCAATTTCGATGCGGCGGGCACCAACTACGGCCGGGTGATGCTCGATCTGCCGTCCGACAATCTCACGCTTTGAGGCACCGATGGCTCCGGTCTTGCATCCTCAGGACGATCCCGCCACCGAGTTGATGAGCGACACCTCGTCGATCGACCCGCGCGATTTCCGCCACGCGCTCGGCACCTTCGCCACCGGCGTCACGGTCATCACCGCTGCGGCCGCCGACGGCAAGCCGGTGGGACTGACCTGCAACTCGTTTGCCTCCGTTTCGCTCAATCCGCCGCTGGTGCTGTGGAGCCTGGTCTCGTTCTCGCCGAGCATGGGCGTGTTTCGCAGCGCGAGCCATTTCGCCGTCAACGTGCTCGGCGTGTCGCAACGCGACCTGGCGCGGCAATTCGCAACGCCGGCCGAGGACAAATTCGCGGGCGTGACCTGGTCGCCGGGGCTTGGCGATGCGCCGCTGCTGGCCGATACGGTCGCGGCGTTTCAGTGCCGCACGGTGGCCCGATATTATGGGGGCGATCACATCATTTTTCTTGGGGCGGTCGAAGCCTACGCTTACAACCATGACGAGCCGCTGTTGTTTGCGCGCGGCGGCTTCGGCCGGTTTGCCTCCGGGCCGTAGGCGCCCGACAGGTTCGGTGAGAAACACATCTTGATCAAGCAGCAGTCGAGGCCGGCGGCCCGCACCAGACAGAAGCGTCTGCCCCCGGCGGACCGGCGCAAGGAATTCATCCGCAAGGCCACCGAGTTCTTCGCCGAGGAAGGCTTCAACGGCGGCACGCGCGAACTTGCGCGGCGGTTGGGGGTGACGCAGCCGCTGCTCTATCGCTACTTCCCCAGCAAGGACGACCTTATTCGGGAAGTCTACAACGCGGTGTATCTGGAGCCGCTGGACAGCGGCTGGGAGAAGCGGCTGACCGACCGTTCGCGGCCGTTACGCGAGCGCCTCCGGCAATTCTACGACAGCTATACCGACGCGGTGTTTACCCGCACCTGGCTGCGCATCTATCTGTTCTCAGGGCTGAAGGGCCTCGATATCAACCGCTGGTACATCCGCATGGTGCGCGAGAAGATCCTGACGCGCATCGTCAAGGAATGGCGCGCCGAGGCCGGGCTGCCGGCGCAGGCCCGGCCGACGGCCTACGAGCTTGAGATGGCGTGGGTGTTTCACAGCGGCATCTTTTATTACGGGGTGCGCAAGTTCATCTATGAGTCGCCGGTGCTCGGCGACAAGTCGAAGATGATCGCCGATGCCGTCGACGTCTATCTGACCGGCGTGATGCGGCCTCTCGCGAAAAAGCCGCGCCCGGCCCGGCCGGCGCCGCGCCCGTCAGATCGTCTCGATCCGGCCGTTGGCCACTGAGCGCTGGATCGCCTCGAAGGTTTTGACGTTGGCCAGCATCTCCGCATGCGTGACCGGATAGGGTGCGCGGCCCATCGCGGCGCGTCCGAATGCTTCGAGGTTGTCGCGCACCGCCTGATGCGGCGCGACGTGGGAGATCGCCGGCGGCGCGTCGCGGACCACGCGCTTGACGGTCCAGCCGGTCGGCTTCTCGGGGTGGGTGAGGTCGCAGATTTCCATCCAGCCTTTCGAGCCGAGCAGCGCCAGCCGCCCCATGAATGGCGTCACCAGCACCGCGGTCAGCAGCGCGGTGGCGCCGCTGGCGAAGCCGAGTGTAATCGTCAGCGTATCGCCATTGGCGAAATCGCTGCCAAGCGTGGCGAGGCGCGCCCACACGGTTGTCGGCTGGCCGAGCAGGGCGATCGACAGGTCGACCATGTGGATGCCGGTGGCGGACAGCGGGCCGGTCGGGTTGTCCGCTTTCGACAGCCGCCAGTTGGTGCGCGGCAGGCTGAGGAATTTGTCCTGGCTGAAGTTGCCCTCCACGACCAGCGGCTGGCCGAACTCGCCGTCAGCGAGCCGCTGCCGCATCTCGATCACGGCAGGCTCGAAGCGCCGCTCGTGGCCGATGCCGATCTCGACGCCGGCGGCCGTCACGGCGGCCAGTGCCCGCTCGGCGTCCACCCCCGTCGTGCACAATGGTTTCTCGCAGAAGACGTGGCGGCCGGCGCGGGCGGCGGCCTCGATCTGGCGGGCGTGGTGGGCCTGCGGTGTGCACAGGATCACCGCCTCGATATCCGGACGGGCCAGCGCCGCCTCGAACTCGGTGGCGGTCTGAAGGCCGAGCGCGGCCGCGGTGTCGCGCGCTGGCGCCAGCGGATCGATGCCGAGCACCGGGCGGATGATCTGGCTGTCGGCCAGTTGCCGGGCGATGGTCTGTCCCCACCAGCCGAGGCCGACGATGGCGGCCCTGATCATGGGCAAGCTCCGTGATGTCGTGGCGCGACCGCTGATGGCCGCGCTTTTAGCGTTATAGGCGCAGCGTTATTCCGCCGCACGGGCCTGTGCAAGCCGGGTTCCGGCATTGACCAGCGGCATCACCTTTTCAGCCATCAGGATCATCGAGCGGCGCCCCAGTTCGCGGTCGCTCCAGTCCTTGCCGGCGTAGAGCAGGGTGCCGAACGGGCCGACCTCGTCCTGGAACGCAAGAATCTGGTCGGCGACGCTGTCCGGCGTGCCGTAGATGATCAGCTTGTCGCAGACCATCTCCAGTGTCACCTCATCGTCCGGCTGGTCGCGGTGCGTCTTGAACAGTTCGATGCGGCCGTTCTTCTTGAGCTTCGTGAACAGCGAGCGGTAGTAGTTGACGTAAGGCCCGCTGGGGTCGGTGGCGTAGGCGCGCGCGGTCGCTGCGTCATCGGCGACGAACACGCTTTTGGCGATGCGCCAGTTGGCCGGGTCGGCCGGGCGCCCGCCGCGCTCGCAGCCCTCGGCATATTTCGGCCAGTGGCTTTTTACCCAGGCCGGCATCAGGAAGTTGGCGGAGATCGGGTCCCAGCCGCGCGCGGCAGCCTCGGTGACGCCCTTCGAGAACGGCGCCACCGCCGTCACCACGATCGGCGGATGCGGGCGCTGCAACGGCTTGCCGATGAAGCCTTGGCCGATGTCGGCCATCAGCGTGCGTTCGGTCGAGATGGTCCAGTATTTGCCACGCAGATTGTAGGGCGGCTCGCCGGTCCAGATCGCGAGAATGTGGTTGATCGCCTCCAGGAACATCTCGTTGCGGTTGGCATCGAGGTTGCCGAACAGTTCGGCGTCCGACAACAGCCCGCCGGGGCTGATGCCGAAGATGAAGCGGCCGTCGAGCATGTGGTCGAGCATGGCGATGCTGGCGGCCACCGCCGCCGGGTGCGCGTTCGGCATGTTGACCGTGCCGGTGCCGAGCCGGATGCGGCGGGTGGCGGCGGCGAGCCAGGCGATGAAGGTGATGCAGGAGGTGATGTTCTCCGCCTTGTCGGTGACGTGTTCGCCGACATAGCCCTCGGTGAAGCCCAGTTCGTCGGCCAGCAGAAACGCCTCGCGATCCTCGGCGAGCGATTGCCGCCAATCCTTGTCGAGCGGGTGGATCGGCATGGTGAAAAAGCCAAGATTCATGGTGCGTGGTCCCGGATTGTGGTCGCGGCTTCAACGAAATGGCGGCGGGTGCCGGCGGCGACGCCACACTAGCGATTGTTTAGTATTAGAAAAATGATTATTCATACTTCAAAGGATTATAAATCGTGATGGATCGATGAGTTCGTTTCGCCGCATCCGGTCGTTCGTCGCGGTCGTCGAGGAAGGCTCGTTCACCGCCGCCGCCGAGCGCGAGGGGGCGACGCAGTCCGGCATTTCGCAGCATGTCGGCCAGCTCGAGGCCGAGCTGGGCGCGGCGCTGTTTGCCCGCAACGGCCGGCAGATCGCGCCGACCGCCGCCGGCAAGATATATTACGCCGAATGCGTCGATATCCTGCGGCGGCTCGATGCGGCGCGCCAGGGCGTTGCCGCCGCCGGGGTCGGCGGGGTGATCCGCGTCGGCCTGATGCCGACCTTCACCCGCTCGATCCTGACCCCGGCGCTGGAGCGGTTCTTCCTGGCGGCGCCGGGATCGGACATCAGCGTCATCGAGGCTTATTCCGGCGTGCTGACGGAGATGACCTTGAAGGGCGAGCTTGATTTTGCGGTGGTGCCCGCGTTCGAAGGCGCGATCTGCATTTCCCATCGCCTGATCGCGCGCGACCGCGAGGTGCTGGTCAGCGCGAAGCGCGACAGTGGAAGCCGCTTCGCGCCGGTCAAACTCGCCGATCTCGGCCCGCTCAAGGTGGTGCTGCCCGGCACGCAGAACACCCGCCGCCGCAGCATCGAGACCTATTGCGCCACCAATGGTGTCGCGGTCGCTGAGCGCCTCGAACTCGATGCCATGATGGGGACGCTGCAATTTGTCGCGGCCGGCGACTGGGTGGCGATCCTGCCGTTCATCATGATGGTGTCCGACCTTGACGAGGGCCGTTTCAACATTCGTCCGCTCGACGACCCGCCGTTCTATTCGGAGTTCGTTCTGATCGAGCCGTCGCGCAAGGCGATGTCGCCGGCCGCGGCGTTGTTTGCCGATGTCCTGACCGCCGAGACACGGCACGCCCAGAGCGCATTCCACCGCCGCTTCGGTGCGCGCCGCCGCCGTCCGGCACGAAACTAGCCGCGTCGTGCGGACTTGCGGTCGGCTGCGGCCACAACCGCTTTGTCTTCCTGCGGGCGCCGAAGGCGCTTGAATTCGAGTTGAAAGCCGGAGCGATATTGCAGCGCAAGACAATATGTATGAGTGCATCCTCATATTTCGGTTGACAGCCGGAGAGCTTATCCGGAAACTTGTGACCATCTGGTCACAAGTTTACCGTGACTGAACGGGAGATGGCAGCGTGAAAGCGCCGGTATTCGATGATATGCAGGCCGCCTCCGCCGGTGCGGCGGTCGCGGCGTTTCGCGCCAGCGAGGGCGAGGGCCGCCATCAGGCCGACGAAAGCCTGCCGGTTGTGCTTAATCTGCGGCTTTCAGCCTTGAGCCTGTCGTTTGGCTTTTGGCATCCTTGAACCCGAATTGCGCGTGCGCGCGACGCGGCGTTGCCCGGTATGACGTTGCCGATAGTCCGCTACCACCAGAGCCGATCCTGCCAACGCCCGAGCCGATCCAAGTCGAGCCGATCCAAGTCGAGACCTTACGAACCAGACAAAAGCCACGGAGGAACGCATGACCACGAAATCCACCAAATCGCGGGGCCTGTCCCGCCGCCATCTGCTTGCGACGGCAAGCGCCGGCGCCGCGCTTGCGGTATCGCCGTTCCGCATCAACATCGTTCGCGCCGACGAGGGCACCATCAAGGTCGGCTTCCCGGTGCCGCTGACCGGGCCTTACGGCACCGAGGCGCAGGACCAGGTGCGCGCCGCGGAAGTGGCGATTGCCGAATTCAACGAAAGCGGCGGTCTTAACGGCCGCAAGGTCGAACTGTTGGTGCGCGACGACAAGCTCAACCCCGGCGAGGCGGCCACCCGCACCCTTGAACTGATCGAGAAGGATAAGGTGAGCTTCATCGTCGGCAGCCTGTCGGCCTCGGTGCAGCTTGCGGTCAACAACGTCACCAAGGAACGCAAGATCATCTACAACTCGATCAGCCAGTCCGACGTCATCAACGAGGCGAAGGATTTCAGCAAGTATACCTTCCACGAGGCGCTCAATCCGCACATCACGGCGGGCGCGGTCGGTCGCTATGCGTTTCCGAAGTTCGGCAAGAAGGTCGCTTTCCTGACCGCCGACTATGCCTATGGCCACGAGATGGTGCGCGGCTTCCAGGCGGCCGGCAAGGCGTTCGGTGTCGAGACCCTGGTCGATATCCGCCATCCGATCGGCACCACCGATTTCTCCGCGCTGTTGCCGCGCATCCAGGCTCTGAAGCCGGACATCCTGTGCATCAGCAATTTCGGTCGCGACCAGCAGATCGCGCTGAAGCAGGCGACCGATTTCGGCATGAAGAAGTCGATGAAGATCGTCGCGCCGGTTCTGTTGTTCACCGGCCGTCTTGCCGCCGGCGCGCAGGCGTTCGAGGGCGTCATCGGCGGCACCTCGTATTACTGGGGTATCGAGGACAAGGTGGCCTCGGCCAAGGCGTTCAACGACCGCTTCCGCAAGATGCATGACGGCAAGGTGCCGTCCGACTACGGTGCGCTCGGCTACGGCGGCGTGATGACGCTGCTGATGGGCGCCAGGAAGGCGGGCACGCTCGACGCCGACAAGGTGATCGAGGCCGTCGAGGCGCTGAAGTACGATTACTACAAAGGCCCCGAATATTACCGCAAATGCGACCATCAGGCGGTGCAGTCGGTGCTCATCATCGAATCGAAGTCGAAGCCGGAGAAGGGGCCGGAGGACGTGTTCAACGTGCTTGCCGTCGAGGAGCCGAACGAGGCGAACCTGCGGTCCTGCGAGGCGCTTGGCCACAAGGCCTGACCCCACGTTGTCAACGGTACGGTACGCGCCATCGTGGCGCGTACCGTTTTTTGGAGCATTCGATGGCCGGTCTGACATTCGACCTTCTCGCCATGCAGCTGTTCACCGGGCTTGCGCTCGGCGCGATCTATGTGCTGTTCGCCATCGGCCTGTCGCTGATCTTCGGCATGCTGATGGTGGTGAACTTCGCGCACGGTGCATTCTTCATGGTTGGCGCCTATGTCGGCCTGTTCGTGCTGATGCTGGGCGGCGATTTCTGGACGGCGCTGGTGGTGGTGCCGCTGGCGGTCGGCTTCATCGGTCTCGGCGTCGAGCGGTTTCTGGTGCGGCCGCTGTACGGGCGCGGCATCGACTATCCGCTGCTGCTGACCTTCGGCCTCGGCTACGTCATGATCGAACTGGTGCGCATCGCCTTCGGCAAGACCGGCTATCCGTTCGATACCCCCGAACTGCTGCAGGGCGCGGTCAATATCGGCATCGGTTACTTTCCGCTGTACCGCCTGTTCGTGCTCGGCGCGGCGGTGGCGGTGCTGCTCGGCCTGTGGCTGTTCCTTGAAAAGACCTCCTTCGGCCTCATCATCCGCGCCGGCGCCCGCGATCCGCAGATCGTGCGCGTGCTCGGCGTCGATGTCTCGCGCGTCTGGCTGGTGGTGTTCGGCATCGGCACCGGCATTGCCGGCCTCGCCGGCGTGCTGGCCGCGCCGTTGCAGGGCGTGATCCCCGAAATGGGGTCGACCATCCTGGCCGAAGCCTTCGTGGTCACGGTGGTCGGCGGCATGGGGTCGATCGGCGGCGCGGTGATCGCCGGCCTGTTGGTCGGCGTCGTCGTCAGCATGACCTCGCTGTTCGCGCCCGAGATGGCCAAGGTATCGATCTTCGCCCTGATGGCGATCGTGTTGCTGGTGCGGCCGCAGGGCTTTTTCGGCCGCGCCGGGTTGATGAGCTGAAGATGGCGGTGAACGAGATGTCGCAAACCTTGGCCGAGGCGGCGCCGGCGCCGGCCGGCTGGCTTGAGTTCGCCCGGCGTCACCGCGCGGTGCTGGCCAGCCTGTTCGTGCTGGTGTTCCCGCTGGTGATGCCGTTCACGGCGCTTGCCGCCAATATCCTGATCTACGGGCTTTATGCGCTCGGCTTCAATCTGGTGTTTGGCTTTCTCGGCCTGTTGTCGTTCGGCCATGCCGCGCTGTTCGGCACCGGCGCCTATCTGTGCGGTATCGCCATCGTGCATTTCGGGGTGCCGTGGTACGCGGCGATCGTGATCGGCGTGGTGGCCGGCGCCATCATGGCCGCGGCGATCGGGGCGCTGGCGATCCGCACCCGCGGCATCTACTTCGCGATGGTGACGATGGCGCTGGCGCAATGCGTCTACTACCTGTTCTATCAGGCCGAAGGCTGGACCGGCGGCGAGAACGGCCTGCGTGGTATCAATGTCAACCGCATCGAGATTTTCGGCATCAAGCTCGATTTCATCGATCCGCTGACCCGCTATTACGTTATTGCCGCCTTCGTGATCGTGGCGCTGTTCGCGCTGTCGCGCATCCTGGCCTCGCCGTTCGGCGCGGTGATCCAGGCGGTGCGCGAGAACGAGGCGCGGGCGCGCGCCTCCGGCTACAATGTGACGCTGACGCGCTTCATCACCTTCGTGCTGTCGGGCGCGTTCTGCGGCCTCGCCGGCGCGCTGGCGGCGCTGCATCTGTCGATCGTGCCGATCGAGATGCTGTATTACGAGACCTCCGGCATGGCGGTGATGATGTCGCTGCTCGGCGGCATGGGTACGTTCTTCGGTCCGTTCGTCGGCGCCGCGGTGTTCCTGCTGCTGGAGAATCTGGTCTCGCTATGGACCGTCCACTGGCAACTGATCGTCGGAGCGGTGTTCGTGGCCTGCGTGCTGTTCTTCCCCGCCGGAATCTGGGGCACGATCCTGAAGAGGCTCGACCGATGAGTGCCGAGAACTCGCAAGTCATCCTGCGCACCTATGGGGTCAGCAAGCTGTTCGGCAAGTTTCGCGCGCTGAACAACATCTCGGCGTCGTTTCCGCGCGGCGCCATCACCTCGATCATCGGCCCGAACGGGGCCGGCAAAAGCACCTATTTCAACCTTTTGTCCGGCTCGCTGGAGCCGTCCGAAGGCCGCGTCGAGTTCGAGGGGCGCGACGTCACCAGCGTGCCGCAGCACCAGTTCGCCCATATGGGCATCGCAAAATCGTTCCAGATCACCAATGTGTTCCCGCAACTGTCGACCCGCGAGAACGTTCGCGTCGCGTTGCAGGCGCTGGTGTCGCGCTACGATATCTGGCGGCCGCGGGCCAAACTGCCGGGGCTGGCCGAGCGGGCGGATGCGCTGTTGAACCAGGTTGGGCTGTGGCACTGCCGCGACCGCATCGCCAAGACGCTGGCGCATGGCGAGCAGCGCGCGCTCGAAATCGGCATGGCGCTGGCCAGCAACCCGCGGCTTTTGTTGCTGGACGAGCCGACCGCCGGCATGAGTCCTGAGGAAACGCGGGCGATGATGGACCTGATCGTCAAGCTCGCCAAGGAGCGCACCGTGATTCTGGTTGAGCACAAGATGAAGCTGGTGATGGGCATCAGCGACCGCGTGCTGGTGCTGCATCAGGGCGAGTTGCTGGCCGATGGCACGCCGGCCGAAGTGCGGCAGGACCAGCAGGTCAAGCGCGTCTATCTTGGCCAGCGGGGGCACTAGGGAATGCTGAGCGTCGCCAACCTCAATGCCTGGTACGGTGCGAGCCACGTCCTGCAGGACGTTGCGCTCGACGTCAACAAGGGCGAGATCGTCTGCCTGATCGGCCGCAACGGCGCCGGCAAGACCACCACCCTGAAGTCGATCATCGGCCTGATCGACAAGACCAGCGGCAGCGTCGCCTTCAAGGGCGAGGAGATGCTCGGCCAGCCGGCACATCGCCGCTTCGCCCGTGGGCTGGCCTATGTGCCGGAGGAGCGCCGCATCGTGCAGGGCCTGTCGGTGCGCGAGAACCTGCGGCTCGGCCTCGTCGCCTCGCCGCTGAAGGCCAGGGAGAGTGCGCTGATCGAGGAGATCGCCGCGATCTTCCCGCGGCTCGCCGAGCGCCTCGACCAGGAGGCGGTGACGATGTCCGGTGGCGAGCAGCAGATGCTCGCAATCGCCCGCGCGATGATCTCCAAGCCCGACCTGATCATGCTCGACGAGCCGTCGGAGGGCATCATGCCGGTGCTGGTGGACGAGATGTTCGAACTGTTCCGCACCATGAAGCAGCAGGGCACCACCATTCTGCTGGTCGAACAGAATGTCGAACTGGCGCTCGATATCGCCGATCGCGCCTATGTGCTCGATCAGGGCGCGGTCGTGCATCACGACACCGCCAGGGCGCTGCTTGCCGACGAGGACATCAAGGAGCGCTACTGCTCGGTTTGACACCTTTGCGGATATGCCGCACCGTCATGCCAAATCAGTAATCGATCGATAAATAAATTTGGGATAGAGGTATCGCGGGCGCCGGGGTCGTCGCCGGCCGCGCCGGCCGGCTGCGGCCGATACCGCTGGCTGCCCGCACGATTTCAAGGCAGCCGGGCAGGACGGCCACCGGGCAACCGGTGCGTCACGTCGGCCCGGCATCAACAGACATCAGGTGAACGGAGGTCCGTCATGGTTCGATATCTCAAGCGCGGTCGCGATGCCGCCCAGCGTGCTGAGGACGACAGCAAGGTGCGCGTTGCGGTTGAGGGCATCCTCGCCGACATCGAAAAGCGGGGCGATGCCGCGGTGCGCGAACTGTCGCTGAAGTTCGACCAGTGGGACCGCAAGGATTACCGGCTGACCGACGCCGAGATCCGCGACTGCCTGTCGCAGCTGTCGCAGCGCAACCTCGATGACATCAAGTTCGCGCAGGCGCAGGTGCGCAATTTTGCCCAGCATCAGCGCGATTCGATGAAGGATATCGAGGTCGAGACGCTGCCCGGCGTGGTGCTCGGCCACAAGCACCTGCCGGTTAATTCGGTCGGCAGCTATGTACCCGGCGGCAAGTATCCGATGCTGGCCTCCGCCCATATGTCGGTGATCACCGCCAAGGTCGCCGGCGTGCAGCGCATCGTCACCTGCGCCCCGCCGTTCCAGGGCAAGCCGGCGCCGGCTATCGTCGCCGCCCAGCATCTCGGCGGCGCCGACGAGATCTATTGCCTCGGCGGCATTCAGGCGGTCGGCGCCATGGCGCTCGGCACCGAATCGATCGCGCCGGTGGACATGCTGGTCGGCCCCGGCAACGCCTTCGTGGCCGAGGCCAAGCGGCAGTTGTTCGGCCGCGTCGGCATCGATCTGTTCGCCGGCCCGACCGAGACGCTGGTGATCGCCGACGAGAGCGTCGATGGCGAGATGTGCGCCACCGACCTGCTCGGGCAGGCCGAGCACGGGCCGACCTCGCCGGCGGTGTTTCTGACCAATTCGGAGAAACTCGCGCGCGAGACGATGGCCGAGGTCGAGCGTCTGCTCAAGATCCTGCCGACCGGCGCCACCGCCGCCAAGGCGTGGCAGGACTACGGTGAGGTGATCGTCTGCGACAGCGAGGAGGAAATGGTCAAGGAGGCCGATTTCATCGCTTCCGAGCATGTTCAGGTGATGACCCGCGACCCGGATTACTTCCTGAACCACATGACCAACTACGGCGCGCTGTTTCTCGGGCCGCGCACCAACGTCGCCTATGGCGACAAGGTGATCGGCACCAACCACACGCTGCCGACCAAGAAGGCGGCGCGCTACACCGGCGGGCTGTGGGTCGGAAAGTTCCTCAAGACTGTGACCTACCAGCGCGTCCTGACCGATGAAGCCTCGGCCATGATCGGCGAATACTGCTCGCGGCTGTGCATGCTGGAGGGCTTTTCCGGCCATGCCGAGCAGGCCAACGTTCGCGTCCGCCGCTATGGCCGCCGCAACGTGCCTTACGCGAGCGCCGCCGAATGAGCGGCGAGGCACTTCCGGTCACGCCGTCGTTCCGGCTCGATGGCCGCCGCGCGCTGGTCACTGGTGCCGGGCGAGGCATCGGCCGAGCCGCGGCGGCGGCGCTG
>JBARWE010000316.1:0-11842 GCA_049646625.1 Xanthobacteraceae bacterium
CGCTGGTGGTGGAGGACGCGGTCGCCGGGAGTTTCGACGAGCGCGCCCTGTTCCACCTGCTCAACCTGGCGCGCGAGGAGGCGGCGTTCGTCCTGATCACCTCCCGCACGGCGCCGGCAGCGATGCCGGTGGCCTTGCGCGATCTCGCCTCGCGGCTGCGGGCGCTGCCGGCGGTGACGCTGGCCGCGCCGGACGACGCGCTGCTGCGCGCGGTCCTGGTCAAGCTCTGCGCCGACCGCCAGATGAGCGTCGACGAGGGGGTTGTCGGCTATCTTGCCGCCCGCATCGAGCGCTCCTTTGCCGCCGCCCGCCGCGCCGTCGACCAGCTTGACGCCGAAGCCCTGCGGCTGGCGCGCCCGGTGACGCGCGCCCTGGCCGCTGATGTGCTGCGCGAAGGGATGCTGCACGCCGCGTCGTGATGCCGCGTGACGCGGGGGTGTCATCGAACCGTCACAGCCTGCCCGCAAGGTATGCTGCCGCCGCAGTGGTTTTGCGCGCACGCATCTCGTTTAACTTTTGCCGGCATGATCCTGTGCATTGGCCATCGGCCCCGCCGGGACTACGCTCAAGATGGATCAAATTCTCATGGATTCCGTTCAAACGGCTGTTGAGGAACACGAAAACAAGGTCGAGACCGACCACCAGCCGATTCCGGTCCGCGATCAGCCGGAGCGCTTCATCAATCGCGAACTGTCGTGGCTGCACTTCAATCGCCGGGTGCTTGAGGAATCCGTCAACCTCGGCCATCCGCTGCTTGAGCGGGTGCGCTTCCTGTCGATCTCGGCGAACAACCTCGACGAGTTTTTCATGGTGCGCGTCGCCGGCCTCAAGGCGCAGGTGCGCGAAGGCATCATCGAGCGCAGCCCGGACGGGCTGACGCCCTCGGAGCAACTGGTCCTCATCAATCAGACCGTGTCGGAGCTAGCCCGCGACCAGCAGGCGATCTGGCGCGATCTGCGCCTCGCGCTGGGAGAGACCGGGATCGTGCTGGTGGACGGTCGCGAGGTGGGGAAAAGCGAGCGTAACTGGATCGAGGATCACTTCCTCCACCACATCTTTCCGCTGCTTACCCCGCTCGCCATCGATCCGGCGCACCCGTTTCCGTTCATTCCCTCGCTCGGCTTCACCATTGCCCTGCAACTGTCGCGCCTGACCGACGGCAAGGCGATGAACGCATTGATCCGTATGCCCGGCAAGATCGACCGCTTCGTCCGCCTGCCGCCGGGCAAGGACGGCGAGGTGCGGCTGATGACGCTGGAGCAGGCGACCGGACTGTTCATCGGCCGGCTGTTTCCGGGTTACGCAGTCAAGGGGCAGGGAGCCTTCCGCGTCATCCGCGACTCCGAACTGGAAATCGAGGAAGAGGCCGAGGATCTGGTGCGGCTGTTCGAGACGGCGCTCAAGCGTCGCCGCCGCGGTTCGGTGATCCGCCTCGAAATCGAGGCCGGCATGCCCGATGAGTTGCGGGCCTTCGTGCAGCGGGCGCTGTCGGCGTCCGACGACGAGGTGATGCTGGTCGATGGCGTGCTGGCGATGAACGAGGTGGCGCAACTAACGCGGCTCGACCGCCCCGACCTTGAGTTCACGCCCTATGTGCCGCGCCATCCCGAGCGGGTGCGCGATCATGGCGGCGATATCTTCGCCGCGATCCGGCAGAAGGATCTGATCGTCCACCATCCTTACGAGTCGTTCGACGTCGTGGTGCAGTTCCTGCAGCGGGCGGCGCGCGATCCCGACGTAGTGGCGATCAAGCAGACGCTGTACCGCACCTCCAACAACTCGCCGATCGTGCGGGCGCTGGCGGAAGCGGCCGAGGCGGGCAAGTCGGTGACCGCGCTGGTCGAACTGAAAGCCCGCTTCGACGAGGAAGCCAATATCCGCTGGGCGCGCGACCTCGAACGCGCCGGCGTGCAGGTGGTCTACGGCTTCCTCGAACTCAAGACGCATGCAAAACTCTCGCTGGCGGTGCGGCGCGAAGGAGCTGGCCTTGCCAGCTACGTCCATGTCGGCACCGGCAACTATCACCCGGTGACGGCGCGCATCTACACCGACCTGTCGTTCTTCACCGCCGATCCGGTGATCGCCCGCGACGTGGCGCGCGTCTTCAATTACATCACCGGCTATGCCGAGCCGCGCGACATCGAGAAACTCGCGGTCTCGCCGCTGACATTGCGCAGCCGCATCCTCGACCACATCAAGGGCGAGATGTCGTTCGCCCGCGCCGGCAAGCCGGCGGCGATCTGGATGAAGATGAACTCGCTGGTCGATCCCGAGATCATCGATGCTCTTTACGATGCATCCGGCGCCGGCGTGTCGATCGATCTCGTGGTGCGCGGCATCTGTTGCCTGCGGCCGGGCCTGCCGGGGCTGTCCGACAACATCCGCGTCAAATCGATCGTCGGCCGTTTCCTTGAACATGGCCGGGTCTATTGCTTCGGCATGGGGTACGGCCTGCCCTCGTCGAAGGCGGCTGTGTATATCTCGTCGGCGGACATGATGCCGCGCAACCTCGACCGCCGCGTCGAGGTGCTTTGTCCGCTGGAAAATACCACGGTACATCAACAGGTTCTCGAACAGATCATGGTCGCGAACCTGAAGGATACGGAACAAAGCTGGCGCTTGTTGCCGGATGGATCGTCAACTCGTATGAAAGCGATCAAGGGCGAGGAGCGATTCAACGTCCACGATTATTTCATGACGAACCCGAGCTTGTCCGGCCGTGGAAAGTCTCTCAAGGAATCTTCGCCCCGCCGCCTCACGCGCCGCGCGGACCGTCAGCAGCAGCCGCAATAGACAGCCGGCGCGCGCGGCCAAGGCGCGTTCCATTGCCGTCATCGATATCGGGTCCAACTCGGTTCGCCTGGTCGTCTATCAGCGACTGGTGCGCGATCTCGCCCCCTTGCTGAACGAAAAAACGCTGTGCGCGCTGGGCCGGCAGGTGCAGAGCACCGGGCTGCTCGCGCCCGATGCGATGGACAAGGCGCTTGCGGCGCTGAAGCGCTATCGCGCGCTGTGCCGGACGATGAAGGTCGGCCGCGTTCTTGCCATCGCCACCGCCGCCTGCCGTGACGCCGACAACGGTGCGGAGTTTATCGCCCAGGCCGAGCGTGCCTGCGGGGTGACGATCGAAGTGTTGCCGGGGTCGCGCGAGGCGCGGCTGTCGGCGCTTGGCGTGGCGTCCGGTTTCCATCATCCCGACGGGATCGTCGGCGACCTTGGTGGCGGCTCGCTGGAACTGATCGACATTCACGACCACGATCTGCGCTTCGGGCAGACCTTGCCGCTCGGCGGGCTGGCGCTCGTCGATGCCTCGAAGAAATCACCGAAGCGCGCCGCCAAGATTGTGCGCGACGAACTGGCCAAGGCGGCACATCTCAAGAAGGGCGTGCGCCGCAACTTCTACGCGGTCGGCGGAACGTGGCGGGCGCTGGCGCGGCTGCACATCATCGAGAGCGGCTATCCCTTGCACGTCATGCATGGTTACTCGCTGCCGGCCGATGAAGCCCTGGCATTCGTGCGGCGGGCGCGCCGGCTGGCCGCTGCCGACATGCTGCCCGACATCGAGGAGATCGCCGGGCCGCGCAAGCCGCTGCTGGTCTATGGCGCGCTGGTGCTGGAACACATCATCCGCCTCGCCAAGCCGAGCACCATCGTGTTTTCGACCTATGGCGTGCGCGAGGGGCTGCTGTTCGAACTGATGCCGGAGACCGAGCGGCGGCGTGACGGCCTGATCGCGGCGGCGCGCACCCTCAACGACCTGCGGGCGCGCAACCCGCGTCATGCCGACGACCTGATCGACTGGACCGACCGGCTGGTCAAGGCGCTGGCTCTCAAGGAAACCGCCGAGGACCGCCGGCGGCGCCACGCTGCTTGTCTTCTATCCGATATCGGCTGGCGCGCCCATCCCGACTATCGCGGCCAGCAGACCATGGCGATGGTGTCGAACGGTAATTTCGGCACCGTCAGCCATGAGGGGCGGGCGTTCCTCGCGCTCGCGGTGTTCTATCGCTACGCCGGACTCAAGGCCCAGAATGAGGCTCCCGATCTGGTGCGGGCACTGATGCCGCCGAAGATCGCCGAGCGTGCCCGCCTGTTGGGGGCGATGATGCGCGTCGCCATGCTGATTTCGGCGGCGCAGCCGGGTGTGCTGAAGGCCACTCGCTTCCGCAGCGAGGGCCGCAAGCTTAAACTGGTATTCGAGCCGCGTGTCGCCGCGCTTGCGACCGAGCGCATCGCCAGCCGTTTCAAGGTGCTCGCCCGGCTTGCCGGCCGTTCCGGTGCGGTCATTGTTCCCTGACGGCGGCGGCGCTCGCTTACTCGCGTTCGACCGGCACGACACGGCCCTTCTCGATGCCGAGTGCGAGTTGGCCGTGCTTGAGAGAAAGCGCGGCATTACCGAACAGGTCGCGCCGCCAGCCCTGCAACGCGGCGACGTCGGCACTGTCGTCATCGGCGATCCGTTCGAGGTCGTCCACGGTGGCGATGATCTTGCTGGCCACGGCGTGGCGCTCCGAGGTCATGCGCAGCAGCACCTTGAGCAGTTCGACCGTGGCCGTGGCGCCATTGCCGTTGCGCGGGCGCTCCAGTTTCGGCAGCGTGGCGGGATCGCGCGCCAGCCCGCGCGTCACCGCGTCGAGCACGTCCTGTCCCCATTTCGAACGTTCGAACCCCTTCGGCACCGAGCGCAGGCCCGCGAGCCGCTCCAGACTGGTCGGCGGGTGAGTGGCGATGTCGCCGATCACGTCGTCCTTGAGCACGCGGGAACGCGGCACGTTGCGCGCCTGCGCCTCACGCTCGCGCCAGGCCGCGACCTCCATCAGCACCGCAAGCTCCTTCGGCTTGCGCACCCGCGACTTGAGCCGCTCCCAGGCGTGGCTCGGGTCGGCGTCGTAAGTACTGGGCGAGGTCAAGATCTCCATTTCCTCGGCTACCCAGTCGCTGCGGCCGCGCTTCCTCAAGTCGGCATCGAGCCGGGCGAAGACGTCGCGGAGGTAGGTGACGTCAGCCAGCGCGTAGTCGATCTGGGCCTCCGACAGAGGCCGGCGCGACCAGTCGGTGAAACGGTGGGTCTTGTCCGGGCGGTGGCCGGTGATGCGCTCCACCAACTGGTCGTAGGCGATCGAATCGCCATAGCCCAGCACCATCGCGGCGACCTGGGTGTCGAAGATCGGCGCCGGCACCAGCCTGGCATGGTGCCAGACGATCTCGATATCCTGCCGGGCGGCATGGAAGACCTTCAGCACCTTCGGGTCGGCCATCAGCGCGAAAAACGGCGTCAGGTCGAGGCCCTCGGCCAGCGCGTCGATCGCCACCGCTTCCTCGGTGCTGGCGAGCTGGACCACGCACAGGATCGGGTAATAGGTGGTTTCCCGCAAAAACTCGGTGTCGACCGTGATGAACGGATGGGCTTTGAGGCGGTCGCAGACGGCGGCCAGTTCGGAGGTGGTGGAAATCAGCATCATGGCTGCCTGAATAACGCCTCGCGGGCCGCTTGTCGCCCCGCTTCTTGTCGGGCCGGGAGGCGGGGGGAGAACCGCGACCACGCTGTTGCCGGGTCCCTCGCGCTCGGGTAAACCCAAGCGGCCGCGACGATTGCGGCGATTTTTTACGATCCGACCTTCAGGAACTCCATGCATCGCTATCGGTCTCACACTTGCGGCGCGCTCCGCGACAGCGACATCGGCGAAAGCGTCCGCCTTTCCGGCTGGTGCCATCGTATCCGCGACCATGGCGGCGTGCTGTTCATCGACCTGCGCGATCATTACGGCCTGACGCAGTGCGTCGCCGACCCGGATTCGCCCGCCTTCAAGGTCGCCGAAACGCTGCGCGCCGAATGGGTGGTGCGGATTGACGGCAAGGTGCGGCACCGGCCCGAGGGCACCGACAATCCCGAATTGCCGACCGGCGCGGTCGAAATCTACATCAGCGAGATCGAGGTGCTGGGGCCGGCCGCCGAACTGCCGCTGCCGGTGTTCGGCGAGCAGGATTACCCCGAGGACATCCGGCTCAAATACCGCTTCCTCGACCTGCGCCGCGAGCGGCTGCACAAGAACATCATGACGCGCGGCGCGATCGTCGATTCGATGCGCCGGCGCATGAAGGAAGCCGGCTTCTTCGAATTCCAGACGCCGATCCTGACTGCCTCCTCGCCGGAGGGCGCGCGCGACTTCCTGGTGCCGAGCCGTATCCATCCGGGCCGCTTCTACGCGCTGCCGCAGGCGCCGCAGCAGTACAAGCAACTGCTGATGATGTCCGGCTTCGACCGTTATTTCCAGATCGCGCCGTGCTTCCGCGATGAGGACCCGCGCGCCGACCGCCTGCCGGGCGAATTCTACCAGCTCGACCTGGAGATGAGCTTCGTCACGCAGGAGGACATTTTCGCGGCGGTGGAGCCGGTCGTCACGGGCGTGTTCGAGGAATTCGCCGATGGCAAGCCGGTGACGAAGGGCTGGCCGCGCATTCCGTTCGCCGAGGCGCTACGCAAATACGGCACAGACAAGCCGGACCTGCGCAACCCGATCGAGATGCAGGACGTCTCGGAGCATTTTCGCGGCTCCGGTTTCAAGGTGTTCGCGCGGCTTCTGGAGGATAGCAAAAACCAGGTCTGGGCGATTCCGGCGCCGGGTGGCGGCAGCCGCGCGTTCTGCGACCGTATGAATGCGTGGGCGCAGGGCGAGGGCCAGCCGGGACTCGGCTACATCATGTGGCGCGAGGACGAAACTAACAAGAACATCCCGGGCGCGGGGCCGCTCGCCAAGAATATCGGCGACGAGCGCACCGAGGCGATCCGCGCCGCGCTCGGCATGAAGGCCGGCGATGCCGCGTTCTTCGTTGCCGGCGATCCGCAGAAATTCTGGAAGTTCGCCGGGCTGGCCCGCACCAAGGTCGGCGAGGATCTTGATCTGATCGACAAGGACCGCTTCGCGCTGGCCTGGATCGTCGATTTCCCGATGTACGAGTACAACGAGGAGGAGAAGAAGGTCGACTTCTCCCACAACCCGTTCTCGATGCCGCAGGGCGGGCTGGAGGCGCTGACCACGCAGGATCCGCTGACCATCAAGGCGTTCCAGTACGACATTACCTGCAACGGCTACGAGATCGCTTCGGGCGGCATCCGCAACCATCGCCCCGAAGCGATGGTGAAAGCGTTCGAGATCGCCGGCTATGGCGAGAAGGACGTGGTGGAGCGTTTCGGCGGCATGTACCGTGCCTTCCAGTATGGCGCGCCGCCACATGGCGGCATGGCGGCCGGTGTCGATCGCGTCGTCATGCTGCTCTGCGGCACCACCAATCTGCGCGAGATTTCGCTGTTTCCGATGAACCAGCGCGCCGAGGACCTGCTGATGGGCGCGCCATCCGATGTCACGCCCAAACAGTTGCGTGAACTGCATATCAGGCTCAATTTGCCTGACAGTTGAGCCACCACGCCGGTTCCTGCATAGACTGCGACGGCGCCCAGACGAGGTGAGAGAGGCAAGAAAAACGTGTCAGCATCCCAGTCCGACGATCTGAAAACCGCAGCTCTGGCCTTCCACCGTCTGCCGCGCCCCGGCAAGCTCGAAATCCAGGCGACCAAGCCGCTTGCTAATCAGCGCGACCTCGCGCTGGCCTATTCGCCGGGGGTGGCCGCCGCCTGCGAAGCTATCGTTGAAGATCCGCAGGAAGCCGCCTCGCTGACCGGCCGTGCCAACCTCGTCGCCGTGATTTCCAACGGCACCGCCGTGCTCGGCCTCGGCAATATCGGGCCGCTCGCCTCCAAGCCGGTGATGGAAGGCAAGGCGGTGCTGTTCAAGAAGTTCGCCGGCATCGACGTGTTCGACATCGAGATCGCCGCCGATACGGTGGAGCGCGTGGTCGAGACGGTGGCGGCGCTGGAGCCGACCTTCGGCGGTATCAATCTCGAAGACATCAAGGGGCCGGACTGTTTCGAGATTGAGGCGCAGCTCAAGGCGCGCATGAAGATCCCGGTGTTCCACGACGACCAGCACGGCACCGCGATCATCGCTGCCGCGGCGATCGTCAACGGCCTGCTGCTCAACGGCAAGAAGCTTGCCGACTGCAAGATCGTCGCGAGCGGCGCGGGCGCCGCGGCGATCGCCTGTCTCAACCTGCTGGTGTCGATGGGCGCCGAGCGCAAGAACATCTGGGTGTGCGACCAGACCGGCCTGATCTACGACGGCCGCAACGAGCGCATGGACCGCTGGAAGCAGCAGTATGCGCAGAAGACCAAGCTGCGCACGCTGAGCGACGTGATCGGCGGCGCCGACATCTTCCTCGGCCTGTCCGGCCCGAAGGTGCTGACCGGCGACATGGTCAAGGTGATGGCCGACAACAAGCCGCTGGTGCTGGCGCTCGCCAACCCGACGCCCGAGATCATGCCGGAGGAGGCGCGCCAGGCGCGCCCCGACGCGATGATCTGCACCGGGCGCTCCGACTATCCGAACCAGGTCAACAACGTTCTGTGCTTCCCCTTCCTGTTCCGCGGTGCGCTCGATGTCGGCGCCACCGCGATCAACGAGGAGATGAAGCGGGCCGCCGTTGACGCGATCGCGCAACTGGCGCGCGAAGCGCCCTCCGATGCCGCCGCCGGCGCCGAGGGCGGCGACGTGCAGGGATTCGGGCCGGGTTCGTTGATCCCGCCGGCATTCGACCCGCGGCTGATCCTGCGGATTGCGCCCGCGGTCGCCAAGGCCGCGATGGACTCCGGCGTGGCGACGCGGCCGATCGCCGACTTCGACCAGTATCGCGAGCAGCTCGAACGCTTCGCCTTCCGCTCCGGCCTGATCATGAAGCCGGTGTTCATCAAGGCGCGCTCGCAGCCGGTGCGGGTGATCTACGCCGAGGGCGAGGACCAGCGCGTGCTCCGGGCGATGCAGGCTGTGCTTGAGGAAAAGCTGGCGCGGCCGATCCTGGTCGGGCGCCCCTCCGTGGTCGAGACGCGCATCAAGCGGCTTGGCCTTGCCATCCGCGCCGGGCACGATTTCGATCTCGTCAATCCGGAAGACGATCCGCGCTACCGCTCCTATGTGCAGAGCTATATCGATGCCGCCGGCCGCTATGGCGTGACGCCGGAGGCGGCGCGGACAGTGGTGCGAACCAATGCGACCGTGATCGCGGCGTTGGCCGTGGTGCGTGGTGAGGCCGACGCCATGCTATGCGGCGTCGAGGGTCGCTACATGAGCCACCTGCGCCATATCCGCGAGGTGATCGGCTGCCGCCCCGGCGCCGGTGACTTCGCCGCGCTGGTCTTGATGGTCACGAGCAAGGGCGCGTTCTTTCTCGCCGACACCCAGGTGCGGCCGAACCCGGACGCCGAGGAGTTGGCTGATCTTGCATCCTGCGCCGCCCAGCACGTCCAGCGCTTCGGATTGAAGCCCAAGATCGCCTTCGTCTCGCATTCCGATTTCGGCAGCTACGACACCGACTCCTCGCGCAAGATGCGGCGCGCCACGGCGCTTCTGGCCGAGCGCCGGCCCGACCTCGAAGCCGACGGTGAGATGCAGGGGGCGACCGCGCTGTCGCAGATCAAGCGCGACTATGTGCTGCCGCAGTCGCGGCTCGAAGGCGTCGCCAATGTGCTGATCATGCCCAACCTCGATGCCGCCCACGTCGCCTATCAGATGATCAAGGAACTGGCGGACGGTTTGCCGGTCGGGCCGATGCTGATCGGTCCGGCGCGCCCGGCGCACATCCTGACGCGCTCGGTGACGGCGCGCGGCATTCTCAACATGACGGCGGTGGCGGCGGTCGAGGCGCAGGAGCATTCGGGGCGGGGACAGCACAGCCTGTTCTGAGGCTTTCCGCGTCACGGCCGGGGGACAGACGGCCTGGCGCAAATAGCCGTGGCGGGCGGCCAGCCTGACGGGAGCGGACGGGGCCGATAGGCGCGCCGCGTGCTGTCTGGTATTATGAGACAACGCAAGCGGGGCTGGCCATGACTGCGCTGATTTCCCTCGGACGGGTGCTGTTCGCGCTTCTTTTCATCGTATCGGGCGCGGCCAAGCTGTTCGATCTGCCGGGCACCGCAGAAGGAATAGCCGCGCATTTTTCGGTGCCGGCCGATTTTGCCGGATTTGCCGCCGACCTGGAGGCCGCGACCTCGTTCACGGTGGCGCAGATTCTCGCGGTTGCCGCCGGCGCCATCGAGTTCGTCTGCGGCGTGCTGATCGCCTTTAATATCGGCGTGCGCTTCTTCTCCTTCGTGCTCGTGCTGTTCCTGATCGCCACGACTGTCTATGTGCATGATTTCTGGAATCAGACCGGCCCCGAGGCGCGCGCCAGCATGGTCGAGGCGCTGACCAACCTGTCGCTGATCGGCGCGCTTTTCGTGCTTGCGGGCCATGGTCGGGCCGAACCCGAGATGGCGACGCCCTCACCGTCGAAGAGCTACGGCGATCTGTGAGCGGCCGCGCCTCAGCGCGCGCGTCGCCACGCCGTCAGCGTGACGCCGTCGGCCGGGTCGAGCAGGCGCGTTTCTTCTGGCGTCAATCCGTGCTCCCGCAGCACGTCGTCGGCCGCGCGTCCGGGTAGTCCGAAGGCCGGGAGGCCGCCGGGTATCTGCACGCGCGGCGCGTGCGACAGCCAGAAGGTGTCGTAGCGATCGAGGAACATGCGAAACACGTCCGGCCCGCCGATCACGGTCACCATGCCGGCGGTGACGCCGGCCTGGGCGCAGGCTTGTTCGAACGACGCGCCGGCCGGATTCCATAAGGTCGCCATCGCATTGGAGGGATCGGGCGCGACGTCCGCGACCACGCGCGTCAGTATGATGCGGCGCCTTTGCGACGAGCGCGGCTGCTCCTCGTGGGAGCGGCGACCGTGGACGATGAGATCGGCGCGGTCGAGCAGCGATTCAAACCAATGCTGGTCGCCGGGAAATTTCAACGCCTCCGGCATCAGCCCCTGCGCGTCGGCGAGCATCCCGTCGGCCGAGACAATGACGCAACCTTCGATCCGAAGCGCCACCGCGCTGGTCGCCGCCACGCCGTGTCCTATTCCGAGATGGTCTGCACGACCGACGAGACCGGCCGCGACGAGACGGTCGGCAGCTTGACGTCCTTCACCAGCGCTTCGTCGTATTGCGAGAGCGTGGCAACCGGCGCCTTCGGCTTCATCGCCACCACCTTGTAGCCGCCGGCCTTGAGGCGGCGTAGCAGAACGGGCAGCGCCTCGGCGGTCTGCTTCTTGAAGTCGTGCATCAGAAGGATGCCCTTGCCGTGCTTTTCGAGCTTGGTCATCAGCGTGTTGACCACTTGCTCGCCGTTCTTGGCCTTGAAATCGAACGAGTCGATATCGCAGGAGAAGATCGCGATGTTGCGTTCGCCAAGATAGGTGACGGTCGCCGGCGGATGCTGCAGGGCGGGGAAGCGGAAGAACGGCGCGGGCGGCGCGCCGAGCGCCCAGCGTACCGCGGAAAAGCCCTTCTCGATCTCCTCCTTGGCCTGCTCGGGCGTCATGCCTTTGCGGTTCAGATTAGCGTGCGACCAGGTGTGCGCGCCGACGGTGTGACCGGCCGCTGCCACCTGCTTGAGGATTTCGGGATGATAGGTGGCGTGCTTGCCGATCGAGAAGAAGATGCCGGTGGTGCATTCGTCGGCCAGCGCCTTGAGCACGGCCGGCGTGTTGACCGGCCACGGGCCATCATCAAAAGTCAGCACCACTTCCTTGTCGCGCAGGAAGTCGAGCTGCTTGAAATGCTCGAAGCCGAACCCGGGGCCGCCCGTCGTGTCGATTTGCACCACCCGGCCGATGCCGAGCGCATCGGGATTGGCGCAAGGCGCTTTGGCGGGCGCAGCGGCAGGTGCCGGCGGCGGCACAGCCGCCGGGCGGGCCGGGGCGGGGG
>JBARWE010000317.1:0-29767 GCA_049646625.1 Xanthobacteraceae bacterium
GGCCCGGCGCGCCACCGGCGGCCGACCCGGCACTATCACGGCAAGCGCGACCTCAAGCGCGGAGAGGATTGATGCGCGTCATCGGCGGGCGGCTGCGCGGCCGCGCGATCGGCTCGCCGTCGTCGCGCAACATCCGCCCGACCGCCGATCGCCTGCGCGAGGCGTTGTTCAACATTTTGATCCACGGCTATGGCGATCCCGTCACCGGCGCGCGGGTACTCGACCTGTTCGCCGGCACCGGTGCGCTTGGCATCGAGGCGATCTCGCGCGGCGCGGCGTTTGTGCTGTTCGTGGACAACGGCGCCGAGGCGCGCGCGCTGCTGCGCGGCAATGTCGAGGCACTGGGACTTGGCGGGGTCACGAAGGTGTTCCGCCGCGATGCCACGGCGCTTGGCGACGTTCATCCCAACGCGCCGTTCTCGCTGGCCTTTCTTGATCCGCCTTACGGCCACGGGCTGGCCGGGCAGGCGCTTGTCGCGGCGCGCGATGGCGGCTGGCTGACGGCCGGCGCGCTGATCGTCGTGGAGGAGGCGACAGCCGCCGCGTTCGCCGCGCCGGATGGCTTCGAGATGCTGGAGCGGCGCGCCTATGACGATAGCGAATTCGTCATTCTGCGGCGGGTGTGATGCGGTCGCCCGAAACACCAGTCGGCAGGTCCAGCGCCGGCGTTGCAGCGGCGCCGGTCATCCACACCGGCGAATGCCAGTACGGGATGCCAATATGGGGTGCCAATACGGGGTGGCTGGACAGCGCCGCCCACCCTGACTATAAACCGGCGCGCCACCGGCTTGGCCGGCCGGCACGCCCAGGTAGCTCAGTTGGTAGAGCATGCGACTGAAAATCGCAGTGTCGGTGGTTCGATTCCGCCCCTGGGCACCATCTTCCCCATAGCGATTTATTGCTCGATGGCGAGCACCATCTCGACCGTCACCCGGTAAGTGTTCTCGCCGGTTGCCAGCGGGACGGACTCAGCGGCGGGTGCGGCTGCCAGTGCGGCCTGCCGGGCAAAGGCGACGGGGCGCGGCCGGTTCGTCTGCTCGCTCATCTCGATGATCCGGCCGACTTTGACGCCGGCGGCTTCCGCAAGCGTTTTGGCCTTGTCGAGCGCATCAGTCACCGCCCGTTTGCGCGCCTCCCTCATGATCGACGTGGTGTCGTCATTGACGAAGCGCAGGTTGCCGCCCTCGTTGACGCCGAGCGTGACCGATTTGTCGAGCACGGTGCCGGCGGCCTTCAGGTCGCGCACCCGCACGGTCAGCGAATTGGTGACGCTGTAGCCGATGATCTTCGGCTCCTTGAGATTGTTGTCCTTGCCCGGATGACGATAGCGCGGCCTGATACTGATGCCGGAGGTTTGCAGGTCGCGCTCGGCGATACCGGCTTCCTTCATGGCGTCGAGCACCTCGCGCATGGCCGCATTGTTGGCGGATAGCGCCTGCCGCGCGGTCTCGGCCTCACGCAAAACGGTGAGATCGACGATGGCCATGTCCGGCGCGGCGTGCACCTCGCCGACGCCGGAAATCTGGATGCGTGGCGAGGGCACCTTGTCTTGCGCCTGGACAGATGCCGGTGCGGCGGCCAGCATGAGCGAAGCAAGGAGCGGGGCGATCAGTCGCTGAAGCATGATGTCTCCGGTGCGATGGTGTTGTAGGGCCGTCATTGCCACTGAATTGCGGCCGGCTTGCGATGCCCTGCCATGATACGAGAGCTTGCAGCCGTGCTGTACGCGGCTAAAAGATATATCTAGAGTATTTCTTAATGTCTCCGAGTGCATCGTGGCTCATCGATCCAAGCCGTGAGAGCGAATGATGCCTGTTGACCTTGCCCGCCTTGCCGGGTTCGATCCCTCCGACACGATCAACCTTCGCCTGCTGAAGGCCGATGTCACCGCGAATCAGGATGCGGTGATGGATGCGTTTTATCGGCATGTCCTCGACTTCCCCGCGTTCCGGGAGATGATCGAGCGGGCCTGTACGCGCAGCAAGATCTCTCTCGACCAACTCGTTGCGCATATGAACGAGATGCAGTTCAGGCACTGGGATCGGCTGTTTGACGGCGTGCCGTGCGACGATCTCAAGGCGACCGCGCGCCAGATCGGGATCGCCCATGAGGAATGTCTGCTGACCAGCGATCTCTATGTCGCGAGTTCGGCGTTTATTCTGGAGAAGATTCTTGGCCTGGCCGTCGATCACTGCCTCGGCGACAGCGAGCGAGCGGCGCCATTGAAAGCGATGCTCGCCGCCGTCGTCCATATGTTGTTCCTCGATCTTGCGCAGACGATCTCCGCCTACGATAACGCCGCGGCGCTGACGTCATTCAGGCGGGTGTCCGAGCCGCTGTTCAAGGCTTTCGAGCAGGAAGTCACCAGCGATCTGGAATCGATGGCAGGCTCGGCGGAGGAGATCAACATCATCATCAAGAGCATCGTCGATCTGAACAACGACAACATGCGGCGCTGCCAGGATACGGTGTCGAGCATCGGCGAGCTTGCCGCCAACCTCGGCGAACTGGGCATCATTACCCAGCACATCGAGAATTTCGTGCGGGTCATCAACGACGTCGCGCGCAAGACCAAGCTGCTGGCGCTGAATGCCGCGATCGAGGCGGCACGCAGCGGCGAGTATGGCCGCGGCTTCAACGTGGTGGCAAGCGAGGTCAAGGCGCTTGCGGGCGAAGCTGAGGAAGCGACGCGCAAGGTCACGTTGCAGGCCGCCGAAATCCGCTCGGTGATTACCTCGGCGCTGAGCCAGGTCGATGGCTCGCAGCGGCTCGTGCAGGCGATCGATCAGGGCGTGGCGACCGAAAGCAAGGCGATCGCGCAGCAGTGTGTGGCGGTGAGTGAAATCTCGAACAACCTGACCTCCGTTTCCGACAATGCGCGCGGTTTGCGCGAGCGCTTCAAGATGCTGGAGGTCAGTTAGGAGTTTCGCGCGAGGGATGTGGCCGCCGTTGGGCCGAGCGCGGCTCCCCTGTCGTGGCGCGCGAAAATTGCTGTGGACTCGGCCGCCGACTGCGAGGACAATGCCGGCGGGACGTGTGTACAGGGAGGTCTTGCCATGGGCCAAAGAGACCCCTTCCTCCTGACGCCTGAAGAGTGTGACGAGGCCGCCGCCGCGGCTCTCACCACCTGCGAGAAATTATCGGAGAACTGGCAGAAGACCGCGGCGCTTGCCGATGCGCGGCACTATATGCGGGTTGCCGAGATCAAGCGCTGGATGCAGAGCAGGGAACTGCGGCCGCCCGAATGACATCGAAGCCGGGGACCCCGTACGACCTTGCCGCCCGACTAGCCATCCGGCGCGCGCGCCGGGTGAAGGCGGACGGCTTTGTGCGCCAGACGTTCGTGCAGCCGCGCGAGGAGGCGCGGGAGACCGCGCGCGCCTTTTTCGGCCGTTACCCCAAGGCCGCCTACATGACGGAAGTGGAGGCGTGGCGGGAACTGCCGGACGGCGAGATCGAGTTCACCATGCGGCGGCTCGGCACGGCTGACTGACGGCTGACGGGCGGCGCTAAACGCCGCCGGCGGTGGTGGTGGTGCGGCCAGCCGCGTGCGCCAGCGCGCGCAGGAAAAACGGCCGGAACAGGTCCGGGTGTTCACACATCGGAAAGTGACCCAGCCCGTCCATCACGTCGAGCCGGGCGCCGGGCATCAGCGCCTGAAGCCGGCGGCCATCCTCCGGCGTCGCCGAGTAGTCGTAGCTGCCGCACAATAGCGCCACTGGTGTCCTGCCGGTATCGATGCGCGGGGCGATCGCCGCGCCGTCGAACTCGTCGCTGTAGAAAGCGAGGTCGCCGGTATAGATGCCGGGCGCGCCTTGCGAATAAATCCACATCGCGCGACGGCGGTCCGCCTCCGGGCTGGTCGGACTCATCAGGCCGCGCACGAAGCTTGCGTTATGCAGGCCGCCATGCACGCCGACATGGTGCTGATAGGGGTTGCGGCGGCCTTTCGAGCGGAACGGCGGCTCGATCGCCACCACACCACGCACCAGGTCGGGGCGTTCCGCGGCCATCACAAGCGCCATCGCCGCACCCATCGAGCCGCCGGCGATGAGCGCCGGTTCGCCGACGACCTGCTCGATCAGCGCCACGCACCAGCCGAGATACTGTTGCGACGACAGCCGGTAAGGTCCGCCGTCCCAGTCGCGCGGCGGCATCGAGCGGCCGTGAAACGGCAGATCGGGGGCGATCAGGCGCCATGCCTTTGTGAGTTCGAGGTCGGCAAGCTGCGCCTGAAACTGGCGGGCATCGGCGCCGGCGGTGTGCAGCAGCAGCACTGGTGTGCCATCGCCGGCCGTTTCCACGAACACCTCGTAGGCCGACCCGCCGCAGTGAATCGTATGATAGCCGCCACGAATCCGGCCGAGATCGCGGGCGACTGCCGGCGCCGTTGCCACCGGGCTTGCGGCGAGGCGCTCGAACAGCCGTTCCAGCAGCGGCCGGGCTTGCGCGATCAGCAGCGGGTCGCCGGACAGCGTGAAGGCGGGATTGGCGAGCTGCAGCGCGGTGAAGGCATGGAATGTCGGCGGTGGCGGTTTTGCCAGCACCCTGGCCCAGTCGCCGGCCGATGCCGCAAGCTCGATATCGGCGCCGGTGTCGTCGGAAAAGTGCGGCGCGCCGTCGTCGAGTGTGATGACGATGGCCGCATCGTCGCAGCGGATGCGCAAGGCGGCCTTGAGGCCGCGGCCGAGATGCGCAAACTCGGGATCGGACAGGACGGCCGCAAGCCGGGCGCGCAGTTGCCCGGCACTCATGCCTTTTTGGCCCCGTCACCGGCGAGGAAGCGGTAGATTTCAGTATGGTCGGCGCCCGGCGGCAGCGCGTCGCGGGCCTGTTCCCACATCGCGGCGATTGATGCGACCTGCGGCACGTCGAGGTCGAGATGGGTGGCCAGGTCGGCGGCGATGCGCAGATCCTTGGCCATCAGCGCCAGCGCGAAGCCGGATGCGAAACTCTCCGAGATGACGAACTGCTTCATCTTTAGTTCGGTCGAGTTGTTGCGCCCGGTGGAGGCATTCAGCACGTCGATGATGGTGTCGGGGGCGAGGCCGAAGCGGCCGCCGACCAGCAGCGCCTCTGACGCCGCGACCAGCCCCGCCGCCGAGACATAATTGTTGAGCGCCTTCATGGCGTGGCCCGAGCCGGTCGGGCCGGTCGCGAACACGGCCTTGCCCATCGCTGCAAACAGTGGCCGCGCCCGCTCGACCTGTTCGGCCGCGCCGCCCGCCATGATCGCCAGCGTGCCGTCGACGGCGCGCCGCACCCCGCCTGATACCGGCGCGTCGATCAGCGGTAGGTCGCGCGCGGCCAGGTCGGCGGCCAGCGCCACCGTATCGGTCGGCGCTGACGAACTCATGTCGATCACCAGCGTGCCGGGGGCGAGTTTTGCCGTAATCCCTTGCGCGCCGAGCAGCGCCTCGCGCACGATCTTGCCGTTCGGCAGCATGGTGATGACGGCGGCAGCGTTGTCGGCGGCCTCCGGGCCGCTGGCGAACGCTTTGCCCACCTTCGCCGCGAAGGCTTCGCGCGCCGCCGGCTGCGGATCGACCCCGCGCACCTCGAAGCCGGCGAGTTTGAGCCGCGCCGCCATCGGCTGCCCCATGGCGCCGAGGCCGATGACAACGACGACGGCGGGTGGCGTGATTGCGGTGATGTCTTGAGCCATGGCGGCGGGCCTTTCCTTTGCCGCGCGGCCCGTGCCGCGCAAGTCGTTCACAAGGACTGCCGGACATATAGCTGGGAGTTGCTTGATCAGACAAGCAGACAATCTGCTGAAAGTTGCATGCCGGCCCGTATAGTCGGCATCACCGGCGCTGCCGTGTGTCCCCTTCGGTGTCCTTCAGGACCGCCAGCGCGATCTGCGCCGCAGTCTCGATGTGACGCTGGCAGGCGGCGCAGGCCCGCTCGCCGTCGCGGGCACGAATGGCATCGTAGATCTCGCGCAGTTCCGCGATGCTGCCGGCCAGCCGGCCGGGCTGGGTCATCGACGTGACGCGCAGGAGTGTGATGCGGTTGTGCAACAGCGTCAGCATCTGCTTGACGAACATATTGCCGGCGCCGTCCATCAGCGCCGCGTAGAAAAGGCTCTTGGCCTCGATCAGCCCGCTGCGGTCGTGGCTGTCGGCCGCCGCCGCGATGAAGCGCTCCACCGCTTCGCCCAGTTCGGCGATGTCGTCGGCGCTGCCGTTCTCGGCGAAGGCGCGCCCGGCGAACCCTTCGAGCAGTGCCCGCACCTGGTAGAGCTGGCGGGCCTCCTCGTAAGTGATGGAGCTGACCTCGGGGCCGCGGTGCGGAATGGTCGTCACCAGGCCCTCGGCTTCGAGCTGCCGCAGCGCCTCGCGAACCGAGGTGCGCCCGACGCCGATCTGTTCGCACAGTTCACGCTCGATCAGCCGCTGGCCGGGCTTGAAGTGCCCTGCGGCAATCGCCGAACGCAGCTTGTTTTCCACCAGCAGGCGCAAGGTGGCAGCCTGCCGGGGAACCTGCAGATTGAAATCGGTCATGGCTGATCCTTAAGCCTGACCGACAATCAGTCAATCTGCCCCTCCGGGTCAAGAGAGCCGGAGTGCCAAATCGAAGTGCTAAATCATGTAGCCGCGATGGACGTTCAGTCGCGCTCCTCGATGGCCCGCAGGGCGATGGCGCCTGCCTGGGCGCTGTTGGCGATTTCGACGAACAGTAGCGCCATCTCTTCGAACACCGAGCGGTCCTGCTCGCCCTCCGTCACCTGGTCAAGCTCCGACAACAGCGACAGGATCGCGATGATGCGGTCCTTGTGGTCGCGCGCCTGGGCCAGGCCGCGCCGCGACAGCCGCCGGCGCTCCAGCGTGCTGAAGCGGTCGAGCGCGACCGCAAGCGTGTCGCGGCAACGGCAATCGAGGCCGGAAAACAGCAGCACATGGCGCAGCCGCTCGATCAGATTGGCGGTGTCCTCGACCGTCGGGGTCAATTCCGGCATTGGCGCGGGAAGGTCGGCGGGGCTTTCCTGCATGGGTCGTCTCCATGGCTGCGCGCGGGCGGCCGGTCATCTTTTCACTTGAAACATGATCTGGCCCGAAAACCGGTTCCCACTTTTCGGGATCATGCTCTACACGGCGCGGCTGAACGTCCTGTCGGATTGCGTCAGGTAGGCATCGAAAGCCGAGGCGACGCTGCGCACCAGCAGGCGGGCGTGATCAGCAACGATGATGCGCGGCCCGTCAAGATGCACGATGCCGTCGTCGGCGAGCCGTTGCAGCCGCATCAGCGCCGGTGCGAAGGCGTCCGGGGCCGCGCCGTGGCGGGCGCAGACTGCGGCGACATCGACCGCCAGATCGCACATTAGACGTTCGATCAGGTCGGCACGCAGCCGGTCGTCGGCGGTGAGCCGATAGCCCTTCGCGGTCGCAAGCTCGCCCTGCATGACATGGTCGGCGTAACGGCCGAGCACCACCTCGTTCTGCACATAGCCTTGCGGCAGGCGGCCGATCGCCGAGGCGCCGAAACCGATCAGGGCGTCGCAGGGATCGGTGGTGTAGCCTTGGAAGTTGCGCCGCAGCCGGCCCTCGGCCTGGGCGCGGGCCATGGCATCGCTTGCGCGTGCGAAGTGGTCGAAGCCGATGCGGACATAGCCGGCGGCGGTGAGCGTCTCGGCGATCGCCGCTGCCTGGTCATGGCGCGCGTCACTCTTGGGCAGGTCGGCCTCGTTGATCTTGCGCTGGTGCTTCTTGAAGTCGGGAACGTGCGCATAGCCGAACACCGAGAAGCGGTCGGGCTTGAGGTCGAGGCATTGCTCCACCGTATCGATGCAGGAGGCGACGGTTTGCAGCGGCAGGCCGTAGATCAGATCGAAATTGATGCCGCCGACGCCGGCCTTGCGCAGCCCCTCGACGGCGGTGGCGGTGGTGGCGACGCTCTGGATGCGGTTGATCGCCTTCTGCACACGGGGGTCGAAGCTCTGCACGCCAAGGCTGGCACGGGTGACGCCGGCCGCGCCGAGCGCCACCGTCATCTCCGGCGTCAGCGTGCGCGGATCGATCTCGACGGCAACCTCCGCCTCGGCGGCGAATGCGAACCTCTCGCGCAGCAGCGCCGCCAGCGACAGCAGCACCTCCGGCTCGACGATGGTCGGCGTGCCGCCGCCGAAATGGACGTGGTGGACGGGGAGGGGGGCGGCCAGCTTGTCCGCCACCAGCTCGATCTCGCGGCGCAGCACGCCGACATAATCGCTGATCGGCGCATCGCGCCGCGTGATGGTGGTGTGGCAGCCGCAGTACCAGCACATCGAGCGGCAGAATGGCACATGAAGGTAGAGCGAGGTTTTGGTGGTGGCCGGCAGCGCCTCAAGCCATTGCGCGTAGGTGGGTGCTGCGATCGCCGGCGAGAACAGCGGTGCGGTCGGGTAGCTGGTGTAGCGCGGCAGCCGCTCGTCGTAGTGGGTTCTCAGCTTGTCGCTCACGCGCGTTGCCTCCCTCAAGGTCCCGCGCCGCGTCCGGCCATTGCCGGCCCCGAATGGGAACACGCCCGCCCTCGGCCCGTTCTGCCGCGCTCACAGGCGCGCAGACGGCCGAGCCGCCGGGCGCTCGGACCAAATTCACCAAGTTCACCAAATTCACTATGGCTGCGGCAACCGGAACTGTTTTTGTTCTAAATCAAACAGCACGCAGGTCGGGTGGCGCTGCACCGCCCCGCGGGGGGCGTCAGCGCGTTCTCGGGCGAAGCATGCCTTCGGGCGTGCTTAGGCCGGGTTCCGGTCCTTTTTTGGCGGTTTGAGATAGCGCGCAAGGCGGGCCGCGGCATTCTTGAGGTGGGACTCGGCGGCCGCGTGCGCGGCGGCGGCGTCCTGCCGGGCGATGGCATCGAAGATAAGTTCGTGCTCGGTCTGCACCGTCTGGCTCATGCCGGCCCACTGCGCCGAGTTGGCGCGTGCCGTACGGATGAAGTTGCGGACCCGGTGATCGAGGAAGCCGGACAGGTCGCGGAAGAACGGATTCTTGGTGGCAGCCAGAATGGCGCGGTGAAACTCGACGTCCTCGTCGACGCCCGGCTCGTTGCGGTCGATCGCGGCCTGCATGGCCTTGAGTTGGGTTTCGATGGCGCGCAGGTCGGCGCTGGTGCGCCGCCGCGCCGCATGCTCGGTCGCCGCCGCCTCGACCGCCATCAGAAGTTCGACGATGTGGAAGATCTCGCTGCTGTCGGAGAAATCCTTGATGTCGAGCCGGAACACCGACACCGTCTCGGGATCGGCGACGAAGGCGCCCGCGCCCTGCCGCGTGACGACGATGCCGTCCTGCTTGAGGCAGCGGATCGCCTCGCGCACCGTCGGGCGGCTGACGCCGTAGATTTCCGACAACTGCTGCTCGGTCGGCAGCCTCTCGCCCGGTCCCAGATCGCCGGCGACGATCTCGCGGCGCAGCTTGGTGGCAAGCGTATCGGCCAGCGAGGGCGGTCGCCGGAGAAGGCCACGGGATTGAGCGAGGGTGTTCTTGTTCACGATGTCCGGGCTTTCTTCGTCGTCGTTTGATCAGGTCATCAGCCAGCCGCCGGACACGTCGATCACCTGACCGGTGACGAAGCGCGCCGCGCCGGATGTCAGGAACAGGCAGACCGCGGCGACGTCCTCCGGCTGTCCGAGGCGTTGCAGCGGCGTTGCGAGGCGTGCCGCCTCGTTGGCGGCGGCCGCGGTGCCGCGCATCAATGGCGTATCGATGCGGCCCGGCGCCAGCGCGTTGACGGTGATGTTGTCGGGTCCGAGTTCGCCGGCGAGATGCTTGGTGAAGCCGATCAGGCCCGCCTTGGTTGCCGCATAATGCACGCCGACGAGGTCGAGAAAGGTGCGGCCGGCGACCGACGACAGACTGACGATCGCGCCGCGCCCGGCTTTGCGCATCATCGGCACCACGGCGGCGGCGCAGAGAAAAGCGCCGGTCAGGTTGACCTCGACGACGCGCCGCCATTCGTCGGCGCCCATTTGCCAGATCGGCGCCTTGCGGCCGTCCGCGCCGCTTTTCGGCGAGATGCCGGCATTGTTGACGAGCGCGGTGATCGGGCCGAATGCCTCGGCACCGCGGGCAACCGCCGCCCGCACCGCGTCGTCGTTGGTGATGTCAGCGGCAAGCGCCAGCGTGGTGGCGCCGCGTGCCGCCGCTGCATCCGCCGCCGCCGTGGCGAGTGCGGCGTCCTGGTCGAGATAGATGACCCTGGCGCCGGTGCTCGCATGCGCGTCGGCGATCGCCCGGCCGATGCCACGGCCGGCGCCGGTGACGAGCACGACGCTGTCGGCGTGAGAAAGATCAGTCATCGCGAACGCACCTCAAGCATGATCTTGCCGACATGCGCGCTTGATTCCATCAGGGCGTGCGCCGCGCGCGCCTCCTCCAGCGGAAACACCTTGTGGATGATCGGCTTGACGGCGCCGCTCTCCAGCAGCGGCCAGACGTTGGCGCGCAAGGCATCGGCAACCAGGCGCTTGAGCGCAACGGAGCGGGCGCGCAGCGTCGAGCCGGTGAAGGTCAGCCGCCGCAGCATCAGCGGCATCAGGTCGAGGTTGGCGCGGCTGCCTTGCAGGAAGGCGATCTGCACCAGCCGCCCTTCCATCGCCAGCGCCGCAAGGTTTTTCTGGATGTAGTCGCCGCCCACCATATCGAGGACGACGTTGACGCCGTTGCCGTTTGTGAGGCGGGCGATCTCCTGCACGAAGTCGTGGGTGCGGTAGTTGATGGCGGCGTCGGCACCGAGCGAGCGGCAGAACTCGCATTTGTCGTCCGAGCCGGCGGTGGCGTAGACCGTCGCGCCGAACTGTTTGGCAAGCTGGATCGCCGTCGAGCCGATGCCCGACGAACCGCCGTGAATGAGCACGCTCTCGCCGCGGACGAGCCGGCCGCGCGTGATCATGTTGTCGTAGACGGTGAAGTAGGTCTCCGGCACGCCGGCGGCTTCGAGCAGCGACAACGGCTTGGGGATGGGAAGGCACAGCGGATAATCGGCGATCGCGTATTCGGCGTAGCCGCCGCTGATCACCAGCGCGCAGACGTCGGTGCCGACCGCGTTTTGTGGCACGCCGTCGCCGACGGCGACGATGCGGCCGGCGATTTCGAGGCCCGGAATGTCGGTGGCGCCGGGCGGCGGCGGATAGTTGCCGGCGCGCTGCAGGCAATCGGGACGGTTGACGCCGGCCGCCGCCACCTCGACCAGCACCTGCCCGGCGCCGGGCTGCGGCACGGGCGCGGTGTCGAGGCCGATCACCTCGGGGCCGCCGGCGCCGTTGAAGCGAATCTGGCGCATGGTTGCGGGAATGGTCATTGCGTTGTCCTCCACTTGTCGTCTCGAACGGACGGGCCTTGTCCGCTCACGCCGCCCGGCCGGGTCCTTGCGCCGGAGCGGGACGGCCAGAAAGGCTTGTCGGTCCGGCTGCCGGCAATATCGTTTCGGCGTGCTCTCCCTGGCGCAGAGCGCTGTCTACTTGGTGCCGGCGTCACTGGCAAAGGGTGGCTATCGACGACATGGCAACCGCGGATCGGACGTTGCCGCCGACCAGCGATGCGCCCTCCGTCCGCCAACGCCGGCAAGTTTTACTTGTCAGACGACCTGATTACCATAATATCCGGGCAATCCGCAAATGCCTGGCCGGGGCAACGGCGGATCGCACGACCAAACAAGCACGACGGAACAACACGGGTGGCTCATGGAGGAAATGATGAAGAAACTGCTGCGCGCATCGTTTGTCGCGGGCCTGATGCTGTCGGTCCTGCCGGCGTCGAGCGCATGGTCGCAATCGGCGATCAAGATCGGGGCGCTGTATCCGTTCTCGGGCGGGCTTGCGCTGCTCGGCGACGAGAGCTTCCGCGGCCTTGAAATCGCCGTCGAGGAGCGCAACGCCGCCGGCGGCCTGAACGGCAAGACGATGCAGATCGTGCGCGGCGACGCGGTCGATCCCAACCAGGCGGTGGGTGAAGCGCGGCGCCTCACGTCGGTGGAAAAAGTGCCGGTGATCTTCGGCACCTATTCGTCGTCGCTGTCGCTTGCCGCCACGCAGGTCGCCGAACTCGCCGGTGTTCCCTATTTCGAGCTGGGCGCGATCTCCGATCCGATCACCGAGCGCAAGTTCAAGAACGTCTATCGCACTAACCCGACCGCGAAGGTGTTTGCCAGCACCATGGTCGATGCCGTCGTCGATGTCATCGCGCCGGCGTTGAAGGTCGATTACAAGACGCTCAAGGTCGCGATCATCCACGAGGATTCGCTCTACGGCCAGACGGTTGCCGGCTATCAGAGCGCGCGCGCCAAGGAGAAGGGCGTCAATCTCGTCGAGACGCTGCCTTATTCGGCCAAGTCGGTCGATCTGACGCCGGTGATCCTGCGCCTGAAGTCGGCCGGCGTCGATGTGGTGCTGCAAACCTCCTACCAGAGCGACACGGTGCTGTTCTTCCGCCAGATGAAAGAGCAGGGGCTGAAGCTCAAGGCGGTGATGGGTGCCGGCGGCGGCTACTCGCTGCGCGATACCATGACGGCGGTCGGCGCCGAGAACATGGAAGGCGCGCTGAACGTCGATTTCACCCAGTACCGCACCAACACCAAGGCGGCGCCGGGCCTCGACGAGTTCGTCAAGAAGTACCAGGCCAAGTACGGCACCGCGCCGCGCTCCGGCCATAGCCTTGCCAACTACATGGGCGCCAAGGTGGTGTTCGATGCCATGGCGGCGGCCAAGGACCTGTCGAGCGCTTCGATCCGCGAGGCGATGATGAAGGTCGACGTGCCGGCCGGCGCCACCGCGACCGGCTGGGGCGCCAAGTTCGGCGAGGACGGTCAGAACACCCGCGTCGCGCCATTCCTGATGCAGTGGCAGGGCGGCGAACTGGTGACGGTGTATCCGCCGGAAGCCGCGGTCGCCAAGCTCAAGCTCGGGGTCGGCGCCAACTAGCCTTGCCTCTCCGTGCGAGCGGCGGAGACGCGGATTGTCCGCGCCTTCGCCGCTGCCCGCCCATGGATCGCACCGTGCCGCAGTCCTTGCGCTGAGCACTCCCCGTGCTTTGGAAGATCGAACGATGGACGTTCTCGCCCAACTGATCCTCAACGGCATCATGATCGGCAGCATGTATGCCATCATCTCGGTCGGACTGACGCTGATCTTCGGCATCGTCCGCGTGGTGAATTTCGCCCACGGCGAGTTCCTCATGATCGGGATGTATGCGGTCTACCTGCTGTGGCACCACCTCGGCCTGCACCCGTATGTCTCGGCGCTGCCGATCGTGGTGCTGTTGTTCGTGATCGGCGCGCTGACCCAGCGGTTGATCATCCAGAAGCTGCTCAGCGCCGACGAGTACATCCAGATTTTCGCCACCGTCGGCATGTCGATCGCGCTGATCAACCTGGCGCTGCTGTTATTCGGCGCCGATCTCTACGCGGTCAACACGCCGGAGTTGCGCGCGCCGGTGCCGTTCGGCGGCTACAGCCTGCTGGTCGGCCATGTCGTGATCTTCGTCTGCGCCATCCTGCTGGTGGCCGGGCTGCACCTGTTCCTGAATCGCACGCCGCTCGGCCGCGCCATCCGCGCCACCGCGCAGAACCGCAATGCGGCGCTGTTGATGGGCGTGCCGGTCGAGCGCATCTACATCATCACCTTCGGCCTGGGCGCGGCCTGCGTCGGCCTCGCCAGCGCGCTGATCATGCCGCTTTATCCGGTGACGCCGACGATCGGCACCTATTTCGTGCTGACCGCCTTCGTCGTCGTGGTGCTCGGCGGCATGCGCAGCATCTACGGGGCGTTCTTCGGGGCGATGATCATCGGCATCGTCGACAGCCTGTCCGGCTACTACATCGCCCCCGACCTCAAGGAGGTCGTCTATTTCATCATCTTCATTCTGATTTTGATCTTCAAGCCGACCGGGCTGTTCGGTTTCGGGCGCGGGACGGAGTGACAGCATGAGTGCCCCGACGGTTTCCGCTTCCCCGCGCGCCGCCGCTTCCCGCATGGCGCCGTGGCGCGCGCTCACCCAGCCGCGCGTTTATATGTCGCTGCTGGCGCTGTCGCTGCTGCTGATCATTCCGGCGTTGAGCGGCTCGGCGTTTATCATCCACATTTTCGTGACGATCTGCGTGTTCGCCGGCCTGTCCACCGCCTGGAATATCGTCGGCGGCTATGCCGGCCAGCTGTCGCTCGGCCACACCATCTTCTACGGCATCGGCGCCTACACCGCGGCGCTGATGATCCAGCACTGGGGCCTGTCGCCGTGGGTCGGCATGTGGGGCGGCGCGCTGGTCTCGGGGCTGGTTGCGATCGGCATCGGCTATCCGTGCTTCCGGCTGCGCGGGCCTTACTTCGCGCTGGCGACGATCGCCTTCCTCGAAGTGATCCGCCTGCTCGCCACGCATTTCCACACCGTCACGGGCGGATCGGCGGGGCTGATCGTTCCGCTCAACCTCGGCTGGGCCTGGATGATCTTCCACGACAAGATCAACTATCTCTTCATCGCGTTCGGGCTGTTGCTGTTGTGTCTCGGCGTGTCACTGTGGGTCAGGCGCTCGCGGCTCGGCTACTACCTGACGGCGGTGCGCGAGCGCGAGGACGCGGCCTCTGCCGCCGGTATCGACAACACTCGCGTCAAGCTGCAGGCCGTGGTGATCTCGGCGGTGCTGACCAGCCTGATCGGCTCGTTCCACGCGATGTATCTCACTTTCCTTGAGCCGGCGACGATGTTCTCGCTGACCACGGCCATCGAGATTGCGATGTATGCGCTGATCGGCGGACTGGGCACGGTGGCCGGACCCTTGCTCGGCACCATCCTCGTCGTGCCGATCGCCGAAGCCTCGCGCGGCTGGCTCGGCGCCTCGGCCAGCGGCCTGCACGGCTTCGTCTACGGCAGCGTGCTGGTGCTGATCACGCTGACGTTGCCGGGCGGGCTGGTCTCGACCTTCGGCCGCCGCGTCGGCGAACTGATCGACCGGCTGCCAGGCGCGCGGCCGCGCCCGGAACGGGAGGCGCCGGCGCTGCCGCATATCGGCGGCACGCCAGGGGCGCCGATCCTCGAAGCCGAGAAGCTGGTGATGCGTTTCGGCGGGCTGACCGCCACCGACGATGTTTCGGTGACGCTGCGGCGCGGCGAGATTCTCGGCATTATCGGCCCGAACGGCGCCGGCAAGACCACGTTGTTCAACCAGATCTCCGGCTTCCTGAAACCGACCTCGGGCCTGGTCCGGATCTATGACGAGAGCGGGCAGGTGGTGATGCCGCGCGCGCCCGACGAGTTCGCGCGCGCGGGCGTCGGTCGCACGTTCCAGATCACCCAGCCGTTCGGCAAGCTCACCGTCGCCGAGAACATTATGATCGGCGCCATGATGCGGCACGCCAACCTCGACGACGCCCGCGCGGCGGCGCTGCGCATCGCCCGTCTCGTCGGTCTGCACGACCTCAAGGATGCCGAGGCCGGCAACCTGCCGGTCAGCGACCTGAAACGGCTGGAGGTAGCGCGCACGCTGGCGCTGGAGCCGCGCATCCTGCTGCTCGACGAGGTGATGGCGGGCCAGAGTCCGTCCGACACCAACAAGATGGTCGAGATCATCCGCGCGATCCGCGACACCGGCGTCACGGTGATCGCCATCGAGCACAACATGCAGGCGATCATGAGCCTGTCCGACCGCATCGTCGTGCTCGATTCCGGCAAGGTGATCGCCGAGGGCGAGCCGTCCGCCGTGGTGCGCGACCCGGGCGTGATCAAGGCTTATCTGGGAGAGGAATTCGTCAATGCTCAGGGTCTCTGACGTCGTTGCCGGCTACGGCCGCACGGTGATCCTGCAAGGTGTCTCGATCACCGTCGGCGCCGGCGAGGTGGTGACGATCATCGGCGCCAACGGCGCCGGCAAGACCACGCTGCTGCGCACGATTTCCGGGCTGATCAAGCCGAGCGCCGGCACCATCACCTTCGATGACGAGACCATCTCGACGCTGACGCCCGCCGAGATCGTCGGTCGCGGCGTGATCATGGTGCCGGAGGCGCGACAGTTGTTTCCGGTGATGAGCGTGCGCGACAATGTGATGATGGGCTGCTACCACGCCAACGCGCGCGAGGGCGCGATGCAGCGCCTCGACGAGGTGCTCGACATCTTTCCACGGGTGCGCGAACGGCTCGACCAGCTTGCCGGCTCGCTGTCCGGCGGCGAACAGCAGATGGTGGCGCTGGCGCGCGGCCTGATGGCCAAGCCGCGCCTGCTGATGCTCGACGAGCCGTCGCTCGGACTGGCGCCGATCATCGTGCAGCAGGTATTCGACGTCATCAACCGCATCTGCGCCATGGGCACCACGGTGCTGCTGGTGGAGCAGAAAGCCTATCACGCGCTGAAGATCGCGCAGCGCGCCTATGTCATCGAAAACGGCCGTATCGCCATGTCCGATACCGGCGAGGGGTTGCTGGCCGCGCCCAGCGTGCGCGCCGCCTATCTCGGAATCTGACGGGATGGCGTGGATGGCCAGGCGACGATGCGCGCGAACAGGCGCGCCATAACCGGACGAACTGCCATGACTGAGCCTTATGACATCACCGGCCGCACGCGGCTGTTCGGCATCGTTGCCGACCCGGTCCATCAGGTCAAAACGCCGCAAGGGATCAACAGCCGCATGTGGGCGGCGGGGTTCGACGGCGTGCTGGTGCCGTTTCATGTCGCCCCCAAGGGACTGGCCGATTTCATCGCCGGGCTGCGGTGCCTGCAGAATTTCGGCGGCTTCATCGCCACCGTGCCGCACAAGACGGCGATGCTGGCGCTCTGCGACGAGGTCGATGCGGCCTCGCGCCTGATCGGTGCCGTCAATTGCATCCGCCGCGATCCCGACGGGCGGCTGATCGGCACCATGCTCGACGGACACGGTTTTGTGCAGGGGCTGCTGAGCGCGTCGATCGATCCGGCAGGCATGCGCGTCTATCTTGCCGGTGCCGGCGGGGCGGCGGCCGCGATCGCGTTCGCGCTTGCCGAGGCCGGGATCGCGGCGCTGACCATCGCCAACCGCACCCGTCCCCGCGCCGCCGCGCTCGCCGAACGGCTCGGCCGGCTCTATCCGAAATTGCCGGTTGCCATCACGCCGACCTCGCCGGTGGGGCACGACCTCGTTGTCAACGCCACCTCGCTCGGGTTGCGCGATGGCGATCCGCTGCCGCTCGATACCGCGAGACTGACGCCCGGCCAGATCGTCGCCGAGGTGATCATGGATCCGGCGACTACGCCGCTGCTTGCCGCTGCGCGCGCCGCAGGTTGCCGCGTTCATCCCGGCCACCCGATGCTGGCCGAGCAGTTGACGCTGATGATGGCGCATATGGGCGCGATGTGATGATGACGACGCAGGATGAGACGTTCGACTATGTGATCGTCGGCGGCGGCACCGCCGGCTGCGTGCTGGCCAATCGCCTGACCGCTGACGGGAAGCATTCGGTGCTGGTGCTGGAGGCCGGCCGCCGTCCGACCAGCCCGTGGATCGAGATTCCGGCGGGCTTCACCAAGCTGCTCGTCAATGAGCGTTACAACTGGCGTTTCCAGAGCGAGCCGGAGGCCGGCACCAGAGACCGCGTGATCGCCATTCCGCGCGGCAAGGGGCTTGGCGGCTCGTCGCTGATCAACGGCATGATCTATGTGCGCGGCCAGCCGCGCGATTATGACCAGTGGGCGCAGGCCGGCTGCACCGGCTGGGGCTTTGACGACGTGCTGCCGTATTTTCGCAAGCTGGAGGATTTTCACGGGCGTCCCGATCCGCTGCGCGGGCAGGGCGGCCCGTTACCTGTCACCGAGGTGAGCGAACGGCCGGCGCTCGCCGAAGCGTTCATCGCCGCCGCCGGCGAGGCCGGCTTTCCCCGCAATCCCGATTACAACGGGCGGCAACAGGACGGGTTCGGCTACTATCAGGTCAACCAGCGCAACGGCCGCCGTGTCAGTGCGGAAAAAGCCTATCTCGATCCGGCGCGCGGCCGCGCCAACCTCGACATCCGCACCGAGGCGCATGTCACGCGGATCGAGTTGAAAGCGGGCAGGGCGGTCGCGGTGCGCTATCTGCGGGGCGGCGAGGAGCGTGTGGTGCGCGCGCGCCGCGAGATCGTTCTGGCGGCCGGTGCGATCCAGTCGCCGCAGCTTCTTGAACTCTCCGGCATCGGCGATCCCGCTGTCCTCAAGGGTTCGGGCCTCGATGTGGGCCATGCGCTGCCCGGCGTTGGTGCCAACTACATCGACCATTTCTGCACGCGGATGAACTGGCGCGTGTTGCAGCCGGTCACGCTGAACGAGGCGACGCGAGGCGTGAGGCTGGCGGCGGCGGTGCTGCAATATTTCGCGACGCGGCGTGGTATCCTGACGCTCGGCACCGGGCTTGCCTTCGGCTTCGTGCGCTCGCGGCCCGACCTCGCCACGCCAGACGTGCAGTATTTTTTTATGCATGCGAGCTACGCCAACGCCGCCGAGCGCAAGCTCGACTATCTGCCCGGCATGACCATCGGCGTGGCGCAGATGCGTCCCGAATCGCGCGGCACCATTCATGCGCGCTCACCCGATCCATTCGTGCAACCGGCGATCCGCCCCAATTTTCTCGCCGCCCGCGCCGATCAGCTCTGCATGATCGAGGGCATGCGGATCGCCCGCCACATCGTCGGCCAGCCGGCAATGGCGCCCTATCGCGGCGAGGAAATGAGTCCCGGCGCGGCGTGCGAGAGCGACGACGACTGGCTCGCCTTCGCCCGCGACAACGGCCAGACGATCTATCACGCCTGCGGTACCTGCCGGATGGGCCGCGATTCCCTGGCGGTGGTCGATGAGCGGCTCAGGCTGCATGGTGTCGCCGGTTTGCGCGTGGTCGATGCCTCGATCATGCCGAACATCGTCTCCGCCAACACCCAGGCCGCGGTGCTGATGATCGCCGAGAAGGCGGCCGACATGATCGCGGCCGACGCCCGCGCCTGAACCGCCGCCACGAGGAAGGCCCCCACGCGGCCGCTCTGTGCTATCGTGATCGGGTCGAAACCGGCAGTGGCCTGTCATGTCGCCGTATCGCAATGCCAGCGCATCCGTGCCTGCGGCTCGAATCGCGCGCCCGGCAACGGAACCCGATTGTGAGCGCGCGTTCCGATCGATCGCCGACGATGCATTGGCCCGGATCGGCGCGCAGCATGCCAAAGCCTGCATCGGCGACGCCGATGCGATCCATCAGATCCGCATTGCCTTGACGCGGCTGCGTGCGGCGCGCGCGTTCTTTGCCGCGATGGTGGACGACGCCGTCTGGCCGGACCTGAAGCAGGAGATCGGTTGGCTCAACCGCAGGCTCGGCGCGGTGCGCGACGGCGACGTGATGCGCGGCTATGCCCGGCATAAGGCATTTCGCGATTGGGCGGCGCGGGCCGGCATCGGTAGTCGTCTCGATGACGCGCGTGACCGGCGGCGGCTTGCCACCGCGCTGCGCTCGGCACGCTATCGTCGCCTGATGACGGCGCTTGCCGGGTGGACCACGGCGGGGCCATGGCTCGTGCGGCACGACGCAGGGAGCCAGGCACGGCGGAGCGAACCGCTGCGAACCCATGCCGCACGTAAACTGCGGCGCTGGCGCCGCCGCATCGTCCGCAACGGACACGATGTCAGGCAACTGGGCAACGCCGCGCGCCACGATCTGCGGATCAGGGCCAAGCGCTATCGCTACATGGTCGAGGCTTTGGCAACGCTCGATCCGGCGTTGTGGCGGCGCTGGCAGGACAGCGGCCGATGTGCCAAGCGGGTTCAGGATGCGCTCGGCGATCTGCGCGACCTGCAACGGTTCCGCAGGCTTGCGGCAAACTGCGACAAGCCGCCCGGCTACAGGCGGGCGAAGAAGCGCCTGCTGCGTCGGGCCGACGCCGCGCTCTGCCGGCTTTGAGGCAGCGCGCGGTGGCGTGGGTTACTCGGCGGCCTGCGCGTAGTCGGCGACCGGCGGGCAGGAGCACACCAGGTTGCGATCGCCGTAGACGTTATCGACGCGCCCGACCGGCGCCCAGTATTTGTCGGTGCGCGAGGAGCCGGCCGGGAAGCAGCCTTCGCTGCGCAGATAGGGCCGCTGCCAGTGGTCGTCGGCAACGTCGTGGACGGTGTGCGGCGCGTGGCGCAGTGGCGACGCCTCCACTGTGAGGCGGCCTCCCTCGATCTCGGCGATCTCGCGGCGGATCGCGATCATCGCCTCGCAGAAGCGGTCGATCTCGGCTTTTGATTCCGACTCGGTCGGCTCCACCATCAGCGTGCCGGCGACCGGGAAGCTCATGGTCGGCGCATGGAAGCCGTAATCGATCAGCCGTTTGGCGATGTCGTCCACGGTGACGCCGGTGGTGGCCTTGAGCGCGCGCGGATCGAGGATGCACTCATGTGCGACGCGGCCGTTGTGGTTGCGGTAGAGTACGGGGAAATGCGGGTCGAGCCGCGCCGCGATGTAGTTGGCGTTGAGGATGGCGATCTCGGTGGCGCGCTTGAGGCCGGGGCCGCCCATCAGCAGCATGTAGATATAGGAGATGGTCAGGATCGAGGCCGAACCGTAGGGCGCGGCCGTGACCGGCCCGACGGCTGAGTCCTCCGCATGTAGCGGATGGCTCGGCAGGAACGGCGCAAGGTGTGCCTTGACGCCGATCGGCCCCATGCCCGGCCCGCCGCCGCCGTGCGGGATGCAGAACGTCTTGTGCAGGTTGAGGTGGCTGACGTCGGCGCCGTAGTCGCCGGGGCGGGCGAGGCCGACCTGTGCGTTGAGATTGGCGCCGTCGAGATAGACCTGCCCGCCATGGGCGTGCACCACGTCGCAGATGTCGCGGATGTGCTCCTCGAACACGCCGTGCGTCGAGGGATAGGTGATCATGATCGCGGCGAGCCTATCTGCGTGCTGCGCCGCCTTGGCAGTGAGGTCGGCGAGATCGACGTTGCCGCCGTCGTCGCAGGCGACCACCACCACGTCCATGCCGGCCATGTGGGCAGAGGCCGGATTGGTGCCGTGCGCCGACGACGGGATCAGGCAGATGGTGCGCTGCGGCTCACCCTGCGCGGCGTGATAGCCGCGGATCGCGAGCAGGCCGGCATATTCGCCCTGCGCGCCGGAGTTCGGTTGCAGCGATACCGCGTCGTAGCCGGTGATCTCCGCAAGCCACTTTTCCAGCGTCGCGAACAGCGCGTGATAGCCCGCCGCCTGCGCGCGCGGCGCGTAAGGGTGGATGTTGCCGAACTCGGGCCACGTCAGCGGGATCATCTCCGTGGTGGCGTTGAGCTTCATGGTGCAGGAGCCGAGCGGGATCATGGCGCGGTCGAGCGCGAGGTCGCGGTCGGCGAGTTTTCGCATGTAGCGCAACAGATCCGTTTCGGAGCGGTGGGCGTGGAAAACCGGATGGGTGAGGAAGCCGCTTGCGCGCTTCAGGCTATCGGGCAGCGTCTCATCCGCCTCGCCCTCGATCTCCGCATAGGCAAGGTCGCCGCCGAAGGCGCGCCACACCGCCTCGACAATGGCCGGCGTCGTGGTTTCGTCGAGCGCGATGCCGAGTGTCGTGCCGCCGCGGCGCAGGTTGAGCTTTTCCTTCTCCGCGTTGGCGAGAATATCGGCCTGCCTGTTGCCGGCCTCAACGGTGAGCGTGTCGAAGTAAGCCGCATTGAGCGGCGCGAAGCCGAGCCGGGCCAGCCCCGCCGCCAGCACGGCGGCGTGGCGGTGGATGCGGCGGGCGATCTGCGCAAGCCCCTCGGGGCCGTGATAGACGGCATACATGCCGGCGATCACCGCCAAAAGCACCTGCGCGGTGCAGATGTTGGAGGTCGCCTTCTCACGGCGGATATGCTGTTCGCGGGTCTGCAAGGCGAGACGATAAGCCGGCGCGCCGCGCGCATCGACCGACAGCCCGACGATGCGGCCGGGCAGCGAACGCTTGAGCGCATCGCGTACCGCCATGTAAGCCGCGTGCGGGCCGCCATAGCCCATTGGCACACCGAAACGCTGCGCCGAGCCGATGGCGATGTCGGCGCCGAGTTCGCCGGGCGGCGTCAGCAGCGTCAGCGCCAGCGGATCGGCGGCGAGCGCGGCAAGTGCGCCCTTGTCGTGTAGCGTCGCGATGGCGGTGCGCGGATCGCGCAGCGCGCCGCTTGAGCCGGGATATTGCAACAAGGCGCCGAACACCTCGGCGCCGTCGAGGTCGCGCGCCGGATCACCGACGATCAGCGACCAGCCGAGCGGTTCGGCGCGGGTGCGCAACACGGCCAGCGTCTGAGGATGCACGTCGTGGTCGACAAAAAACGCCTTGCTCTTGTTCGTCGCGGCGCGCGCGGCCAAGGCCATCGCTTCCGCCGCCGCGGTCGCCTCGTCGAGCAGCGAGGCATTGGCGACATCGAGCGCGGTCAGGTCGCAGATCATGGTCTGGAAGTTGAACAGCGCCTCCAGCCGGCCCTGGCTGATTTCCGGCTGGTAGGGCGTATAGGCCGTGTACCAGGCCGGATTTTCGAGGATGTTGCGCTGGATCACCGCCGGCAGGATGGTGCCGTGGTAGCCTTGGCCGATCAGCGAGGTGAACACGCTGTTCTGTGCCGCAAGCGCCCGCATGTGGGCGATCGCTTCCGTCTCGTCGAGCGGCGTGCCGAGATCGAGCGGCGTGCGCTGGCGGATCGACGCCGGCAGCGTCTCGGCGATCAGCGCCTCAAGGTGTGATGCGCCGACCGTCTCCAGCATGGCATCGATATCGCGCGGCGACGGCCCGACGTGACGGCGCGCGAAGTCGGCGGCGGCGTCGGTCTGCGGAATGCGGGGCGTGGTCATGGGGTATCACCTAAGCCGTGTGCGCCGTGTAGGCAGCCTCATCCATCAGGCCGTCGAGTTCGGCTTTGTCGGCGATGCGCAGCTTGAACAGCCAGCTTCCCGCCGCGTCGGTGTTGATCTGCGAAGGCTCGGCGGTCAGCGCCTCGTTGATCTCGACCACCTCGCCGGTGATCGGCGCGTAGACGTCGGAGGCCGCCTTGACCGATTCGACCACCGCTGCCGCCTCGCCCTTCTTGAGGCTGCGGCCGACCTTCGGCAGTTCGAGGAACACCACGTCGCCGAGTTGCTCCTGGGCGTAGTTGGTGATGCCGATGACGGCGACGTCGCCCTTGATGTGGAGCCACTCGTGGTCCTCGGTGAACAGGGTCGTCATGAATGATCCTCAGCGCTGATAGGAATGGGGAACGAAGGGCATGGCGGCGACGCGCAGCGGCAGGCGCTGGCCGCGCACCTCGGCAAAGACCGCCGTGCCGTCCGTAGCCTGCGCGGGCGGTAGATAGCCCATGGCGATGGGGGCGTTGATGCTCGGCCCGAAGCCGCCGGAGGTCACGATGCCGATCGGCTCGGCCGCCTCGGTATTGGCGAACAGCTTTGCACCCTCGCGCACCGGGGCGCGGCCCTCAGGTCTGAGGCCGACGCGGCGCCGGTTGACGGCCGCGCCTTGCGCAAGCTGCGGCAAAATCACGTCGGCGCCGGGAAAGCCGCCGGCGCGCTCGCCACCGATGCGCCGCACTTTCTGGATGGCCCATTGCAACACGGCTTCGGCCGGGGTGGTTGTGATATCGATGTCGTGGCCGTAGAGGCAAAGGCCGGCCTCCAGCCGCAGGCTGTCGCGTGCGCCAAGCCCGATCGGCCAGACCTCGGGCTGGGCGAGCAGCGCGCCGGTCAGTGCCTCCGCGTCGGTGGCCGGCAGCGAAATCTCGAAGCCGTCCTCGCCGGTATAGCCGGAACGCGAGATCAGGCAGGCGACGCCACCAAGGCTGTGCGGCGTCACGTCCATGAAACGCATCGTTGCGATCGCCGGGTTGAGCCGCGCCAGCACGGCTGCCGCCTGCGGCCCTTGCAGCGCGATCAGAGCGCGCTCATCCAGCCGTTCGATTTCACAGAGATCGGTGATGTGGGTGCGCAGATGCGCCTCGTCGGCGTCCTTGCAGGCGGCGTTGACGATCAGGAACAGGTGGTCGCCGGCATTGGTGACCATCAGGTCGTCGAGAATGCCGCCGGCATCGTTGGTAAAGAAAGCATAGCGCTGCCGCCCGGCCGGCAGCCCAAGAATGTCCTGCGGCACCAGCCGTTCCAGCGCGCGGGCAGCGTCCTCGACGCGCCCCGATTTCGGGCGCAGCACGATCTGGCCCATATGGGAGACGTCGAACAGTCCGGCGGCGGTCCGCGTGTGCAGGTGTTCCTTGAGCACGCCGGTGGGGTATTGCACCGGCATCTCGTAGCCGGCGAACGGCACCAGCCTGGCTCCGCGCGCGACGTGCAACGTGTGCAGGGGGGTGCGGTGCAGCGGCGGCAGATCAGTGGGGCGGGCGGCAGTCACGCAGTCCGTCATGGGTCGCTCCGGCAAGGGCGAGGGTTACGCCTCGCAACCTGTAGAAGCCCCATCTGTCGCTGCGCCTGAGAGTATTATCCCGTCGGCGGATGCCGCGGCCAAAAGCCCGGCGTCTCTTTCCAGATGTCGTCCCGATCGCGAAGGTCCTTTTGCCTGAGAGTTTCCGGGGCGGTTGCTCCTTCGGCGCCGGCGTAAACAGCCGGTCTCTCCCGACACGATCGTCGTGGTCGACAGATAGGAGGGAAACACGGCTTTCCCAAGACTGTCAACGCGCGGCGCGGACATATCCAAGGCGGAAAGCGGGACGGTGGCCGGTTGCCCCGGGGGCGCCGCCGTGGCCGGCCCGCGGCCCGGCGGTGGGGCCGGCTTGGCCGGGCAAGCCCTTGTGCCCATATCCACTTTCTGGACAGGGCAGGGCCTCGCCGCTACAAGCGGGGCCGGAGAGGCAAGTGGCGGAACAACCGCCGCTAAAATCAGAGTTGGACCGGGATGAGTGGCGTCAACGAGATCAGGTCGGCGTTTCTGGATTACTTCGCCAAGCACGGCCACGAGGTGGTTCCGTCGTCGCCGCTGGTGCCGCGCAACGACCCGACATTGATGTTCACCAATGCCGGCATGGTGCAGTTCAAGAACGTCTTCACCGGTGTCGAGAAGCGCTCCTATCGCCGCGCCACCTCGTCGCAGAAATGCGTGCGCGCCGGCGGCAAGCACAACGACCTCGACAATGTCGGCTATACCGCGCGCCACCACACCTTTTTCGAGATGCTCGGCAACTTCTCGTTCGGCGACTACTTCAAGGACGTCGCCATCGAGCACGCCTGGAACCTGATCACGAAGGATTTCGGCCTGCCGAAGGAACGCCTCATCGCCACCGTCTATTCCGAGGACGACGAGGCATTCAACCTGTGGAAGAAGATCGCCGGGCTGCCGGACTCCCGCGTCATCCGCATCCCGACCTCGGACAACTTCTGGCAGATGGGCGACACCGGCCCGTGCGGGCCGTGCTCGGAGATTTTCTACGACCACGGCGAGCATATTCCGGGCGGCCCGCCCGGCTCGGCCGATGAGGACGGCGACCGCTTCATCGAGATCTGGAATCTGGTGTTCATGCAGTTCGACCAGGTCGCGCCGGGCCAGCGTAACCTGCTGCCGCATCCCTCCATCGATACCGGCATGGGGCTGGAGCGCATCGCCGCGGTGCTGCAGGGCAAGCACGACAATTACGAGATCGACCTGTTCGCGGCCTTGATCCGCACCATCGCCGACTTTACCGGCGTTGCCGGCGATGGCACGCAAAAAGCCTCGCACCGGGTCATCGCCGATCACCTGCGCGCCTCGTCGTTCCTGATCGCCGACGGCGTGCTGCCGTCCAATGAAGGCCGCGGCTATGTGCTGCGCCGGATCATGCGCCGCGCCATGCGGCATGCGCAGTTGCTGGGGGCGCGCGAGCCGCTGATGTGGCGGCTGGTGCCGGCGCTGGTGCACGAGATGGGGCAGGCTTATCCCGAACTGGTGCGGGCGCAACCGCTGATCACCGAGACCCTGAAACTGGAGGAGAGCCGCTTCCGCAAGACGCTGGAGCGCGGCCTCGCCATCCTCGACGAGGAGACGCGCGAGCTTGCCGCCGGCGGCCGGCTCAAGGGCGAGACCGCGTTCACGCTGTACGACACCTATGGCTTCCCGCTCGATCTGACGCAGGATGCGCTGAAGTCACGCGGCATCGGCGTCGATCTCGACGGTTTTAACGCCGCGATGGAGGAGCAGCGGGCAAAGGCCCGCGCGGCGTGGGCCGGTTCCGGCGACACCGCGGCGGAAACGGTGTGGTTCACGCTGCACGAGCGCCATGGCGCGACGGAATTTCTCGGCTACGAGACCGAGACCGCCGAGGGCGTGGTCGCGGCGCTGGTCAGGGACGGCCACGAGGTCGAAAGCCTGAAAGCGGGCGAGAGCGGCGCGGTCGTGCTCAACCAGACGCCGTTCTATGGCGAGTCGGGCGGTCAGGTCGGCGACGTCGGCATGATGATCGGCGAGGGCGTGCGGGCGCGCGTCACCGACACCCACAAGAAGGCCGGCGACCTGTTCGTCCACTCGGTCACGGTCGAGGAGGGCACGCTGACGCCCGGCACGGCGTTGCAGCTCGAGGTCGATCGCGCCCGCCGCGGCCAGATCCGCGCCAACCATTCGGCGACGCACCTGCTGCACGAGGCGCTGCGCCAGGTGCTCGGCGACCATATCGCGCAGCGCGGCTCGCTGGTCGCGCCGGACCGGTTGCGCTTCGACTTCGCCCATCCCAAGCCGATTTCGGCCGACGAACTGCGTCAGGTCGAGGACATCGCCAATGCGGTGGTCTTGGAGAACGGCGAGGTGACGACGCGGTTGATGGCGGTGGACGAGGCGCGCGCCTCCGGCGCCCGCGCGCTATTCGGCGAAAAATACGGCGACGAGGTGCGCGTGGTGTCGATGGGCGCCGGCGCCGGCAACGCGCTCGGCTGGTCGGTCGAACTGTGCGGCGGCACGCATGTCAGGCGCACCGGCGACATCGGCGTGATCTCGCTGGTCGGCGAGGGCGCGGTTGCCTCCGGCGTGCGCCGCATCGAGGCGCTGACCGGCAACGCCGCGCGCCACGCCGCCAACACGCGCATCGACATCGCCAAAACCGCGGCGGCGGAGCTGCGCACCACGCTTGAAGAGATGCCGGCGCGCATCGCCGCCCTTCTGGAGGAGCGCAAGAAGCTCGAGCGCGACCTTGCCGATGCGCGCAAGAAGCTGGCGATGGGCGGCGCGGGCGCGGGTGACGCCAACGGCGCTGCCGCGCGGCAGGTTGCCGGCACCACGCTGATGGCGCGCCGGGTCGAAGGCATCGAGATGAAGGATTTGAAGAGCCTCGCCGATGACGGCAAGAAGCAGATTGGATCGGGCGTCGTCGCCATCGTCGGCGTCACCGGCGACGGCAAGGCCGGCATCGTGGTCGGCGTCACCGGCGACCTGACCGGCCGCTTCAACGCCGTTGATCTGGTGCGCAAAGGCTCCGAGGCGCTTGGCGGCAAGGGTGGCGGTGGCCGCCCCGACATGGCGCAGGCCGGCGGCCCGGACGGCTCCAAGGCGGACGCCGCGCTGGAGGCGATCGCCGCCGCGATGGGGGCGTAGAGCGTTCTCGCATCTGATGGAATCAGAAGCGAGACTCGATGTTTTTGTTTTGTCGCGTTTTCTTCACGCGAACCGGTTTCCACCCTCGGGTCAAGCCCGAGGGCATGCTTCGCTTGAAAACGCTATCGCGGCCCTCTGCCGTCACCCGCGGGCTTGACCCGCGGGTCCATCCTTTTTCAGAACGATGGATGCGCGGATCAAGTCCGCGCATGACGATGACTGAGCCGCTAACCCGGCGCCTTTAGCCCAGCGCCTTGCCGAGGTTGTCGGCCACCTTGTCGAGGAAGCCGGTGGTCGAGAGCCAGCGCTGCTCGGCGCCGACCAGCAGCGCCAGGTCCTTGGTCATGAAGCCAGCCTCGACGGTATCGACGCAGACCTTCTCCAGGGTCGTGGCGAATTTCGCCAGCTCGGGATTGTTGTCGAGCTTGGCGCGGTGGCTCAAGCCCCGCGTCCAGGCGAAGATCGAGGCAATCGAGTTGGTCGAGGTCTCGTTGCCCTTCTGATGCTCGCGGTAGTGGCGCGTCACGGTGCCGTGCGCGGCCTCGGCCTCGACCGTCTTGCCGTCGGGGGTGAGCAGCACCGAGGTCATCAGGCCGAGCGAGCCGTAGCCTTGCGCCACCGTGTCGGACTGCACGTCGCCGTCGTAGTTCTTGCAGGCCCACACATAGCCGCCCGACCATTTCAGCGCCGAGGCCACCATGTCGTCGATCAGCCGGTGCTCGTAGATCAGCCCCTTGGCCTCGAAGTCCTTCTTGAACTCGCGGTCGTAGATGTCTTGGAAGATGTCCTTGAAGCGGCCGTCATAAACCTTGAGGATGGTGTTCTTGGTCGACAGGTAGACCGGATAGCCGCGCAGCAGGCCGTAGTTGAGCGAGGCGCGGGCGAAATCCATGATCGAGTCGTCGAGGTTGTACATGCCCATGGCGACGCCGGCGCCGGGCGACTTGAACACCTCCTTCTCGATCACGCTGCCGTCCTCGCCGATGAACTTCATCGTCAGCGTGCCCTTGCCGGGGAATTTGAAGTCGGTGGCGCGGTACTGGTCGCCGAAAGCATGGCGGCCGATGATGATCGGCTTGTTCCAGCCCGGCACCAGGCGCGGCACGTTCTTGCAGATGATCGGCTCGCGGAAGATCACGCCGCCGAGGATGTTGCGGATGGTGCCGTTCGGCGACTTCCACATCTCCTTGAGGCCGAATTCCTTCACCCGCGCCTCGTCCGGGGTGATGGTGGCGCATTTGACGCCGACGCCGACCTTCTTGATGGCGTTGGCGGCGTCGATCGTCACCTGGTCGTTGGTCTTGTCGCGGTATTCCATTCCGAGATCGAAATACATCAGCTCGATGTCGAGAAACGGGTTGATCAGTTTGTCCTTGATGTACTGCCAGATGATCCGGGTCATCTCGTCGCCGTCGAGTTCGACGACAGGATTCTGCACCTTGATTTTAGCCATGGGACATCAAGCCTTTGGTTTTGCGGGTGGTCCGTCAGGGGAGGGGCCGAAGGCGGCTTCGGCGCCGTGCCTATAGCACCGCAGGGCCGCGTGCGGAAGCCGCGCCGGGCATTACAGCGCGGCCTGGGTGGCGGTGCCGGCGACGATGTACCAGGCCACCAGCGGCCCGCAGATCAGCGCGCCGGGCAGGCTCGATCCGGTGCGGCGGAAGGTGAAAGTGCTGACCACTGCGACCGCCGCGAGCAGTGGCACGAACTGGATCGCCAGAATGGTGGCGAGCGGCACGAAGGCCGGATCGGCGAGCGGGTTGATCAGCCGGCCGTCGAGCGCCAGCGCGCCGTATTGCACCGCCAGCAGCACGACGAAGCCGAGGGTCAGAGCGGTGGTGCTGGTGAGATAGGCCCCCGCCGCGCCGGCGTCGGGACGGCTGAAATTGCGGTGCAGGACATGCAGCGCGATGATGAAGAACGCCGTGAACGGCACGACGTAGATGGTGAAGATCAGCCACTGCTTCGGACTCATCGGCCGCAGCGCCACCACCCAGAAGCGGAAGTCGATCTTGAAGATCAGGTCGGCGAGCCGCAACGCGACCAGGCCGGCGATTACCGTGATCACGGCGATCACCACCGAGGGCACGATGATGCTGGCCCGGCGCGCCCGCTTCGGCGCGAACGGGGCCAGTGCCAGCGCGATCACCGCGTTGATCAGCGCCCAGACGAGGATCTGGTTGGTGATGCCCTGCGGCAGCCATTTTATCGGGGTGATGAAGGTGCCGCCGAGCGCCAGCGCCGGGTAGTAGGTCAGCGCCGGCACCAGCGCCGCAAGGACCAGGATGGCCGCCTTGGCCGGCCCGGTGGGCTGCGGCGGGGTGACG
>JBARWE010000318.1:0-2419 GCA_049646625.1 Xanthobacteraceae bacterium
GGGAATTGCTGGCGCGGTGCTGCTGGCTGGGCCGATCGGGCCTGCGCTGGCCACCGAGGCGTCGTCCCCGCAAGACGACAAAAGCTTCTATACGCTGGCTAATCCGACGCCCGACCGGCTGCTGCGCGACCTCACGACCGACCGCCCCGACATGACGGAAAGCCCGTTCACCGTCGATGCCGGCCGGGTCCAGACTGAAACCAATCTGTTCGGCTACGCCCGTTCGCACCCGGAAGCGGATGGCACGGTGACGTCGGCCTTCGAGTTCGCCACCACCAATATCCGTATCGGCCTGACCCACGACAGCGAACTCAACGTGATCTGGCAGCCCTACGGCGTGGTCCGGGCGCAGCCGCGCGACCCGCTGGCAGCAACGCGGTCGGCCGGTGTCGGCAGCGTCGATCTGCGTGCCAAGATCAACCTGTGGGGCAACGATACCTTCGCAGCGCCGGGCGCGACCGCGCTGGCGTTGCTGCCGTTCGTGACGATCCCCACCGATCGCGGCAACGGGATCGGGGCGAGTGCGGTCGAGGCCGGGCTGATCGTGCCGTTCGCGGTCAAGCTCAATGACAGGTTCGGCCTCGGCCTCAACGCCGGTCTGCATGCCCTGAAGAGCAATTCCGTGGCCGGTTATCATGTCGAATGGCTCGGCTCGGCCTCGCTATCCTATGAATGGACTGATCGCCTTGGCAGCTATCTTGAGGTGGCGACCCGGCTCGGCACCGGTGATCCGCGCGGCGATGTCGTGCTGGTCGGTGTCGGGCTGGCCTACAAGGTGCACAAGAACCTGCAACTCGATGGCGGCGTGAACATCGGCGTGACCCCGGCCGCCGACCGCATCAACCCGTTCGTCGGCGTATCGGCACGGTTCTGAGGTGGAGTTGGCCGGCGTGAGACGGCAAAGGGCGCGCGGCTGGTCCGCACGCCCTATTGCTGCGACAGGCTTGTGTGGGTTGGCGGTCAGCGGATGCTGACCGGCTCCGGCAGCGGCGGCACCACGGTCGGCGCAGTGCCCGGCACCGACGCCAGCGTTTCGCGCGGCACCGGCGTTGCATTCGGCGCGGGCTGGGCGGTCGCGACCGGCGCCGCACCCTTCGGCTTCTTCGACGGCCAGACCACGACGCGCGTGCCCTGCTTGGTCCGCTCGTAAAGGTCGCTGACGTCGTCGTTCAGCATGCCGATGCAGCCTGACGAGACGAACTTGCCGATGGTCGAAGGCTGGTTGGTGCCGTGAATGCGGTACACGGTGTTGCCGAGATACATGGCGCGGGCGCCCATCGGGTTGCCTGGGCCGCCGGCCATGAAGCGCGGCAGATAGGGCTGGCGCTCGATCATCTCGGCCGGCGGATGCCAGTCGGGCCACTCGGCCTTGCGGGTGATCTTCTGGGTGCCGGCCCAGGTGAAGCCTTCGCGGCCGACGCGGACGCCATAGCGGATGGCACGGCCGCCACCGAGCACATAATAGAGATAGGTGTTGTCGGTATCGACGACGATGGTGCCCGGCGGCTCCTTGGTGGCGAAGTCGACCTCCTGCCGGCGCAAATGCGGCGGCAGTTCCGTCATCCCGACCTCCGGCTGATCCTCCGGCGGCAGGGCCGCAAGGTTGGTCGGCTGGTTGGGGTTGATGGCGCTGGTGGTGCCGTCATGCGGGCCAACCATGCCGGGCGGCCGCAGGCCGTCGTGCGGCTCCACTGTCGCGGACTGCGGTGGCTGGCTGGCGTAGAGCGGCGGCGCCCCGGCCGGGCGGCCGTAGCGCGGATCGTCCGGCGACAGGATCGGGCCTTGCGGGAGGGCGGCCGCGGCCGGACGGCCGGCATCGTCGAAACCGTCGTCGAAATTGAAGTCGGTCTGCTGGCGGCTGTCACCGTACGGGGCGGCGTTGGCCTGGCTGCCGTAATAGGGCGATGTTGCTGGCGACGGCGGGTAGCCCTGAGCCGAGGCAAGAGCGGTTCCGACCATGGCCAGCGCCGTGGCTGTAACGAGGGTCAGGGAGTGTCGTGTGATCATGCGAACCCTATAGGTCAAAGCCGCCACCAGATCCTTAATGTCAAAGCTGTTTGTGCGCGATCGCGGCACATTTGAGACTATCTTCCAGAATTGGGCCGGAAATGCGGATAGGCCGGCGTTTGCCGCGATCTGCATGAAAGGCGTTGCAGAAATGCCGCAGCCGGCGCGTGTGTGCGCCGCCCCGGCGGCAAACACAAGAGCGACCTTGCGGTGCTTCCAGCTGGGTGCGCTCCTGTCGTGGCGAGGGGCGCCGGCTGGCGTCTGTCAGGCCGGGCCGGTGGCCAGCGGCGGGCCATCCGGCAGGCCCCATTCCGCCCACGAACCGTCGTAGAGCGCGCTGCCGCATACGCCGAGGCGGTAGAGCGCCAGCGTCAGCACGCCGGCCGAGACGCCGGAGCCGCAACTCGTGACC
>JBARWE010000319.1:0-9798 GCA_049646625.1 Xanthobacteraceae bacterium
GGCGCGGCGTGCGGGGACCGCTCGATGTCGTCGGCGGCAGCGCGACGCTGATCGACGAGAGCTATAACGCCAACCCGGCCTCGATGGCGGCGGCGCTCGGCGTGCTCGGCGGGATCACTGTAGCCGGTCAGGGCCGCCGCATCGCGGTGCTCGGCGACATGCTGGAACTGGGGCCGGCGGCCGCCGCCCTGCACCGTGGCCTTGTGGCCGCCGTGACCGGCAACGCTGTCGACCTGGTGTTCTGCTGCGGCCCCCTGATGCGCCACCTGTGGGACGCCCTTCCCTCGAACCGGCGGGGAGGCTATGCCGACGATGCGGCGGCGCTTGAGTCGCAGGTGGTGGCGGCGCTGCGGGCCGGCGATGTCGTCATGGTCAAGGGGTCGGCGGGGTCGCGGATGAAGGTGATCGTGGCGGCGCTGAACAGGCGCTTTGCCGCGCCCACGGCGCGCGACGGCGCAACCGCATAAGGCAGTTCGCAATGCTCTACTGGCTGATCGACGTTGCAGGCACGATTCCCGCCCTCAACGTGTTCCGTTACATCACCTTCCGCACCGGCGCGGCGGTGGTGACCGGCGCCCTGTTCGTTTTCATGTTCGGGCCGTGGATCATCGATGCGCTGCGCGTCCGGCAGGGCAAGGGCCAGCCGATCCGCAGCGACGGGCCGCAGTCGCACATCATCGCCAAGAAGGGCACGCCGACCATGGGCGGCCTGATGATCCTGTCGGGGCTGGTGGTCTCGACGCTGTTATGGGCCAACCTGACCAACCCGTATGTCTGGATCGTGCTGGCGGTGACGCTCGGCTTCGGCCTGATCGGCTTCTACGACGACTATTTGAAGGTGAAAAAGCAGACCCACAACGGCTTTTCCGGGCGTTCGCGGCTGGTCATCGAGGCGGCGATCGCCGCACTCGCCTGTGTTGCCTTTGTCTGGCTCGGCCGCGAGCCGTTCTCGACCTCGCTCGCCATTCCCTTCTTCAAGGACGTCGCCATCAATCTCGGCTGGTTCTTCGTCGCCTTCGGCGCCTTCATCATCGTCGGCGCCGGTAACGCCGTGAACCTGACCGACGGCCTCGACGGCCTCGCCATCGTCCCGGTGATGATCGCCGCCGCCTCGTTCGGCATGATCGCCTATCTCGCCGGCAACGCGGTGTTCGCCGACTACCTGCAGATCCACTATGTCGCCGGCACCGGCGAACTGGCGGTGCTGTGCGGCGCGATGCTCGGCGCCGGCCTCGGCTTTCTGTGGTTCAACGCGCCGCCGGCCTCGATCTTCATGGGCGATACCGGATCGCTGGCGCTCGGCGGCATGCTCGGGTCGATCGCGGTCGCGGTCAAGCATGAGATCGTGCTGGCGGTGATCGGCGGGCTGTTCGTGCTCGAGGCGGTGTCGGTGATCGTGCAGGTCGCCTCGTTCAAGCTGACCGGCCGGCGCATCTTCAAGATGGCGCCGATCCACCACCACTTCGAGCAGCTCGGCTGGACCGAGCCGCAGATCGTGATCCGGTTCTGGATCATCGCGGTAATGCTGGCGCTGGCCGGCCTGTCGACGTTGAAGCTGCGCTGATGATTCCGGTCACCTCGTTTGCCGGCCGCACCGTTGCGGTGTTCGGTCTCGGCGGCTCCGGACTTGCCTCGTGTGGCGCGCTTGCCGCCGGCGGCGCGCAGGTGATCGCCTGGGATGACAACGCCGGCCGGGTGGCGGAGGCCGCGGCGGCCGGCTTCGCCACCGCTGACCTGCGCCACATCGCCTGGAACGATATCGCGGCGCTCGTGCTGGCGCCGGGGGTGCCGCTGACGCATCCCGCGCCGCACTGGAGCGTGCGGGCGGCGCAAGCGGCGCATGTCGAGGTGATCGGCGACATCGAACTGTTCTGCCGCGAGCGGGCGCGCCATGCGCCGGATGCGCCGTTCGTCGCGATCACCGGCACCAACGGCAAGTCGACCACCACCGCCTTGATCGCGCACCTGATGCGTGAGGCCGGCCACGACGTGCAGATGGGCGGCAATATCGGCACCGCGATCCTGTCGCTCGCGCCGCCGCGCCGCGGCCGCGTGCATGTGGTGGAGATGTCGTCGTACCAGATCGATCTGTGCCCGTCGCTGGCGCCAAGCGTCGGCATCCTGCTGAACATCAGCGAGGATCACATCGACCGTCACGGCACGCTGAGCCATTACGCCGCGGTCAAGGAGCGGCTGATTGCCGGCGTGCAGGACAATGGTGCGGCCATCGTCGGCGTCGATGACGGCTTTGCGCAAGCGATCGCCGACCGCGCCGAGCAGGCGGGGCGGCCGGTGGTCCGCGCGTCGGTGAAGCGGCCGTTGTCGGACGGCATCACCGTCGATCACGAAACCATTGTCCGCAGCCGTGGCGGCGCGCGGAGCGAGATTGCCCGCATCGGCGGCATCGGCTCGCTGCGCGGCCTACACAACGCACAGAACGCGGCCTGCGCCAGCGCGGCCGCGCTGGCGCTCGGCGTCGATGCCGCGACCGTGCAGGCGGGCCTGCGCTCGTTTCCCGGCCTCGCCCACCGCATGGAGCAGATCGGCCATCAGGCCGATGTGCTGTTCATCAACGATTCCAAGGGCACCAATGCCGATGCCACGGCGCGGGCGCTGGCCTCCCTTGACGACATCTTCTGGATTGCCGGCGGCAAGCCGAAATCGGGCGGCATTACCTCGCTGGCCGAATACTTTCCGCGTATCCGCAAAGCCTATCTGATCGGCGAAGCGGCGGCGGATTTTTCCCGCACGTTGGACGGTGCGGTGCCGCATGTCGTCAGCGGCACGCTGGACGCCGCGGTCACGCAAGCCGCGCGCGACGCGGCCGCCTCCGGCCTGCGCGACCCGGTGGTGCTGCTGTCGCCGGCCTGTGCCTCGTTCGACCAGTTCGCCAATTTCGAAAGCCGCGGCGCCCGCTTTCGCGCCTTGGTCGAGGCGTTGCCCGGCTTCAAGCCGATTTGAGCAAAATCGTTAACGGTCCCGAAACCATGATGGGGGACCAATGGCCCGTTATCATTGTCAGGGCCGGTCATGATCTCCCGCGAACAACGCACGCCGCTCAGCGAATGGTGGTGGACCGTGGACCGGCCGCTGCTCGGCGCCATCGTCGCCCTGATGCTCGGCGGCATCATCCTGTCGCTGGCCGCCTCGCCGCCGGTCGCCGCGCGCATCGGGCTTGAGCCGTTCCACTTCTTCAACAAGCACGTCGTGTTCCTGCTGCCCGCGCTGGCGGTGATGCTGGCGGTCTCGTTCCTGTCGCCGCGCCAGGTGCGGCGGGCGGCCGCGGTGGTGTTTGTCGCGAGCCTCGTGCTGTTGGTGATGACGCTGGCGTTCGGCATGGAGGTCAAGGGGTCGCGGCGCTGGATCACCATTCTTGGCATCAGCGTGCAGCCTTCGGAAATCGCCAAGCCGACCTTCGTGGTGCTGGTGGCGTGGCTGTTCGCCGAATCGGCGCACCGGCCGGAGATGCCGGCCAACCTGCTGGCGCTGTTGCTGCTCCTCACCCTGGTGACGCTGCTGGTGCTGGCGCCCGATTTCGGCCAGACCATGCTGGTGCTGATGGTGTGGGGCGCGCTGTTCTTCATCGCCGGCATGCGCATCGTCTGGGTGTTCGGTCTGGCCGGTGCCGGCGCGGCCGGCCTGTTCGTCGCCTACCTGACGGTGCCCCATGTCGCCGGCCGCATCCGGCGCTTCCTCGACCCCGCCTCCGGTGACACCTTCCAGGTCGACATGGCGATGGAATCCTTCGCCCATGGCGGCTGGTTCGGCCAGGGGCCGGGCGAGGGCACGGTCAAGCGCATCCTGCCCGACAGCCACACCGACTTCGTGTTCGCGGTCGCCGCCGAGGAGTTCGGCATCATCCTGTGCCTGGCGCTGCTGGCGCTGTTCGCCTTCATCGTCATCCGCGCGCTCAGCCGCGCCTACGCCACCGAGGACCTGTTCGCGCGCTTTGCCGCGTCGGGGCTGGCGATTCTGTTCGGCGTACAGGCGGCGATCAACATGGCGGTCAACCTGCATCTGATCCCGGCCAAGGGCATGACGCTGCCGTTCATTTCCTATGGCGGTTCCTCGATGGTGTCGCTGGCGTTCGGCGTCGGCATGCTGCTGGCCTTGACACGGCAGCGGCCAAGAACCGAACAAGAATCGCTGGGCGAGGCGAGCATCGCGAACCGCCACGCCGGTGTCGCCGGCGGCGTTGCCTGAATTCCGCCTCTGTGCATCGGTCAGAACGGACGATGAGTGACACTCCCCTGATATGGCTCGCCGCTGGCGGCACCGGCGGCCACCTGTTCCCGGCCGAGGCGCTGGGGGCGACGCTGATGAAGCGGGCCTTGCGCGTGCGGCTCGTCACCGATGCGCGGGCGCTGCGCTATTCCGGGCTGTTCTCGAAGGAGATGATCGACGTCGTGCCGAGCGAGACGGTGCGCGGCCGCAACCCGCTGGCGCTGATGCGCACCGCGGCGCTGCTTGGCACCGGCCTCACGCGCTCGCTGTTGCTGCTGCGCGCGTTGCGGCCGGCGGTGGTGGTCGGGTTCGGCGGTTATCCGACGCTGCCGCCGCTGGTTGCCGCGCGGCTGATGAACATTCCGACCGTGATCCATGAATCCAACGCCGTGCTCGGGCGTGCCAACCGCTTCCTCGCCCGCCGCGTCAGCGCCATCGCCACTGCGTTGCCCGGCGTACTCGATCGCGACGCGGCGCTCGGGTCGAAGGCGCATGTCACCGGCACGCCGATGCGGCCGGCGATCCTCGCCGCGGCGGCGGTTACGTTTTCCGCGCCGCAGCCGCCGGCGCCGCTGAGACTTCTGGTGGTCGGTGGCAGCCAGGGCGCGCGCATCATGGCCGACATCGTGCCGCCGGCGATCGAACGGCTGGCGCCGGAGTTGTGGCAGCGGCTGGTGCTGGTGCAGCAGGTACGCGAGGAGGACATGGGCCGCGTCCGCGCCGTCTACGACCGGCTCAAGATCAACGCCGAACTGGCGCCGTTCTTCGCCGATCTGCCGGCGCGTCTGGCCGCGACACATCTGGTGGTGTCGCGCTCCGGCGCCGGCACCGTGGCGGAACTGGCCGCTGTCGGCCGGCCCTCGATCCTGGTGCCGCTGCCCGGCTCGATCGATCAGGACCAGTTCGCCAACGCCGGCGTCCTGGCCGATGCCGGTGGCGCCATTCGCATTCCGCAAGCCGAATTCACGCCCGAACGGCTGGCCGCCGAGATCACGCGGCTTGCCGCCGAGCCGGCGCGGCTTGCCGCAATGGTTGCGGCTGCGCGGGGTGTCGGCAGGCTTGACGCCGCCGATCAACTCGCCGATCTGGTGCTGAAAGTCGCAGGCATCGAGTCGCCCGCCCCCACCGAGAGTTTCCCATGAGACTGCCGCAGGAAATCGGCTCCATCCATTTCGTCGGCATCGGCGGCATCGGCATGAGCGGCATCGCCGAAGTGCTGCGCAACCTCGGCTATGCCGTGCAAGGCTCCGACGCCGCCGAGGGCGCCAATGTGGCGCGGCTGCGTGGGCAGGGCATCAAGGTCACGGTCGGTCACAGGGCGGAGAACATCAATGGTGCCGACGTGCTGGTGGTTTCCACCGCCATCAAGCGCGACAACCCGGAACTGATCGCCGCGCGCGCCCAGCGCATCCCGGTGGTGCGCCGCGCCGAAATGCTGGCCGAACTGATGCGGCTGAAAAGCTGCGTGGCGATTGCCGGCACCCATGGCAAGACCACCACCACCTCGATGGTCGCGACCCTGCTCGACGCCGGCAATCTCGATCCCACCGTCATCAATGGCGGCATCATCAATGCTTACGGCACCAATGCCCGGCTCGGTGCCGGCGACTGGATGGTGGTCGAGGCCGACGAGAGTGACGGCACCTTCCTCAAGCTGCCGGCCGATATCGCCGTCGTCACCAATGTCGATCCTGAGCACCTCGATCACTTCAAGACCTTCGAGGCGGTGCAGGAGGCGTTCCGCTCGTTCGTCGAGAACGTGCCGTTCTATGGCTTTGCCGTGATGTGCATCGACCATCCGGTGGTGCAGGCGCTGGTCGGCCGCATCGAGGATCGCCGCATCCTGACCTACGGCACCAATCCGCAGGCCGATGTGCGTCTGCTCGACCTTGCTGCCGCCAACGGCAGTTCGCATTTCCGCGTCGTGTTTCGCGATCGCGCCGGCGGCAGCGTGCATGAGATCGCCGATCTGGTGCTGCCGATGCCGGGTCGCCACAATGCGCTCAATGCGACCGCGGCGGTCGCGGTGGCACACGAACTGGGGCTTGCCGACGACACCATTCGTACGGCGCTCGCCGGCTTCGGCGGCGTCAAGCGGCGCTTCACCCGCACCGGCGAATGGAATGGCATCGCCATCATCGACGACTACGGCCATCACCCGGTCGAGATTGCCGCCGTGCTGCGCGCCGCGCGGGAATCGGCCGAGGGCCGGGTCATCGCCGTGGTGCAGCCGCATCGCTACAGCCGGCTGCAATCGTTGTTCGAGGAATTCTGCACCTGCTTCAACGACGCCGATATCGTCATCGTCGCCGACGTCTATCCGGCCGGTGAGGCGCCGATTGCCGGGGTCGATCGCGATGCCTTCGTGCTGGGCCTGCGCACCCACGGCCATCGCGAGGCGGTGGCGCTGCCGAATGCCGCGGCGCTGGCGCCCTTGGTGCGCGAGCTGGCGCGGCCTGGCGACTATGTCGTCTGTCTCGGCGCCGGCAACATCACGCAATGGGCCTACGCGCTGCCCAGCGAGTTGCAGGCGCTGGGCTGATGGCGTTCCCCGACCTTCTGCCGTCGCTGCGGGCGCTGATGCCGGAGCTGCGCGGGCGGCTGCTCGCCAACGCGCCGCTGGCGCCGTTCACCTGGTTTCGCGTCGGCGGCCCGGCGCAGGTGTTGTTCACGCCGGCTGACGAAGACGATCTTGCCTATTTTCTGGCCCGGCTGCCGGCGGAGATCGCGGTTACGCCGATCGGGGTCGGCTCCAACCTGATCCTGCGCGACGGTGGCGTGCCGGGCGTGGTGGTGCGGCTGTCGCCGCGCGGCTTCGGTGGCATCGTCGCCGAGGGCGAAACGGTGCGGGCGGGAACCGCCGCGCTCGACAAGAAGGTGGCGGAGGCCGCCGCCGGGGCCGGCATCGCGGGCCTCGAATTTTACTACGGCATTCCCGGCACCATCGGCGGCGCGCTCACCATGAATGCCGGTGCCAACGGCGGCGAGACGAAGGACGTGCTGGTCGAGGCGGCGGCGGTGATGCGGGCCGGCGCCAGGCGGGTGTTCAGCAACGCCGAGATGAAGTTCGTCTATCGCGGCAACGGCATCAGCGGCGACGTGATCTTTACCTCGGCGCTGTTCCGCGGCCGCCGCGATACGCCGGAGGCGATCCGCGTTCGCATGGCGGCCGTGCAGAGCCACCGCGAAACCGCCCAGCCGATCCGGGAGAAGACCGGCGGTTCGACCTTCCGCAATCCGCCCGGCGCCAGCGCCTGGAAGCTGATCGACGCCGCCGGCTGCCGCGGCCTGCGTGTCGGCGGCGCGCAGGTCTCTAAGATGCACTGCAATTTCCTGATCAACACCGGTGATGCCACGGCGCACGACATCGAGACGCTGGGCGAAACGGTGCGGGCGCGCGTCAAGGCGCAGTCCGGCATCGATCTGCAATGGGAGATCAAGCGGCTCGGCGTGCCGGCGTGACCATAGCGTTTTCGAGCGAAGTGGGAACCGGTTCGCGTGAAGAAATCGCGTCAAAGAAATAAATGCGCCTTGCTTGTGATGTCATCAAAAGCAAAATGTCCTAGCGCGGTCCCGCGTCCGGCGGCGTGATTGTCACGCTGAGCGATTGCAGCCGTTCGATCGGGACGGGCGAAATTCGGAAGACGCCGTTAAACGGGTCCTCCTGCACCGCGACGAGGCCGATCACCACCACCGCGGCACTTGAGAATACGACCAGGGCGGTGATGAAGGCGCGCCACGGGTGGCCGACGTGCACCAGTGCGATGGCGATCAGCGTCATCAGGCCGAGGATCAGCACGCTCGCCCATTTCAGCGTGTTGGTGCGGTCGCCGGCCAGCGCCAGCCGCTCGCTGCGCGCGGTGCCGGCGCGGATCGCGGCGTTGATCAGTGCTGCGTGTACGGCCTGCCCGGAGGCCAGTGCGATCTGTGGATCGCTGATTTCCCGCAGCAGGTGGTCGAAAGCGGTATCGGTGCGCGGCGAGGTGGCATTGGCTGCCATCGCCGGCCATTCGTCGTGAAGCACGGAGGCGATGTAATCCTTCAGCGCGGCGCGGATGGTGCGCATGTCGGAGGCGGCGGCGACGCTCAAGGTGTGGATGTTGCGCATCTCGCCGGCCTCGACCTGCACGGCGCGGTTGGCGAGGCGGTTGCGCTCGCCGATGTCGCTGGACAGAAAACTGATGAGCAGCGCGAACAGCACCGCAAGCGCGCCGAAGAATGGCGGCGTGAGGCCGACCAGCGAGCGGAAGAAAACGGTGCGCGGCGAGCGCCAGTTGAGGGCGCCGAGCAGCGCCACCGTGCCGAAATAGACGAGGATCAGCGTGGCGAAGATCGCCAGCGGCGGCAGTTCGAGCCAAGCGTGAATCATGGGACCTTTCCGAATCGTCCGAACCGGAGTCGGCCGGACGCTAAGCGGTTTGTATTTTGATGGAAACACCCCGTTCCGTCATGGCCGGCATAAAGCCGGGCATGACGGGTCGCTGATTCCGTGAAAAGCAAAAATGCTCTAGTGAGGGCGTGGCAAGGAGCTGCCATGATTCGCTTCAATCACGTCGCCGTTCTCTATGGAGGCTGGTCGTCGGAACGCGAGGTCTCGCTGCGCTCGGGTGAAGCCTGTGCCAAGGCGCTGGAGCGGCGCGGCCATCGCGTCAGCCGCGTCGATGTCGGGCGCGACATCGCCAATGTCCTGACGGCGCTACGGCCCGATGCGGCGCTGGTGATGCTGCATGGCCGCCCCGGCGAGGACGGCACCATTCAGGGCGTGCTGGAGACGCTCGGCATCCCCTACAGCCATTCCGGCGTGCTCGCCTCGGCGCTCGCCATGCAGAAGGACGTCGCCAAGACGGTGCTGGCGGCGGCCGGCATCACGGTGCCGAAGGGCATGACGCTGCCGCGCGCCGAGGTGGCGAAGGCGCATGTCATGGAACGCCCTTATGTCATCAAGCCGGTGGCCGACGGTTCCAGCGTCGGCGTGTTCATCGTCACCGATGAGCATGCCCACCCGCCGCAGGAACTGTTCCGCGACGACTGGACCCACGGCGAACACGTTCTGGTTGAAAAATACATTGCCGGCAAGGAGCTGACCTGCGCGGTGTTTAACGATCAGGCGCTCGGCGTGATCGAAATCGTGCCCACCGTGCGCTTCTACGACTATGAGGCAAAGTATTCTCCGGGCGCATCAAAACACATCCTGCCCGCACCTGTTTTACCAATTGTTTACCAGGAGGCACGAAGGTTAACGCTGGCGGCGCATCGAGCGCTTGGCTGCCGGGGCGTCAGTCGTGCGGATTTCCGCTACGACGACCGCATCGAGGGAACAGGCGGTCTCGTCTGCCTCGAAGTGAACACCCAGCCCGGCATGACCGAGACGTCCCTTGTGCCGGAGCTCGCGGCGCATGCGGGCATCAGCTTTGACGAGCTCGTGCAATGGATGGTGGAAGACGCCTCACTGAATCGCTGAGAAACGTGAGGTTCAGGTCCGGTATGGCGATTCGCGTGGCGCGTGGCGCGGCGCGGCTGACGGTGCAGGCATGTCGCCGGCCGCCGGCGCTCGCCCGTCCGGTCGGCACGACC
>JBARWE010000320.1:0-2840 GCA_049646625.1 Xanthobacteraceae bacterium
CTCGCTTGCCGCCTCGTTGCCACGGCTCGTCCTTGAAGCGCGCCGCATCGCCGCCAGCGTCACCCACGGGCTGCATGGCCGCCGCCGCGCCGGCGCCGGCGAGAATTTCTGGCAGTACCGCCGTTTCGTCTCGGGCGAACCGGCCTCGAACGTCGATTGGCGCCGCTCGGCGCGCGACGATCTTCTGTATGTGCGCGAGCAGGAATGGGAAGCGGCACACACCGTCTGGCTGTGGCCCGACCGCTCGCCGTCGATGGCATTCGCTTCCAGCGCGGCGCGCGACAGCAAGCTGGAACGGGCGCTGGTCATCACCTTTGCGCTCGCCGAACTGCTGGTCGCCGGTGGCGAGCGCGTCGGCGTTCCGGGCCTGATCGCCCCATCCGCCAGCCGCAACATTATCGACCGGCTGGCGCAGGCGATGCTGCACGACCGCGCCGAGCGCGTCAGTCTGCCGCCCGCTTTCGCGCCGGCCCCGCTGTCGGAAATCGTGGTGATGTCCGACCTGTGGTCGCCGCTTAACGACATTGGCGCCATGCTCGATACGCTTGCCGGCGCGGGCGCGCGCGGCACGCTGTTGCAGATCGTCGATCCGGCGGAAGAAACCTTCCCTTACAGCGGCCGGGTCGAATTCATCGAGCCAGAAGGCGCTGGCACGGTCGTCGCCGGCCGCGCCGAAACCTGGGCCATCGACTATACGGCGCGGCTTGCGCTGCACCGCGAGGCAATCCGCGCCAAGGCCGGCCGGCTCGGCTGGCTGTTCACGGTTCACGCAACGAACCGTTCGGCCGCCGAACTGCTGCTGACCCTGCACAGCGGCATGATGGCCGGGCGCGGCAGCGCCGCCACCCCGGCACGGCATGAGGTCGGCGCATGATCGGCGCGCTCCCCCTCGCCTTCACCACGCCCTGGCTGTTGCTCGGCCTTGCCAGCCTGCCGGTGCTGTGGTGGCTGCTCAGGGTGACGCCGCCACGGCCGCGCCGCATCACCTTCCCACCGGCGCGGCTGTTGTTCGATATCCAGCCCAAGGAGGAAACCCCGGCGCGCACGCCGTGGTGGCTGACCGCGTTGCGGCTGCTGGCGGCGGCGCTGGTGATCTTCGCCGCCGCCGGACCGATGTGGGACCCGCATGCCGGCGAAGCCGGGCGCACCGGGCCGCTGGTGCTGGTGATCGACGACGGCTGGGCGGCTGCGGCAAGCTGGGACACCCGCCTTGAGGCGGCCGACGATCTGATCACCCAGGCCGACGCCGGCGGGCGCGGCATCGCGCTGGTACCGCTGTCCGAGCCGACCCGCGACCTGACGCTGATGACGGCCGGAACGGCGCGCGTGGCGCTGCATCAACTCACCCCGAAACCCTATGCCGTGGAGCGGATCGCAGCGCTGCCCAATCTCGGCCGCTTCCTCGCAACCCTGGGCGAGGCCGACCTGGTATGGCTGTCCGACGGGGTCGATACCGGGCGCGGCGCGGCATTCGTCACCGAACTCGCCAGGACGCTCGGCGAGCGGCCGCTGACCATCTACGGCGCCGGCACACCGCCGGCGCTGGCGCTGGCCGGTGCGGAAAACGCCGCCGCGCGCATGACCGTCAAGGTGCTGCGTGCGCGTCCCGGCGGCGGCGGCGCCGGCATCGTGCGGGCGCTCGACCAGAAGGGCGCGCCGCTCGGCGAGGTGAATTATCAGTTCGCCGCCGAGGCACGGGATACAACGGCGAATTTCGACCTGCCGGTAGAGTTGCGCAACGACATCGCCCGCCTCGAAATCGTCGGCGAACGCTCCGCCGGCGCGGTGCAACTGCTCGACCGGCGCTGGCGCCGCCGCGCCATCGGCATCGTCAGCGGCGCGAGTGCCGATACCGCCCAGCCCCTGCTCGCCTCGACCTTCTACCTGACGCGGGCGCTATCGCCGTTCGCCGACATCCGCCTCGCCGAGCGCGCCGCGCCGGCGCAGGCCGTGGCACAGTTCCTCAACGACAAGCTGCCGATGATCGTCCTTGCCGATGTCGGCGCGCTGACCCCCGACCTGCGCACGCGCCTTACCGCCTGGATCGAAGGCGGCGGCGTGCTGGTGCGCTTCGCCGGTCCCCGGCTGGCGCAGGCCGACGACGGGCTGTCGCCGGTCAGGCTGCGGCTCGGCGATCGCAGCCTCGGCGGCAGCCTGACCTGGGAGAAGCCGCAGCAACTGGCCGCGTTCACTGCCGACGGACCGTTTGCCGGCCTGCATGTGCCCGGCGACGTGACGGTCACGCGGCAGGTGCTGGCCGAACCCGACGCTGAGCTGGCCGATCGAAGCTGGGCCTCGCTGGCGGACGGCACGCCCCTGGTCACCGGCGAGCGGCGCGGCAAGGGCGTGCTCGCGCTGTTCCATGTCAGCGCCGACATGCGCTGGTCGAACCTGCCGATGTCCGGCACCTTCGTCGAAATGCTGCAGCGGGTGGTGGACATGGCCGGCACCACCGCAAGGGAAGGCGCCGGCGCGGCCGGCACCGAACCGAAAGCCGAAACGGTAGCGGCGACGCGCACGCTCGACGGTTTCGGCTCCTTCACCCCGCCGCCATCGACCACCAAGCCGCTCAGCGTCGATTTTCGCGGCCGCGCCTCGGCCGATCATCCGCCCGGCTTCTACGGCCCGGCCGATGGCCCGCTCGCCGTCAACACGCTGACGGGCGACGACACGCTGGCACCGCTCGACGTCTCGGCACTCAACGCGCGCCAGGCCGCCTATGGCAGCGCCGAGCCGCGCGACCTGCGCGGCCTGACGCTCGCCGCGGCGCTGGCGCTGTTCCTGATCGACGCCCTCATCATCGCCCTGCTCGGCGGCGGCCTCGCCGCGCTGACGCGCCG
>JBARWE010000321.1:0-3948 GCA_049646625.1 Xanthobacteraceae bacterium
CCGCCGCGACGGAAGGCCGCGCCCGCCTGCGTGCGGCCGGCGCCTGGTTTGCCGCCGACCCGCGGGCGACGGCCGCTTGCCTCGAATGATGATTTTCAGCAGTAATATTGAAAGAATCTCACGATGACCTCCACCATTCAAGACCTCACCACGCTGCGCGAAGCTGCCAACCGCACCCTGGTGATGGTGCTGTGGCTGCATCTGCCGGTCATTGTCGCGATCGGGCTGCTGCTCGGCGTCGACTGGTTGCCGATCGCGGCGCTGAGTGTGGCGATCGCCGGCGTGACGACGCTATGCGTCTGGCGCGCGCCGAGCGCCGGAGCGACGCGAAGCACGATGGCTGTCGCGCTGATGACAATACCGGCGCTGATCCTGCCGCTGCTCGCTGGTCACCGCTGGCAGGTCGATCTGCATATGTATTTCTTCGCGCTGCTCGCCTGCCTGGTGGTCTATTGCGATATCCGCGCCATCGTCGCCGGTACACTGGCGGTCGCCGTGCATCATCTCGTGCTGAATAGCGTGCTGCCGGCGGCACTTTATCCGGGCGGCGCTGACTTTGGCCGCGTCATGCTGCACGCGGTGGTGCTGATAGCCGAGGCCGCCGTGCTGAGCACCGTCGCCTACACCCTGACCAATCTGTTCTCGGCGGCGGCACAGAAGGGCGCCGAGGCCGAAGCGGCGCTGGCCGCGGTGCGCGAGGCCGATGCCCGGCGCGCTGACGTGGAGCGCGAAGCCGCCCGCCAGCGCGAGGTGGCCATGCAGCAGCTCGCCGGCGAGTTCGAGCGCAGCGTCGGCCACGTCGTCAACTCGGTGGCCGGTGCCTCGGCCAACCTGCAGGCGATGTCGTCGGCGATGAACGCCAACAGCGAGGCGGCGTCGGCGCGCGCGGTGGCCGTATCCACCGCCGCCGACCAGGCGGCGGGCAACGTGCAGACCATGGCGGCGGCGACCAACGAACTCAGCACTTCGATCAGCGAGATCGGCGGCCACATCGCGCGCGCCGCCGACATGGCGAGCCGCGCCGCCGAGGAGGCGCACCGGACCAATACCGTCATCGAGGGGCTGGCCGCCGGCACCCAGAAGATCGGCGAGGTGGTCACGCTGATCCAGAGTATCGCCAGCCAGACCAATCTGCTGGCGCTCAACGCCACCATCGAAGCGGCGCGCGCCGGCGAGCATGGCCGCGGCTTTGCGGTCGTCGCCGGCGAGGTCAAGGCGCTCGCCAATCAGACAGCGAAAGCCACCGATGAGATCGCGGCGCAGATTCAGGCGATCCAGAACGTGACCGACGAGGCGGTCGGCGCCATCCACGCCATCGGCAGCACCATCGACGAGATCAACCAGCTCTCGGCGACTGTTGCCAGCGCCGTCACCCAGCAGGACGCGGCGACCCGCGAGATCGCCGTCAGCATCCAGCAGGCGGCACAGGGCACGCGCGACGTCAACGACAACATCGCCGGCGTGACGCGCGCCTCGCACGAGGCGGGCACCGCTGCCACCAAGCTGCATGAGGCGGCCTCGAAACTGTCGTCGGAGGCCGATACCCTCAAGACGGAAGTCGAGGCGTTCCTCGCCTCGGTGCGCGCGGCGTAACGCGGGCGGCGACGTCAGATCGTCTGGTTGTAGGCACCGACCTCGGGGTGGGTGCGCAGCACCGCGTCGATCGCCGTGAACATATCGCGCATGCGCTGTTCCGACACCGGGCTTTCCACCACGACGACAAGCTCGGGCTTGTTGGAGGAGGCGCGCACCAGCCCCCAACTGCCGTCCTCGACCGTGACGCGGACGCCATTGACGGTGACGAGGTCGCGGATCGCCTGGCCGGCGATCTTGCCGCCGCTGGCTTTCGTCGCCTCGAAGTGCTTCACCACCTGCTCGACGATGCCGTATTTCACCTCGTCGTCGCAGTGTGGCGACATGGTCGGCGACGACCAGGTTTTTGGCAGCGCGGCCTTGAGGTCGGACATTGTCTTGCCGGGGGCGTGATCGAGCATGTCGCAGATGGCGATCGCCGACACCAGGCCGTCGTCGTAGCCGCGGCCATAGGGCGCATTGAAGAAGAAGTGGCCGGACTTCTCGAAACCGGCCAGCGCGCCAAGCTCGTTGGTGCGCCGCTTCATGTAGGAATGGCCGGTCTTCCAGTAGGTCGCCTCGGCACCCTGCCGTTGCAGCACCGGGTCGGTGACGAACAGCCCGGTCGACTTCACGTCCACCACGAAGCGGGCATTCTTGTGCCGCGCCGACATGTCGCGCGCCAGCATGACGCCGACCTTGTCGGCGAAGATTTCCTCGCCGGTGTTGTCCACCACGCCGCAGCGGTCGCCGTCGCCGTCGAAGCCAAGCCCGACATCGGCCTTGTGCGCCAGCACCGCGTCGCGGATCGCGTGCAGCATCGTCATGTCTTCGGGGTTCGGATTGTATTTCGGAAACGTGTGGTCGAGTTCGGTGTCGAGCGGGATCACCTCGCAGCCGATCTTTTCCATCACCTGCGGCGCGAAGGCGCCGGCGGTGCCGTTGCCGCAGGCCACCACCACTTTCAGCTTGCGCTTGAGCCTTGGCCGGTTCGTCAAATCGGCGATGTAGCGCGCCGGAAAGTTCGGATGAAACTGATAGGTGCCGGCGCCGCCGACGAAGGCGGCGTTGAGCACGATCTCCTTCAGCCGCGTCATCTCGTCGGGGCCGAAGGTGAGCGGACGGTTGGCGCCCATCTTCACCCCGGTCCAGCCATTGTCGTTGTGCGAGGCGGTGACCATGGCGACGCACGGCACGTCGAGGTCGAACTGGGCGAAATAGGCCATCGGCGTCACCGCCAGGCCGATGTCGTGCACCTTGCAGCCGGCCGCCATCAGCCCGGATACAAGCGCGTACTTGATCGAGGCGGAATAGCCGCGAAAGTCGTGGCCGGTGACGATCTCCTTCTTCGCGCCCAGTTCGCCGATCAGCGTGCCAAGCCCCAGGCCCAGCGCCTGGATGCCCATCAGGTTGATTTCCTTGCCGAACAGCCAGCGTGCGTCGTATTCGCGAAAGCCGGTCGGCTTGACCATCGGTTCGGACTCGTAGGCGTAGGTATTGGGGCTTAAGGCCGGCGTCGGCTTGGGAAACATGAAAACCCTCATCGGGACAAGGTCGCTGCCAATCACGCGCAGGCTTAGCCAATGCGGCGGCGTGGCGAAAGGTGGGGTGTTTACGTCTGGCGGGAAATTGCGGCGATTTGGCAACCGCTCCCGGCGTGATTGTCGGTTCCGTTGCTCCGGCGCCATGCGGCCGCCAGGATACGCGAACCGCGTCAGCCGCAATGGCTAGCGACGGGTCAGGTCGGGCGTGGGCTGGCGTGGATAGCTCGCCCCGGATGCCTTGACACCGGTTCGGCGATCGCCAACCCTGCCAGGGTCGCAGTGCAATCCAACCCGTCGGGGGCGTGATGGCTTACAAGTTTGAACTTTTTACCGACAAGTCCGGCGAGACCCGTTTTCGCTTCAAGGCGTCGAACGGCGAGATCATGTTCAGTTCGGAAGGCTACAAGCAGAAGAAATCGGCGCAGGACGCCATTGCTTCGATCCAGAAGAACTCCCCCAGCGCGGCTATCGACGATCAGACCGGCAAATAGCCATCGCGCCGCCTCGTTCGGAAGCCCCGGTGCCGCGCATCGGGGCTTTTTTCATGCGTGTTTCATGCGTGCGCGGCGGAACATTTGGTTTCGCGGCGGTGTTGCCGACAGATCATCCGTCGCAACAGGAGACGCATCATGCCGCGTGGGGACAAATCGAGTTACACCGACAAGCAGAAGCGCAAGGCGGAGCATATCGAGGAGGGCTACCGGCGCCGTGGCGTCAGGAAGACGGAAGCCGAACGCCGCGCCTGGGCCACCGTGAACAAGGAGAGCGGCGGCGGCAACAAGAGCGGCTCCGGCCGCGGCGTTGCCGACACCAAGACGTCAGCGAAGAAGGG
>JBARWE010000322.1:0-17626 GCA_049646625.1 Xanthobacteraceae bacterium
GCACTGGCCCGTGGCGCCGACGATGTGGTGGTGGCGTTTGGCGATACGCCGCTGATCAGCGCGGACACCTTCACCCGCCTGCGCGCGGCGCTGGCCGGTGGCGCGGCGCTGGCTGTGCTCGGCTTCCGCGCCGCCGACCCGACCGGCTACGGCCGGCTGATCGTCGCGGACGGCCGTTTGCAGGCGATCCGCGAGCATGCCGACGCCAGTGAAGCCGAACGCGCCATCGATCTGTGCAATGCCGGCGTGATGGCGTTTGCCGGCCGCGAGGCGCTCACCGTGTTGGAGCGGATCGGCAATGCCAACAGCAAGGGCGAGTATTATCTCACCGACGCCGTCGCCATCGTCCGCGACATGGGCTGCGAGGCGGTGGTGGTCGAGGCCGCCGAGGACGAGGTGCGCGGCATCAACACCAAGGCGCAACTGGCCGAGGCGGAACAGGCGATGCAGCACCGCCTGCGCGCCGCCGCGCTTGCCGCCGGGGTGACGCTGGTAGCGCCGGAGACGGTGTTCCTCGCTGCCGACACGGCGTTCGGGCGCGACGTGGTGGTCGAGCCTTATGTGGTGTTTGGGCCGAACGTTTCGGTTGGCGACGGTGCCGTCATTCACGCTTTTTCGCACCTCACCGAGGCGCGGATCGGCGCCGGTGCGTCGGTCGGTCCCTATGCGCGGCTGCGGCCCGGCACCGTGCTGGGCGAGGGCGCGCGGATCGGTAATTTCGTCGAGACCAAGGCGGCCACGATCGAGGCCGGTGCCAAGGTCAACCATCTCAGCTATATCGGCGATGCCCATGTCGGACCGAAGGCCAATATCGGCGCCGGTACCATTACTTGCAATTACGACGGCTACGACAAGTACCGCACCGAGATCGGCGCCGGCGCCTTCGTCGGCTCGAATTCCTCGCTGGTGGCGCCGGTGACGGTGGGGGCGGGCGCCTATATCGGCTCCGGCTCGGTCGTAACCGAAAACATCCCCGACGACGCGCTTCGCGTCGAGCGCGGCACGCAGGCGACACGGCCCGGCTGGGCCAAACGGTTCCGCGAGCGCAAACAGGCCGACCGCGCCGGCCAGCCCAAATCCAAGGGGTGAGCCGCGCTTTAACGCAGTTTGACAGGGCATTCGCTTAACGCTGTCGCAATCCGCAACAATTATTGAGTCTGCCCAAGCGGCCGGCGCCACTAAACAGAGCAGGCCCTGACGTCTGTTCCATCCACGGAGATCGCAAACCGCATGTGCGGCATCATCGGCATCCTGGGGCGCGAGCCGGTTGCGGAGCAGCTGGTCGAATCCCTCAAGCGGCTTGAATATCGCGGCTACGATTCCGCCGGCATCGCCACGCTGGAAGGCGGGGTGCTGGCGCGCTGCCGTGCCGAAGGCAAGCTGAGAAACCTGGAAGCGCGGCTGCGCCAGGCGCCGCTCAACGGCCTGACCGGCATCGGCCATACCCGCTGGGCCACCCACGGCAGGCCGACCGAAACGAACGCCCACCCGCATGCCACCGAGCGTGTGGCCGTGGTCCACAACGGCATCATCGAGAATTTCCGCGAACTGCGCGAGGCGCTGACGGCGCAGGGCGTCACCTTCCGCACCGAGACCGACACCGAGGTGGTGCTGCATCTGGTCGATAGCTATCTGCAACAGGGCTTGTCACCGACCGATGCGGTCAAGGCGGCGCTGCCGCAGCTTCACGGGGCGTTCGCGCTGGCGTTCATATTTGCCGGTGAAGACGATCTGATGATCGGCGCGCGGCATGGCGCGCCGCTTGCGGTCGGCTATGACGACGGCGAAATGTATCTCGGCTCCGACGCCATCGCGCTGGCCCCGTTCACCGATCGCATCAGCTATCTCGAAGACGGCGACTGGGTGGTGCTGTCGCGCGGCGCCGCGGTGGTTCGCGACGCGCGCGGCACCATCGTGCAGCGCGAGGTGCTGAAGTCGGGCGCGGCAGCGTTCCTGGTGGACAAGGCCAACTACCGCCACTTCATGGCCAAGGAAATCCACGAGCAGCCCGAGGTGGTCGGACATACGCTCGCCCGCTACATCGACATGGCCAACGAGCGCATTGCGCTGCCGACCGAACTGCCGTTCGACTTCAACGCCATCCAGCGCATCTCGATCGCCGCCTGCGGCACCGCGAGCTATGCCGGCGCGATCGCCAAATACTGGCTGGAGCGCTTTGCCCGGCTGCCGGTCGAGATCGATGTCGCCTCCGAGTTCCGCTATCGCGAGGCGCCGTTGCGCGCGGGCGACCTGACCATCGTCATTTCGCAGTCCGGCGAGACCGCCGACACGCTGGCGGCGCTGCGTTATGCGCGCGAAGCGGGCCAGCACACGCTGGCGGTGGTCAACGTGCCGACCTCGACCATCGCCCGCGACAGCGAGATCGTGCTGCCGACGCTGGCCGGCCCGGAGATCGGCGTTGCCTCGACCAAGGCGTTCACCTGCCAGCTTGCGGTGCTGGCGGCGCTGGCGGTGGCCGCCGGCCGCACCCGCGGCGAACTCTCGGTCGAGGACGAGAACAAGCTGACCCGCGGCCTGATCGAGGTGCCGCGTCTGATGGCGCAGACGCTGGCGCTGGAGCCGCAGATCGAGCGGCTGGCGCGCGACATCGCCAAGTGCCGCGACATGCTTTATCTCGGCCGCGGCACCAGCTATCCGCTGGCGCTCGAAGGCGCGCTCAAGCTCAAGGAAATTTCCTATATCCATGCCGAAGGCTACGCCGCCGGCGAACTCAAGCACGGCCCGATCGCGCTGATCGACGAGACGACGCCCGTGGTGGTCATCGCGCCGTATGACCGTGTGTTCGAAAAGACCGTCTCCAACATGCAGGAGGTGGCAGCGCGCGGCGGCAATATTATCCTTATGACCGATGCACAGGGCGCGCGCGAGGCGACCGTTAACTCGCTGGCAACCATCGTGCTGCCGGACATGCCGGCAGCGGTGGCGCCGCTGGTCTACGCCATCCCGGTGCAGCTTCTCGCCTACCACACCGCGGTCATCATGGGGACCGATGTCGATCAACCGCGCAACCTGGCCAAGTCGGTCACGGTGGAGTGAGGAGCAAGACAAACGGTCGCAGCATCACCTCCGTGCGCCGATGAAAACCTGCTACAATAATGTAATGAAACAACCCGTTTTTCTCACCATTGGCCCCCCGGTTTCAAGATGACCGGCCCGAATCTTCCACCGCTTCCGCCGGATGCCCCGGAGCTTGCTCCGCCGCCGGAGGCGCCGCGCGGCCTGATGGCGCGGTTCCGCAACTATTTCCTGACCGGCCTGATCGTCACCGGCCCGGTGGTCATCACCATTTATCTGCTGTGGTGGTTCATCACCTGGGTCGACGGGCTGGTGCGGCCGCTGGTGCCGTCGGCCTATCGCCCGGAAGCCTACCTGCCGTTCGCGGTGCCGGGCTTCGGCCTGATCGTCGCGGTGTGCGGGCTGACGCTGGTCGGCTTCTTCGCCGCCAACCTGATCGGCCGCAAGCTGGTGGCGCTCGGCGAATACATCCTCGGCCGCATGCCGGTGGTGCGCGCCATCTATCGCGGCCTCAAGCAGGTGTTCGAGACGCTGTTTTCCGGCAAGGGATCGAGCTTCCGTAAAGTCGGCATGGTCGAGTTTCCGGCGCCCGGCATGTGGTCGATCGTGCTGATCTCGCAGCCGCCGAGCAAAACCGTGGAGCGCGGCCTGCCGGGTAAGGAAGAGTATATTTCCGTGTTCCTGCCGTGCGCGCCGAACCCGACCACCGGCTTCTTCTTCTATGTGCCAAAGAGCAAGGTGATCGAAATCGATATGGGCACCGACGACGCCGCAACGCTGATCATGTCGGCCGGCGTCGTGCAGCCCGGCTCCGATCCGCACAAACGCCGCGTCGCCGCTGCTGCCACGGACGAGGAGCGCCCGGCTTCGGAGGCGGGCGCGCAAGCGACGTCCTGACGAAAACGCTCTATCCCGCGCCGATCAGCGGCAACGCCTCGTCGCGGCCGAACAGATACAGCAGGCAGCGCAGTGCTTCGCCGTGCTCTCCCGCCAGTTTCGGGTTGCGGCGCATGATGTCGAGCGCAGCCTCGCGCGCCTGCGCAACGAACTGCCCGTGCAGCGCCGGGCGCGCGATGCGGAAGCTGGGCAGGCCGCTCTGCCGGGTGCCGAGGATGTCGCCTTCGCCGCGCAGCCGCAAATCCTCCTCGGCGATACGGAAGCCGTCGTTGGTTTCGCGGATCACCTTGAGCCGCGCCTGCGCGGTCTCGCTGAGCGGTTCGCGATAGAGTAGCAGGCAGGTCGAAGCGGTCGCGCCCCGGCCGATACGGCCGCGCAATTGGTGAAGCTGGGCCAGCCCGAAGCGCTCGGCGTTCTCGATCACCATGATGCTGGCGGCGGGCACATCGACGCCGACCTCGACCACCGTGGTCGCCACCAGCACGCCGAGATCGCCGCCGGCAAAGCGCGCCATCACGCGGTCCTTGTCGGTGCCGCGCATGCGGCCGTGCACCAGCCCGACGCGATCACCGAACCGCTTCTCAAGAACCGCGAAGCGCTGCTCGGCATCCATCGAGGCGACGGTGTCGGATTCCTCAACCAGCGGACAGACCCAATAGACCTGCCGCCCGGCGTCAAGCGCGCGGCCGACCGCGTCGATCACCTCGCTGACGCGGGACGCCGCGACCGCGCGAGTATCGATCGGCTGGCGGCCGGCCGGCTTGTCGCGCAGTTCAGAGATGTCCATGTCGCCGAAATAGGTCATCACCAGCGTGCGCGGGATCGGCGTCGCCGACAGCACCAGCACGTCCACCGCCTCGCCCTTGGCGGTGAGCTTGAGCCGCTCGCGCACGCCGAAGCGGTGCTGCTCGTCGATGATCGCCAGCGCCAGCGCGGGGAAAATAACATCATCCTGAATCAGCGCGTGCGTGCCGACCACGAGGTCGATGTCGCCGGCCGCGAGCCGCGCCAGCAGTTCGCGACGCTCCTTGCCCTTTTCGCGCCCGGTCAGGATCGCGACCCGCATGCCGGCCTGCTCGGCAAGCGGCGCGATGGCTTTCAGGTGCTGCCGGGCGAGGATTTCGGTCGGCGCCATCAGCGCCGCCTGCTTGCCCGTCTCGGCCGCGGCCGCGGCGGCCAGAAGCGCCACCACCGTCTTGCCGGAGCCGACGTCGCCCTGCAGCAGCCGTAGCATGCGCACCGGCTGCGCCAGATCGGCGGCAATGGCGGCTGCCGCTTCGCGCTGCGAGCCGGTCAGCGCATAGGGCAGGGCATTGATGATCCTGTCCCGCAGCGCGCCATCGCCGACATGGCGATGGCCGGCGGGGCGGCGCAACTGCGCGCGGACGATGGCGAGCGCCAGTTGATGCGCCAGCAATTCGTCGAAGGCGAGCCGCGACCACAGCGGCCCCTCGGGCGAGATGTCCTCCGGCTCGCGCGGCACATGAACGCCGCGCAGCGCCTCGGCAAACGAGGTGAAGCCGCAGCGGCGCCTGATGGCGGCGTCGATCCATTCCGGCAGCGCCGGCAGCCGGTCGAGCGCCTGCGTCACGGCCCGATGCAGGGCGCCACGCGCCAGTCCCTCGGTCAGCGGATAGACAGGATCGATGCCCGGCAGCCTCTGAAACCCGGCTTCATCCACGATGCGGTCGGGGTGGACGATCTGCAACGTGCCCTCGAACATCTGCGCCGTGCCCGACACATAGCGCCGCGCGCCGACCGGCAGCAGCTTTTCCAGATAATCGCGGTTGCCGCGGAAGAAGGTGAGAAGAACCTCGCCGGTGTCGTCGCTGGCGGTGACGATGTAAGGGGCGCGCGCCCGGCCGCGCGGCGGCGGGCGATGGCGCTCTACCGTCACTTCCAGCGTCACCACCGTGCCGGGCACCGCGTCGCGGATCTTTGGCCGCGCCCGGCGGTCGATGACACCGGACGGCAGGTGCAGCAGGAGGTCGATCAGGCGCGGGGTGTCGTCGCGTTCCAGCAAGTAGCGGAACAGCTTGTCCTGTTTCGGTCCGACCCCGGCGAGGCTCGTCACCGGCGCGAACAGGGGATTGAGAACGGCAGGCCGCATGATTCATCACATCGGAGAAAACGGTCGGCCGATGGTTGGCTGCATTTCGGCGCAAATGCAATGCGGGGTCCCCTTCCGTCATGCCCGCGCTTGTCGCGGACATCCACACCTTGACTGAGATGCAGTCAAGCAAGCCGTGGGTGGCCGGGATAAACCCTGCCATGACGACGAAAGCGTACGGCCATGACAAAAAGAGCGCATTTTCACATTCCCGATCATGCTCTATATCAGGCGCGCCCGGCACGTCCGGGCTTTTGGCGTTGATCGAGAGGCGGCTATGACCACGACGGCACATTCGGGCGAGGGACTGGACCACCGGCGCAAGCGGCTGTTGTTCCGCTGCTGGCACCGCGGCACCCGCGAGATGGACTTGATCCTCGGCCGGTTCGCCGATGCGCATATCGCGACGCTGAGCGACGACGAGATTGCGGTGCTGGAACGTCTGCTCGAACTGCCGGATCCCGAACTGTTCGCCGCCGTCTCCGGCGCCATCGCGCCTCCGGCCTTCGCGACCGATCTGTTCGCGCGCATCAAGGCATTCGACGTGGCGGAGCCGGGCCTGTGAAAGCTGTCCGCTCGCCGGCTGATAGCCTCGCTCCCGGCCGCGCGCTGACGCTGGCCAATGTCGCCGACGGCGCCGAGGGGCTGGTGCTGTCGGACCTCGCGCGCGCGATTTTCGCTAAAGCCAAGGGCAAAGGCGGGGCGGTCAGCCTCGCTGTCGTCTGCCGCGACGGCCCACGCATGGCGCAGTTGGCGCGCGCGCTGGCCTTCTTCGCGCCCGACCTGACGGTGATGGAATTTCCGGCCTGGGACTGCCAGCCCTACGACCGGGTGTCGCCGCATGGCGGCGTCACCGCGCAGCGCCTCACCACGCTGGCGCGGCTGTCACGCCTCAAGGGATCGGAAACGCCCTTGATGCTGCTTACCACCGTCAACGCCATCACCCAGCGCGTGCCGGCGCGCGAGGCCATTGCCGCGCAGGCGCTGTCCGTCGCGCCGGGGCATGTCGTCGGCATGGACTCGATCGTCGAATGGCTCACCCATAACGGCTATGGCCGCACCGCGACGGTGCGCGAGCCGGGCGAGTTCGCGGTGCGCGGCGGCATTCTCGATCTTTACCCGGCCGGTCTCGACATGCCGGTGCGGCTCGACTTCTTCGGCGACACGCTGGAATCGATCCGCTCGTTCGACGCCGAGACCCAGCGCACCGCGCTTACCATGCGCGGCCTCGATCTTGTGCCGGTGGCTGAATTTCAACTCGTGACCGAAACCATCAAGCGGTTTCGCATGAGCTATGTCGAAGCGTTCGGCGCGCCGAGCCGCGATGATGCGCTCTACGAAGCCGTCAGCGAGGGCCGCCGCTACCCCGGCATGGAGCATTGGTTGCCGCTGTTTCACACGCGGATGGATACGCTGTTCGATTATCTCGACGGCGCCACGGTTGCGCTCGAATACCAGGCGGACGACGCGGCGCGTGAGCGCTTCACGCAAATCTCCGATTATTACGAGGCGCGCTATGAGGCGATGGAGAACGCCGAGGGACCGCTGTACAAACCGCTGCCGCCGGACCGGCTCTATCTGACCGGGCGCGAATGGGGCGAGCGGCTTGGCGACCACGCGCGAGCCGTGCTGTCGCCGTTCGCGCTGCCCGACGATACGCCGGACGCGATCGATGCCGGGGCGCGGGCGGGGCGCAATTTCGCGCCGGAGCGGGCCGACAGTTCGGTCAATGTGTTCGCCGCGCTGGTCGGGCACGTTCAGGCGTTGCAGGCGGCGCGCAAGAAGGTGGTGATCGCGGCGTGGAGTGCCGGCGCGCGCGAGCGCATGGACAGCGTGCTCAAGGAGCACAAGCTGCACAACGTGGTGGAGATTGCGAACTGGCGCATGGTGGCGGCAACGCCGCGCAACGAAACCATGCTGGCGGTGGTCGGCCTCGAAGCCGGCTTCGAGACCGACAGCGTCGCCGTCATCAGCGAGCAGGACATCCTCGGCGACCGGCTGGTGCGGCCGCGCCGGGCCAGCCGCAAGGTCGAGAACTTCATTTCGGAGGTGACGAGCCTTGCCGCCGGCGACCTCGTCGTTCATGTCGAGCACGGCATCGGCCGCTTCGTCGGCCTCAAAACGCTGCAGGCCGCGGGCGCGCCACATGACTGCCTTGAACTGCATTACGCCGCCGGCGCAAAGCTGTTCCTGCCGGTCGAAAACGTTGAACTGCTGTCGCGCTACGGCTCCGAGCATACCGATGTCGAGCTTGATCGTCTTGGCGGTTCCGGCTGGCAGGCCCGCAAGGCAAAACTCAAGCAGCGCATCCGCGAGATTGCCGGCGAACTGATCAAGGTCGCGGCCGAGCGGCAGTTGCACGAGGCGCCGAAGTTGAGCGTGCCGTCCGGTCTCTACGACGAGTTCTGCGCGCGCTTTCCCTACGAGGAAACCGAGGACCAGAGGAGCGCGATCGACGCCACGCTGGGCGATCTGGCCGCCGGCAAACCGATGGATCGCCTGGTGTGCGGCGATGTCGGCTTCGGCAAGACCGAGGTGGCGCTGCGCGCGGCGTTCGCGGTGGCGCTCAACGGCAAGCAGGTCGCCGTCGTGGTGCCGACCACGCTGTTGGCGCGCCAGCACGCCAAGACCTTCACCGAACGCTTCCGCGGTTTCCCGGTCAATGTCGCGCAGGCGTCACGGCTGGTCAGCGCCAAGGAATTGAAGGCGACCAAGGCGGGGCTGGCCGACGGTTCGGTCGATATCGTCGTCGGCACCCACGCGCTGCTCGGCAAGACCATCAGATTCCACGACCTCGGCCTCGTCATTGTCGACGAGGAGCAGCACTTCGGCGTCGCGCACAAGGAGCGGCTGAAGACGCTGCGTGCCGAGGTGCATGTGCTGACGCTGACGGCGACGCCGATTCCACGCACGCTGCAACTCGCCTTCACCGGCGTGCGCGATCTGTCGATCATCGCCTCGCCCCCGGTCGATCGCCTCGCGGTGCGCACCTTCGTCGCCCCGTTCGATCCGCTGATGGTGCGCGAAGCCTTGTTGCGCGAGCGCTATCGTGGCGGGCAGGCGTTCTATGTCTGCCCGCGCATCGACGATCTCGCCGAAGCCAAGGCGTTTCTCGACGAGAACGTGCCGGAGATGAAGGTTGCGGTGGCGCATGGCCAGATGCCGGCGACGGTGATCGAGGACATCATCTCGGCGTTCTACGACGGCAAATACGACGTGCTGCTGTCCACCACGATCGTCGAATCCGGTCTCGACATCCCGACCGCCAACACCTTGATCGTACATCGCGCCGATATGTTCGGGCTGGCGCAGCTCTACCAGTTGCGTGGTCGGGTCGGGCGCTCGAAGCTTCGGGCCTATGCGCTGTTCACGCTGCCGGACAAGTACAAGATCACCGCCCAGGCCGAGCGGCGGCTCTCGGTGCTGCAATCGCTGGAGACCATCGGCGCCGGCTTCCAGCTCGCCTCCCACGACCTCGACATCCGCGGCGCCGGCAATCTGCTCGGCGAGGAGCAGTCCGGCCACATCAAGGAAGTCGGCTTCGAACTCTACCAGTCGATGCTGGAGGAGGCGATCACCAACCTCAAGGCCGGCATCAGCGAGCCGGTCGCCGATCGCTGGTCGCCGCAGATCACGCTCGGCATGCCGGTGATGATCCCGGAGGATTACGTCGCCGACCTGCCGGTGCGGCTGTCGCTCTACCGTCGCCTTGCCGATCTCGACAGCGACGAGGAGATTGCCGCCTTCACCGCCGAGATGCGCGACCGGTTTGGGCCGCTGCCCGACGAGGTGCGCCACCTGTTCAAGGTCGCAGCGATCAAGGCGTATTGCCGCCGCGCCAATATCGAGAAGGTCGAGGCCGGGCCGAAGGGCGCGGTGATCGCCTTCCGCGACAATGCGTTTGCCGAACCGGAGCGGCTCGTCGCCTTCATCCGCCGTCATGGCGAGGCGGCGCGGGTGCGGCCCGATATGAAGGTGGTGTTCTTTCAGGTGTGGGACAGCGCCGAGGCGCGGGTCTCCGGCACGACGGAGATTTTGCGCGATCTTGCCGAGCTTGCTGGAGGCCGCAAGGCGGCGTAAGCGGCTGGCCGCTACGACGCGGCGCGCGTGGCGGCGCTGCCGGGCCTGATGCGGGCCATCAGCGTCGCCGCGGTATCGGCCGGTTGCAGCGTCGCGGTAGCCACCCGGACCTCGGTGCGCTGGTTCGGCGACGTACTGAGCACGCTGTAGCGCAGCACACTGGCGAGCCGCTCGGCGATCCGCTGCACGCTATTGCCATCGGTGCCGGTGAAGGCCACGACGATCGCGCCGTCGCCGCACAGCACCGCGAAATCGCTACGCCGCATCAGGCGGCCGACGATGCGCGCCGCGTCGATCTGTTCGCGCTGGCGCGATGCTTCCACCACCAGCCGCATCAGTGACAGCGACGTGCGGCGCGCCTTTGCCTCGTCGACGGCGGCGGCAAGATCGCGCTCGAACGCCGCGATGGTGAGAAGACCGGTGCGCGGGTCCAGCATCCCGTTGGCTTCCGCCACCTTCAAAAGCCGGATCAGCCGTGCCTCCAGGGCGTGCAGCCGGATCAACGGGGTGGCGCGTGCGGTGATGCTTCTGGCCTCGCCCGTGGCGAACTCCAGGTAAGGCAGCGTGTAGTGTGCGTCGTCCGTCACCGTGTCCGGTGACACCACGACCGGCAGGTTGCGGAAGCGGGGATCGTCGCCAAGGACGCCGAGAAAGCCATCGATGACGCGCGAGGTAAAGCCGTCGCCGATCACGATGCCGTCGACCTCGCGGACGTTGAGATGCTTGGCGGCCGCGTCGACGCTCAACGCCCCGACCACGCCCAGTTGCACACCGAGCGCGACCGAAAGCGCGGGAAAGCAGGCTCCGCGGCCCATCAGCAGCACGCTGGCATCCTGCAGCGGATCAGTCTCAGGCAGCGGCACTGGGCGGCCGACGAACCGCCGCATGACGGTGCTGTGCAGGCTGCGGATCCGCAGCGCTGCCAGCAATCGTGCTTCGAGCCGGTTGGCGGCGTGGCCGCCGAGGGCGAACGGAAGCACGTTGTCGGGGCAGGGCGGCTCGATGCCGATGGCGATCAGCGGCACATAAGGCTGAAGCGCGGCGATGCGCGTCGCCAGCACTTCAAGCTGCGCCGTCACCTCCGGCGTGACGACTACTACCACCGCCGCCGGCGTCGTCGTTTCGATCAGCGAAAGCGCATCGGCCCATGCGACGTCGATGCGTCCGGGGAAGTCAGGAAGTGCGGGATCGGACGGCGGCGCGAAGCGGCCGATACCCGAAATGACGACGACAGCGCCCTGCTGAGACGACACGGCAGGCTCCCGATGCAAACGGCTTGATCCGGCGCGGACGAGGCCCGCGCCGGTAGCCGGGCCGCATTTCAGCGGATCGCTGTTAACACCGCGTCAACGCGCGGCCTCCTCGCCGGTGCGGCCGCGCCCACGAAACGCCTCGGCGACCAGCGGATTGAGGCCGAGATCGGCAAGCGCCTTGCGGGTCCGTGGCCGGTCGGGGGCATCGCCGGCCAGGTGGTGGCCGGTCAGCCGGTCGGGCACGGCGGTCAGCGTCGTGTCCGTCGGCAGCATTCGGCTCCAGGCGGTAATGTCGCTGGCGCGGAACCGATAGCCGCCGACGCCGATCAAGCCGGCTGGTGGCGCGGTGACGATCAGGCCGCCTTGCACCTTGCGCGCGGCGTAGCCGGTATCGACCTCGATGAGGTTGCCGCCCTCCGGCAATGGCACCCCGTGATAGGCGGCGGCCGGCACCATCGGGCCGCCAAGTGCGATCGTGCCCTGCGCCGTCAGCCGCAGGTCGTCGGAAAAATCCGGCCCGCCGGCTTCGTCGCCGGCGGCGGGGCTGCCGGCCGGGAGCGGCGCCGCCTGCCCATCGGCACCGCGCCGGATCGCCGCAAGCCCGATTTCGCCGAACAGCGCCACGTCGGTGAAGGCAGCCGCGCCGCGCCAGAGCGGTCCCGCCGCCATCTGCTCAGGCGCGCGCCACAGCCCGATGATATGGCGCAGCGTCGGCGCCGCGTTGGCGATGTCCAGCGCCAGCGCGGCCGGCGCGATCAGCGTATCGCACGGCGTCTCGGCGATCTGGCCCAGCAGCACCTCCGGCGTGAATGGATGGTGCAGCGCCAGCGTGCCGCCGGTCAGGAGCCACGTCACCAGCGAGGCCGCCAGCGTGCCGAACGACGATGGCGTGACGGCGGCGGCGATTGCGGCGCGTTGCGGCAGCCGGCTTTCCAGATCGATGACAAGGCCGCCGGCGATCAGCGCGGCGTGGCTGCGCGGCACCGCGCGCAGCCCTTCCGGCGTCACGTCGAACGTCACGATGGCGGCGCGCCGGACGTCCTCCGCCAACTCCACCACGGCAGCAGAGGCGGACCCGGCCGCCTCATCGAGCGCCACCATGCCGTCCGGCAGGCCGGCGCCGAAACCGCAGACATGGCGGATGGAGAAGGTCTCGGCGGCGGCGTGCATCGCGAGGTCGGCGTGATCCACGCCGTCGATCGTCCCACAGGCGACGATGGCGCGGGCGCCGACGGCGTTGAGCGCAGCGGTCAGGTCCGCCTGCCGCCATAGTTGCGGCAGCACGGCCGCGACCAGACCGACGCGGGACGCGGCGAGAATGGCGAGCACCGTCTCCACGGTGTTGGGCAGTTGCAGCGCGACCACCGCCCCTTGCGGTAGCCGCGCCTCTACGAAGTGCGCGGCCAGCACTGCGATGGCACGGTCGGCCTCGGCATAGGTCAGTCGGCGCGGCGCGGCTCCGGTGACGCGGGCCTTGTCCGGCGGGTCGCACAGCGCGAGCCGATGCGGCGCCTGCGCCAGCGTGCGCCGGAACAGACCGTCAAGCGTGGGGAGGGCGGTGGGCGCGGGCTGCGGGTCGGTCATCGGTTCGCTTGCGGGCGGTGCCACCAGGTTTCGGGAAGTGCCCCGGTGAGGGCGGTCGTGGTGGGCCACTCTATCCGATTCCAGCGCGCCAGCCATTGGTGGCGCACGTTGAACAGCGGAATGGCGTAGGCGCCCGACATCAGCACGCGGTCGAGCGCGCGCACGGCGGCGACGAAGTCGGCACGCTCGCGGGCATCGAGCAATTTTGCGATCATGGCGTCGATCGCCGCATTCTTCGCGCCCATGTAGTTGCGGGTGCCGGGGGTGTCGGCGGCGGCGCTGCCCCAGTAGAACGCCTGCTCGTTGCCGGGCGACAGCGATTGGTCCCAGCGGTTCTGGATCATGTCGAAGTCGTAGGCGAGGCGGCGTTGGTCGAATTGCACCGCGTCGACGGCGCGGATTTCTGCGGCGATGCCGGCGCGTTTGAGATCGCGGGCAAAGGCCAGCGCGATGCGCTCCTGGTCGCGCGTCGTCACCAGAATTTCGAAGGCAAACGGCGCGCCGGTCGCGGTGTTGCGCAGCACGCCATTGTCAAGCGTGTAGCCGGCCTCGCCGAGCAGCGTCAGCGCTTCGCGTAGCGCCTCGCGGTCGCGGCCCGAGCCGTCACCTGCCGGCAGCCGGTAGCTGCCATCGAGAATGGCGGGCCGCATGCTTCCCACATAAGGAGCGAGCAGGGTGCGTTCGCGCGCGCCCGCCGGCCGGCCATAGGCCGACAGTTCGGAACCGGCGAAATAGCCGCCGTCGCGGCTGTAAAGCCCGAAGAAGTAGTTGCGGTTGATCCATTCGAAGTCGAACAGCCGGATCAGCGCTCGCCGCACCCGAATATCGGCGAACAGGGGACGGCGAGTATTGAACACCAGATATTCGGACGGGTTCGGCGTGCCCGGCGTCAGCGTCGTGCGCACGACCTCGCCGGCGCGGACCGCGGCGAAGTCGTAAGCCTCATGCCAGCGTAGCGGCTCGGTCTCGATGCGGACGTCGTAGAGACCGCGCTTGAACGCCTCAAACAGGCCGTTGGCCTCGCGATAGTAGTCGAGCCGCACCTCGTCGAAATTCCACAGGCCCCGGTTGACCGGCAGGTCGCGGCCCCAATAGTCGCGATTGCGGGTCAGTGTCACGCTGGCGCCGGCGCGGACCTCGGTAACGCGGTAGGGGCCGGAGCCGACCGGGGCGACGAGCGAGGTCGCTTCGAACGTCTCGGGATCGACCGCATGGCGCGGCAGGATCGGCATCAGCGCGAGGATCAGCGGCAACTCGCGGTCGCCGCTCCCGGCGAAGTCGAAGCGCACGGTCGCGGCGTCTGGCGCCGAGGCGCGCTCGACCTTGCCGTAATAGAGCCGGAGGTTGGGGCGCCCCTTGTCGCGCAGCAGCCGCCATGAAAACAGCACATCGTCCGCCGTCACCGGCATGCCATCGGAGAAGCGGGCGCGCGGATTGAGGCGGAACACGGCATGGCTACGGGCATCGTCGGTGTCGATGCTCTCCGCCAGCAGGCCGTACAGCGTGAACGGCTCATCCTGGCCGCGCGTCATCAGGCTTTCGACGACGTAGCCGCGCATCTGCGGCACCGCCGCGCCCCGGACGATGAACGGGTTCAGGCTGTCGAAGGTGCCGAGCAGTCCGAGCCGCAGCCGGCCGCCCTTGGGCGCATCCGGGTTGGCATAGGCCATATGGCCGAATGTCGCGGGCAGGGCCGGCTCACCGTGCATGGCGATGGCGTGGCGGGGGGCGGCAACCGCGGGCAGACCGGCCGAAATCAGCAGGGCGGCCACGGCCAGGCCGCCCGAAATACGCGCACGGACGTGTGATTCGGCTAACGACACGGCATGAGGCTAGCATACCGGGCACTTGATCCGGCGCTGGAACGGCCACCCTTCCGAAGCAAACTTCGGGTCCGGGACGCCAGCCGGCATTGATCTTTTCGCCTGCCGATGTATTGAAGGCGGCGCGGGAAGCGGAGGCGGCAGGTGTCACGCTGCCGCCGTATTTGGTAACGACACAGCGGCCCGGCAGGATTTTGCCGGCTGCGCGGTTCCGGTTACATTCCCGGTTCGGACTCAGAAGGGGTTTCCGCAATGAATTTCCGTTTCTTGGCCGCGCAGGCTCAGCGGCGCGGACGGGTTGCCGCCGTGCTGGCGGCGGCGTCGCTGATCGCGGCGGGCAGCATCGGTGTCGCGCAGGCGCAGCAGCCGGCTCCGAAGGCCAAGGCGCCCGCCAAAAACGCCCAGAAGCAGGAACCGGCGCCGCAGACGCCGCCGGCACAGGGCCAGCAGCAGGGCGCCGACCAGCAGGTCCAGCTCATCTATGCGCCGTGGACCAAATTCTGCCTCAAGGGCCAGGACGCCAACGCCAAGCAGGTATGCTTCACCGGCAAGGACGGCCGCATCGAATCCGGCCAGCCGGTGATCGCAGCGGTCATCATCGAGCCGGAAGGCGAGCCGAAAAAGATCTTGCGCGTCACGCTGCCGCTCGGCATGCAGCTCGTGCATGGCACGCGCGTCATCGTCGATAACAACCCGCCGGTGCAAAGCCCCTATGTGATCTGCTTCGCCAATGGCTGCATGTCGGATTACGAGGCGACGCCCGACATGATCGCCAACATGAAGAAGGGGCAGAACCTCATTGTGCAGGCGATCAACGCCAATGGCGCGCCGCTGACGCTGCCGCTGCCGCTGGCTGAGTTCGCCAAGGCCTATGACGGCCCGCCGACCGACCCGAAGGTGTTCGAGGAGACGCAGAAGAAGCTGCAGGAAGAGTTGCAGAAGCGGGCCGCCGAGGCGCGCGCCAAGCTCGAAGCGCAGCAGAAGCCGGCCGAGGGCCAGCCCGCCAATCCGGCGCAGAAGTAGCTAGGGCCGGGCACTCGTCCGCCTGCCGTCGATAACGTAAAGGACCGGGGAAAACCCGGTCCTTTTTGATTATGGGTGGTTCCGGTGCCGGCCGCAAAACAAGCGGCTCGGTGCGTCAGTTCAGCGAGGTGTTGCGCGGCCGGTAGCCGCCAGCCTTGTCGCGCACGAAAATCTCGGCGACCTGCGAGTGGCGCACCGGCTCGCCGGAATCATCGGGCAAGAGGTTCTGCTCGGAGACGTAGGCGACGTACTCGGAATCGGAATTTTCCGCGAGCAGGTGGTAAAACGGCTGGTCCTTATGCGGCCGCATCTCCTCGGGGATCGACAGCCACCACTCCTCGGTGTTAGCGAATTCCGGGTCGATATCGAACACCACGCCCCGGAACGAGAACAGCCGGTGCCGGACGATCTGGCCGATCTGGAACTTGGCGGTGCGCGCTTTAATCATGAAGCGTCGATAGACCAGGATGGCGGCGGATGCTAGAGGCATTCAGCGCATAATGTCCGCCCTCTTATTGCGCGAAGCGCCTCCCGGCGCCGCTTTGCCATTGCCCGGCCTTCCCGATGCTCGATGTCCTGAACCTCGCCCTGCCGTATTTCGGCTTGATTCTCATAGGCTTCCTCTGCGGTAAATATAAGAAGCTGCCCGAGTCCGGCCTCGCCTGGGTCAACTTCTATGTGCTTTACGTCTCGCTGCCGGCGCTGTTCTTCCGAATCCTGTCGAAAACGCCCTTCGAGGAACTGAACAACCTGCCGTTTATCGTCGCCACGACGCTCGGCACCGCCTCGGCTTATTTCGTGGCGCTGGTGGCGTCGCGCCTGCTGCACGGCCTGCCGCTGCGGCAGGCTGCGATGGCCGGGCTGTGCGGTGGCTACGGCAATATCGGCTACATGGGGCCGGGGCTGACGCTGGCGGTGTTCGGCTCGAAGGCGGCGGCGCCGACAGCACTGGTGTTCTGCTTCGACACCATTTTCCTGTTCTCCATCGTACCGCTGTTCATGGCGCTGACCGACGGCAACAAGGCGTCGCTGTGGCCGACGCTCGGCCGGGTGGTGCGCGAGATCGCGCTGCATCCGCTGATCGTCTCGACCTATCTTGGGGTCGGCGCAGCGGCGCTGCATGTCCAGCCGCCGGTCGCCATCGACGGCATGTTGCGCTTCCTTGAAAGTTCGGCCGCACCGGTCGCGTTGTTCGTGCTCGGTGTCACCGTCGCGTTGCGACCGTTCAAAGGGGTGCCGTGGGAACTGCCGACCACCATCACGGTCAAGCTGGTGGTGCATCCGCTGATCCTGTTCGGTCTCCTGATGCTGCTCGGGCCGTTCAGCGCGGAATGGGCCGGCACCGCGCTGTTGCTGGCGTCGCTGCCGCCGGCCCTCAACGTGTTCGTCATCGCCCAGCAATACGATACCTGGGTCGAGCCGGCGTCTGCCGCGGTGATGGTCGGCACCACGGTGTCGGTGGTAACGCTGACGGCGGTGATGTGGCTTTTGGCAAGCGGCACGCTCGCCTTCTGAGCCTACCGCCGGTCGTCGCTGCGCCAGGACGGCGACAACCCCTCGCGCATGGCGATGCGGCGCAGCGGCCCGACATGCGCGAGCAGATGCATGCCGAACGCGCGCGCGGCCTGCACGGGCACGAGGTCGGCAATCAGGCTGCGGTTGGCCAGATCGACGCTCCAGACCCGCGATGCAACGTCGGCACGGCGCGCCGCCGAAAATCGCGACAGCGTTGCCGGCGCGCCCGGATCCTCGCCATGCGCCACCGCGGCGCCGACGATCGCGGCGAGATCGGCGGCGTCGCGCAGACCGAGGTTGAGTCC
>JBARWE010000323.1:0-26555 GCA_049646625.1 Xanthobacteraceae bacterium
ACGTGACGGGCGTGGTGCACCTGCCGGAAGGCACCGAGATGGTGATGCCGGGCGACAATATCTCGATGGAAGTGCACCTGATCGTGCCGATCGCCATGGAGGAGAAGCTGCGCTTCGCCATCCGCGAAGGCGGCCGCACGGTGGGAGCCGGCGTCGTCGCATCGATCATTGAATGATGGCTGCAACAATCCGTCCGCTCCAACCGCATTAAAAGTTGCGCAGGTGCGAAACATCGCACTTGCGGCCGGCGCAGGCGTCGCAAACATCATCGCGTGATTGATGCAATAATTCGCCTGTGCCAACCGGGCTGCCTCTCATCCTTCCTCCGCTTGCGGGGGAGGGTAGGGCGAGGGCGAGGGTAGGGAGAGGGCGAGGGTCGGGTCGAGGCTGCAGTGACGACCCCCTTCCCTCCACGGGGCATAATGACTATAGAGGCGCGGGTGCCGTTCGCCGCCGGATATCCGGGCTGCGGTGCCGTCTAGGAGTGTAGCTCAATTGGTAGAGCACCGGTCTCCAAAACCGGGGGTCGCAGGTTCGAGCCCTGCCACTCCTGCCAGCTTCCGGCCTCCGTCTCATCATGCCGATCGGTCCACCCCGGCCTCCGGGGACTGAGCCATGCATGCAGAGAATGCCGCCGAGCCGCTCGATCCCGTCACTGAACGCCGCGTCCGCGACAGTTTTGGCCGGCAGGGCCTGATGGCTCATCTCGGCGCCTCGCTCGAAGAGGTGCGTAAAGGGTTTGTCCGTATCCGGCTGCCATTCCGGCCGGAACTGACCCAGCAGCACGGCTATTTCCATGCCGGCGGGGCAAGCGCGATCGCCGATTCGGCGGGCGGCTATGCCGGTTTCTCGCTGTTTCCGCCGGACAGCGCCGTGCTGACGGTGGAATTCAAGATCAACCTGCTGGCACCGGCGGTCGGCGATTATCTGGAAGCGGTTGGCAGGGTCATCCGCTCGGGCCGGACCCTGACCGTCTGCCAGCTTGAGGTGTTCGCCATCAAGGGCGACACCCGGACGGCGGTGGCGGTTGGTCAGCAGACCTTGATGCGCCTTGCGGCCAGGACGGGCGACGACAGGTCGCCGGGCTGAGGCTTGGCTGGCGGGGGTGCCGCAGTCAGCCGCCGGATGGCGGGCGCGGTCCGATCTTCGGCTTGAGGCCGTGCGTGGCGCAGAACGATTCGTAAAGTTCGTCCATGCTGGCCGTGCTATTCTTATGCCGTAGCGCGAACGCTTCCAGGTCGAGGGTGATGCGGGCGCCGGGCGGGCAGCGCCAGCGGTGACGCTCGCGAAATGCCTGGATGAACTCGTCCGGGGTCATTGGTCTTGCTCCCTTGCCCAATGGGTCTTGCCCAGCCGACCATCGCGCGGCAGCGGCGGTTTGTCATCGACCGGTCTCCGGCTGGAGCGTTTTCAAGCGACGTGGATACCGGTTCGCGTCAAGAAAACGCGACAAAACAAAACACTAGAGCTTTTTTTCTTCTGATCCCATCAGAAGCAAAAAGCTCTAGGCGCGCGCAGGAACCGCCGGCGGGCGCCCGCTGCCGCCTTGACCTCTGCCCCGCACCGAAGTAGGTATCTGCCACCCGTGATCGGCCCGGATGACCGGACTTCCGAGACGGCTCTGATTTTCCCAAGCAGCGGGTCCGCCTGGCGGCTCATCCTTCGATCCTGACGGGACAAAGGCTGGGCGGCTTGCGGGCTATCCCGATTCCGCTTGCTGGCGTTGCAAGCTTAACCACCACGACCCGGACCAGCGATGGCCTTCAGCCCGTTCAAATTCCTGCAGGAAGTCCGCACGGAGACCGCCAAGGTCACCTGGCCGACCCGTCGCGAGACCATCGTCACCACCATCATGGTGTTCGTTGTCGCGGTGCTGATGGCGCTGTTTTTTCTGGCGACCGACCAGGTTATCCGGCTGGTCGTGAGCTTCATTCTCGGCATCTGAAGGCCCGGACCCTCCCATGAGCATGCGCTGGTACATCATCCACGCCTATTCCAACTTTGAGAAGAAGGTCGCCGAGTCGATCCGCGAGCAGGCCAAGCAACGCGGTCTCGAGGACCTGTTCGAGCAGGTGCTGGTGCCGACCGAGAAGGTCACCGAGGTGCGCCGCGGCCGCAAGGTCGATACCGAGCGAAAGTTCTTTCCCGGCTATGTGCTGGTCAAGATGGACCTGACCGACGAGGCGTTCCATCTGATCAAGAACACCCCGAAAGTGACCGGCTTCCTCGGCGCCGAAAACAAGCCGATGCCGATTTCCGAGGCCGAGGCGATGCGCATCCTGCATCAGGTGCAGGAGGGCGTGGAGCGGCCCAAGGCGTCGGTGTCGTTCGAGATCGGCGAGAACGTGCGGGTGGCGGAGGGGCCGTTTGCCTCGTTCTCGGGCGTGGTCGAGGAGATCGACGAGGCCCGCTCACGGGTCAAGGTCGCGGTCTCGATTTTCGGCCGCGCGACGCCGGTGGAACTGGAATTCGGCCAGGTCGAGAAGGTTTAAGCCGTCATGCCCGGACTTGGTCCGGGCATCTGCGGGTTGCTTTTTTCGATGAGGCCACAGAGACGTGGATGGCCGGGATAAACCCGGCCAAGACGTTGCGGAGAGTTCTCCGCGGAAGGTCGTGGGAGGCAAAGGGCGGTCGCCAGCCGTTCTCGAGCCGCACCACCAACAGGAGTAGGTTATGGCGAAGAAAGTGACCGGATACCTGAAATTGCAGGTGCCGGCCGGTGCGGCGAACCCCTCGCCCCCGATCGGCCCCGCGCTTGGTCAGCGCGGCCTCAACATCATGGAATTCTGCAAGGCGTTCAACGCCCAGACGCAGAAGGAAGAGAAGAACACGCCGATCCCGGTGGTGATCACGATCTATGCAGATCGCTCGTTCACCTTCGAGATGAAGACCCCGCCGATGAGCTATTTCCTCAAGCAGGCGGCCAAGGTGCAGTCCGGCTCCAAGGCGCCGGGCCGTGACAAGGCCGGCTCGGTGACGAGTGCGCAGGTGCGCGAGATCGCCGAGAAGAAGCTCAAGGACCTCAATTGCGACACTGTCGAAGCGGCCATGAAGATGGTCGAGGGTTCTGCCCGTTCGATGGGTCTGAGTGTCGAGGGGTAACGCGCGATGGCTATCGGAAAGCGTCTTAAGAAGTCGTATGAAGCGGTTGATCGGAATAAGCTTTACCCGATCGCTGATGCCATCAGGCTGGTCAAGCAGAACGCCACCTCGAAGTTTGACGAGACGATCGAGGTTGCCGTCAATCTCGGCGTCGATCCGCGTCACGCCGACCAGATGGTGCGTGGCGTGGTGACGTTGCCGAACGGCACCGGCCGCACGCTGCGCGTCGGCGTGTTCGCGCGCGGCGCCAAGGCCGACGAGGCCAAGGCGGCGGGGGCCGATGTCGTCGGCGCCGAGGATCTGGTGGAGAAGGTGCAGGGCGGCACCATCGAGTTCGACCGCTGCATCGCCACTCCGGACATGATGCCGCTGGTCGGCCGGCTCGGCAAAGTGCTGGGGCCGCGCGGCATGATGCCGAACCCGAAGGTCGGTACCGTCACCATGGACGTGACGGCGGCGGTCAAGGGCGCCAAGGGCGGCTCGGTCGAGTTCCGCGTCGAGAAGGCCGGCATCGTGCAGGCCGGCATCGGTAAGGCCTCGTTCGGCGAGGAGCAGCTTGTCGAGAACATCAAGGCGCTGCTGGATGCCGTTGCCAAGGCCAAGCCGGCTGGCGCCAAGGGCACCTATATCCAGCGCGTCGCGGTGTCCTCGACCATGGGGCCGGGCGTCAAGGTCGAGCCGGCGAGCGTGCTCGCCTGACTTAAGGCGCGACCAGCAGACCGACAAACAAGGGCGGAGCCAGCGGCTCCGCCTTTTTCGTTATTGCGGCAGCGGGACAGGGGGCGTAGGCCGCCCTGAACAGGAGATCCGCCATGCCGCTTCGTACCGCCCTGACCGAACGCCTCGCTATCGAGCATCCGATCCTGCTGGCGCCGATGGCCGGGGTCGCCGGCGGCCGGCTCGCCGCCGCGGTCAGTGCCGCTGGCGGGCTTGGTATCGTTGGCGGCGGCTACGGCGACTGCGACTGGCTCACCGCCGAACTGGCGGCGGCTGGCAACGTTCCGGTCGGTGTCGGCTTCATCACCTGGTCGCTGGCAAAACAGCCGGCGCTGCTCGACCTCGCGCTGGAGCGCGCGCCGAAGGCGATCATGCTGTCGTTCGGCGATATCCGGCCGTTCGCGCACAAGGTGAAGACGGCCAAAATCCCGCTCATATGTCAGATTCAGAATCTGTCGCAAGCTAAGGAAGTCATTGACGAAGGTGCTGATATCGTCATCGCGCAGGGGACCGAGGCCGGCGGTCATGGCGCGCGCCGCGCGACGTTGCCGCTGGTGCCGGCGGTGGTCGACATCGCCGGCAATGTGCCGGTGGTGGCGGCCGGCGGCATCGCCGACGGGCGCGGACTGGCCGCTGCCCTGATGCTGGGCGCGGCCGGCGTGCTGTGCGGCACGGCTTTCTATGTCAGCGCCGAATCGCTGGCGCATCCCAACCTCAAGCGCGTGGCGGTCGAAGGTGAGGGCGACGACACGCTGCGCAGTTCGGTGATCGACGTGGCGCGCGACATCGATTGGCCAGGGGCGTTCAACATCCGCACCCTGCGCAACCGGTTTATCGACGAATGGGCCGGCGACCTCGCGGGCCTGCGGGCGCAGCGCGCCCGCGAGCAGGCGCGCTATGCGACCGCGCGCGAGGCCGGCGATTCGTCGGTTTCGGCCGTTATCGTCGGCGAGGGGATCGATCTGATCCATGCGGAAGCCGGGGCCGGCGAGATCGTGCGGGCCATGGTGGCGGGCGCCGAGGCGCGTCTCAAGGCGGCGGCCGGCCATCTTGCCTGACAGGCTGCGGTGAATAATTCGCCCTCCTGCCAGATGGGGCTTGGCAACGGCGCGGCGAGGCGCTAAGAGACCCGTTCCGAGCGGGCTGGCTTGCGCTGGCGCGTTCGTGCGCGCTTTCCGAAAACCTCAACTGTCAGGAGCGACATCCGCATCGAACATCCTTTTGGTTGCTCGAACGGACCTCTCCGACATGAGACTTGCGGGATGCGTGAGGGCGATCCTCACGGGTCGCTCTGTCCTGTCCAAGACTGCAGGCGCCAGCAGGTGAACGCAAGTTTTCCTAACGGCTTAATCGTATGGCCTGCATAGACGGGTGAAGATCGGATTTCAGGCCCGCCGGCGACGGCGGAGCCGGGAATTGGTTCGGACCTCGACGCCCCGGGTCGCTTGACGCGGGAGGGCAGGCTTGGCCGGCGGCTACCGTCGGCAACAGTGTCGTCCCTGCCGGACGCGCGTCGAGATCGAGGCGACTTGATCGGAACGGGCCGGCGGACGGCGGGTGCAACCCGGTGATCCGCGCTTTTGCAGATCGCCAACCGGAGAGAGCTTCGCTCGTGGATAAAGCGGCAAAGAAACAGGCGGTCGAGGAGCTGAATGGTCTGTTCAAGACCACCGGCGTCGCGGTCGTCGCTCATTACTCCGGCCTCACCGTCGCCCAGATGCAGACCCTGCGCACGCAGGCGAGGCAGGCGGGCGTAGCGGTGAAGGTCTCCAAGAACCGTCTTGCCAAGATCGCTCTTGAAGGCACCGACTTCGCCACCATCAGCCCCCTTCTGAAGGGGCCGACCGTGATCGCGACTTCCAACGATCCGGTGGCGGCGCCCAAGGTCGCAGTCGAATTCGCCAAGGCGAACGAGCAGTTCGCCATCCTTGGCGGCTCGATGGGTGCGACCGCCCTGAACCCCGATGGCGTCAAGGCGCTTGCCTCGCTGCCCTCGCTCGACGAACTGCGCGGCAAGCTGGTTGGCCTTCTGGTCGCGCCGGCGACCAAGATCGCCCAGCTCGCCAACGCGCCGGCGGCCAAGGTCGCCCGTGTGGTTCAGGCTTATGCCTCCAAGAACGAAGCGGCGTGACGCCGACCCATCATTCCAACTGGTTCCGAACCAATAGCTTCAAGGATCAAGATCAATGGCTGACTTGCAGAAAATCGTCGACGACCTTTCCGCCCTGACCGTGCTTGAGGCGGCTGAACTGGCCAAGCTGCTCGAAGAGAAGTGGGGCGTGTCGGCTGCGGCCGCGGTTGCCGTGGCGGCAGCGCCGGGCGCCGGCGCGGCTGCGCCGGTCGAGGAGAAGACCGAGTTCACCGTCGTGCTGGCCGCCGCCGGCGACAAGAAGATTGAGGTCATCAAGGAAGTCCGTGCCATCACCGGCCTCGGCCTGAAGGAGGCCAAGGACCTGGTCGAGGGTGCCCCGAAGCCGGTCAAGGAAGGCGTTGCCAAGGACGAGGCCGACAAGCTCAAGGCCCAGCTTGAGAAGGCTGGCGCCAAGGTGGAATTGAAGTAAGCGAAGCTTGCGAAATTCCATCCCCGGACAAGCTGAGGCGTAGCCGAAGCGCGATCCGGGGATCGCCTCGCCAATAGCGTGGATGGCCGGGACAAGCCCGGCCATGACGGGTGAGGGAGAGTGTTCATTCCTCGGATGCGCGCAAGCTGCATCCGGGGATTGCCCTTCCGGGGGCGGAAATTCGGGTCGGCTTTTGGCCCGGCGGCTGACCAGGATGCGGAGCAGGGGGCTTCCGGGTCGGGTCGGCAAGACCCCCGGAATATCGGCGTTGCGTTAAAGTTGCGGTCCGGTTTGCCGCCCTCGGGTGGCCGACGAAATGACGGGAACAATGGCGCGCGAGGTCGCTCGTACACGGAAAAGTGCGGTGGGTCAGGCGGGAATGCGCTCGACCTGGCGCGTTTGGCCCTTATATCGGGCACACAGAAGCGTTGCGCGTCTTCAGGTTCGGGCAGACGCGCGCGTTGGGAGACGTGCAATTTTCGGACTTTTTCGGTCCGTAGCTGACTGACGGAACGTGCAGGATGCAGGGTATGCGTCCGGCGCGTTCTTTTGCGTCCTGAGATTCGGTTGTCCGCCTGCCGGGCGCCGCAAGATCGGACACATCGGATTCAACCCGGCCGCCCCACGGCGCGCTGGAAGGAGCCGCCGGGCCGCCGGCGGCGAGAGTGAGAGGCCCAGATGGCGCAGCAGACATTCACCGGTCGCAAACGTGTTCGCAAGTTCTTCGGGCATATCCGGGAAGTGGCGGAGATGCCCAACCTCATCGAGGTGCAGAAGGCATCCTACGACCAGTTCCTGATGGTCGACGAACCTGAGGGCGGGCGGCCGGACGAGGGGCTGCAGGCGGTGTTCCGCTCGGTGTTCCCGATCTCCGACTTCTCCGGCGCCTCCATGCTGGAGTTCGTGCGCTACGAGTTCGAGGCGCCGAAATACGATGTCGACGAGTGCCGCCAGCGCGGCATGACCTTTGCCGCGCCGCTCAAGGTGACGCTGCGCCTGATCGTGTTCGATGTCGACGAGGAGACCGGCGCCAAGTCGGTCAAGGACATCAAGGAGCAAGATGTGTACATGGGCGACATTCCGCTCATGACCATGAACGGCACCTTCATCGTCAACGGCACCGAGCGCGTCATCGTCTCGCAGATGCACCGCTCGCCGGGCGTGTTCTTCGACCACGACAAGGGCAAGACCCATTCGTCGGGCAAGCTGTTGTTCGCCGCCCGCGTCATCCCCTATCGCGGCTCCTGGCTCGACATCGAGTTCGACGCCAAGGACATCGTGTTCGCGCGCATCGACCGTCGCCGCAAGATTCCGGTAACGTCGCTGATGTTCGCGCTCGGCCTCGATGGCGAGGAAATCCTCTCCACGTTCTACAAGAAGATCATCTACAAGCGCACCAAGGACGGCTGGCGCGTGCCGTTCGATGCCGCGCGCTTCCGCGGCTACACCACGATCAACGACCTGATCGATGCCGACACCGGCAAGGTGGTGCTGGAAGCCGGCAAGAAGCTCACCGTGCGCGCCGCGCGCCAGCTCCAGGAGAAGGGGCTGAAGGCGCTACGCATGGCCGACGAGGAGTTGATCGGACATTACCTCGCCGAGGATGTCGTCAACCCCAAGACCGGCGAGATCTATGCCGAGGCCGGCGAGGAACTGACCGAGAAGTCGATCAAGGAACTGATCGAGCACGGCTACAAGGAACTGCCGATCCTTGACATCGACCATGTCAATATCGGCCCCTATATCCGCAACACGCTGTCCGCCGACAAGAACATGACGCGCGAGGACGCGCTGTTCGACATCTACCGGGTGATGCGGCCGGGCGAGCCGCCGACGCTGGAGTCGGCGCAGGCCATGTTCCAGTCGCTGTTCTTCGACGCCGAGCGCTACGATCTGTCCGCGGTCGGTCGCGTCAAGATGAACATGCGCCTCGAACTCGATGCGCCCGACACCCACCGCACGCTGCGCAAGGAAGACATCCTCGCGGTCATCAAGACGCTGGTGGACCTGCGCGACGGCAAGGGCGAGATCGACGACATCGACCATCTCGGCAACCGCCGGGTGCGCTCGGTCGGCGAACTGATGGAGAACCAGTACCGCATCGGCCTGTTGCGCATGGAGCGTGCCATCAAGGAGCGCATGTCGAGCGTCGACATCGATACCGTGATGCCGCAGGACTTGATCAACGCCAAACCGGCGGCCGCCGCCGTGCGCGAGTTCTTCGGTTCTTCGCAGCTCTCGCAGTTCATGGACCAGACCAATCCGCTGTCCGAGATCACCCACAAGCGCCGCCTGTCGGCGCTGGGACCGGGCGGCCTGACGCGCGAGCGCGCCGGCTTCGAAGTGCGCGACGTGCACCCGACGCATTACGGTCGCATCTGCCCGATCGAGACGCCGGAAGGGCCGAACATCGGCCTGATCAACTCGCTGGCAACGTTCGCGCGCGTCAACAAATACGGCTTCGTCGAGACGCCGTATCGCCGCATCAAGGACGGCCGCATGACCGACGAGGTGGTGTACCTGTCGGCCATGGAGGAGGGCCGCTACTACGTCGCGCAGGCCAACCTCGCGGTCGATGCCAAGGGCAAGCTGACCGAGGACATGGTGGTGTGCCGCCATGCCGGCGACGTGATGATGGTCCCGCCCGACCGCGTCGACTACATGGACGTGTCGCCGAAGCAGCTCGTGTCGGTTGCCGCCGCGCTCATTCCGTTCCTTGAGAACGACGACGCCAACCGCGCGCTGATGGGATCGAACATGCAGCGGCAGGCGGTGCCGCTGGTGCGTGCCGAAGCGCCGTTCGTCGGCACCGGCATGGAGGGCGTGGTCGCCCGCGACTCGGGCGCCGCGATCGCCGCACGCCGCACCGGCGTGATCGATCAGATTGACGCCACCCGTATCGTCATCCGCGCCACCGAGGATCTCGACCCGACCAAGTCGGGCGTCGATATCTATCGGCTGATGAAGTTCCAGCGCTCCAACCAGTCGACCTGCATCAACCAGCGGCCGCTGGTGAAGGTCGGCGATCATGTGCGCAAGGGCGACATCATCGCCGACGGTCCCTCGACCGATCTCGGCGAGCTGGCGCTCGGCCGCAACGTGCTGGTCGCGTTCATGCCGTGGAACGGCTACAACTTCGAGGACTCGATCCTGCTGTCCGAGCGGATCGTCAAGGACGACGTGTTCACCTCCATCCACATCGAGGAATTCGAGGTGATGGCGCGTGACACCAAGCTTGGGCCTGAGGAAATCACCCGCGACATTCCCAACGTCTCGGAAGAGGCGCTGAAGAATCTCGACGAGGCCGGCATCGTCTATATCGGCGCCGAGGTGCGCGCCGGCGACATCCTGTGCGGCAAGATCACGCCGAAGGGCGAAAGCCCGATGACGCCGGAGGAAAAGTTGCTGCGCGCGATCTTCGGCGAGAAGGCGAGCGATGTGCGCGACACCTCGCTGCGGGTGCCGCCGGGCGTCCAGGGCACCATCGTCGAGGTGCGGGTGTTCAACCGTCACGGCGTCGACAAGGACGAGCGCGCGCTGGCGATCGAGCGTGAGGAGATCGAGCGGCTCGCCAAGGACCGCGACGACGAGCAGGCGATCCTCGACCGCAACATCTACGGCCGGCTTGCCGACCTGTTGGAGAATCGTCAGGGCGTCGCCGGGCCGAAGGGGTTCAAGAAGGACACCAAGATCACCCGCGCCGTGCTGGAGGAATATCCGCGCTCGCAGTGGTGGATGTTCGCTTCCCCCAACGACAAGCTGATGGCCGAGATCGAGGCCATGCGTAAGCAGTACGACGAGTCGAAGAAGATGCTGGAGCAGCGCTTCCTCGACAAGGTCGAGAAGCTGCAGCGCGGCGACGAACTGCCGCCCGGCGTGATGAAGATGGTCAAGGTCTTCGTCGCGGTGAAGCGCAAGATCCAGCCCGGCGACAAGATGGCCGGCCGTCACGGCAACAAGGGCGTGGTGTCGAAGATCGTGCCGATCGAGGACATGCCGTTCCTTGAGGACGGCACCCATGCCGACATCGTGCTCAATCCGCTCGGCGTGCCGAGCCGGATGAACGTCGGTCAGATTCTTGAGACGCATCTTGGCTGGGCCTGTGCCGGCCTTGGTCTCAAGATCGGTCAGGCGGTCGAGGCCTACAACAACAAGAGCGACGTCAAGCCGCTCAAGGAGGTGTTGAAGAAGGTCTACGGTGACCACGACACCATCAAGGCGCTCGACGACGGCGAACTGGTCGAGCTTGGCCAGAACCTGCGCAACGGCGTGCCTATCGCCACTCCGGTGTTCGACGGCGCCAAGGAAGGCGATATCGAGGCGATGCTTGAACTGGCCGGCTTCGACAAGTCGGGCCAGTCGGTGGTCTATGACGGCCGCACCGGTGATCCGTTCGATCGCCGGGTGACGGTGGGCTACATCTACATGCTCAAGCTGCACCACCTGGTGGACGACAAGATCCACGCCCGCTCGATCGGCCCGTACTCGCTGGTCACGCAGCAGCCGCTGGGCGGCAAGGCGCAGTTCGGCGGCCAGCGCTTCGGCGAAATGGAGGTGTGGGCGCTCGAAGCCTACGGTGCCGCCTACACGCTGCAGGAGATGCTGACGGTGAAGTCCGACGACGTTGCCGGCCGCACCAAGGTCTACGAGGCCATCGTGCGCGGCGACGATACGTTCGAGGCGGGCATCCCCGAAAGCTTCAACGTGCTGGTCAAGGAGATGCGCTCGCTCGGCCTCAACGTCGACCTGCACAACTCCAAGCTCGACGCGCCGCCGCCGGCGGAGGCCGCCGAGTAACTCAGGCCCTGCGCCTGGGCCTGTCATGGCCGGACTTGTTCCGGCCATCCACGTCTTCGCTGACGAAGTGGCTTGAAGACGTGGATGCCCGTGACATAGGCGTTCGGCAGAACGCCGTTCTTTGAACGGCTATGCACGGGCGAGACGAACGGAAATTCTGATGACCGCCACTCGGTCAAGGAGACGACAATGAACCAAGAGATGATGAACATCTTCAACCCGACGACGCCGGCGCAGGTCTTCGACCAGATCCGCATCTCGATCGCGTCGCCGGAGAAGATTCTCTCGTGGTCCTACGGCGAGATCAAGAAGCCGGAGACGATCAACTACCGCACCTTCAAGCCGGAGCGGGACGGGCTGTTCTGCGCCCGCATCTTCGGACCGATCAAGGACTACGAGTGCCTGTGCGGCAAGTACAAGCGGATGAAGTACAAGGGCATCATCTGCGAGAAGTGCTCGGTCGAGGTGACGCTGTCGCGGGTGCGGCGCGAGCGCATGGGCCATATCGAGCTGGCGGCGCCGGTCGCCCACATCTGGTTCCTCAAGTCGCTGCCCTCGCGCATCGGCCTTCTGCTCGACATGACGCTGAAGGATCTCGAGCGCATCCTGTACTTCGAATACTACGTCGTGCTGGAGCCGGGTCTGACCGCGCTCAAGGACCGTCAGCTCTTGAGCGAGGAGGAGTATCTCCGCGCACAGGATGAATACGGCCAGGATTCGTTCACCGCGATGATCGGCGCCGAGGCGATCCGTGAGATGCTGAAGGGCCTTGAGCTGGAAAAGCTCGAAGGCGAAATCCGCACCGAGATGGCGGCGACCGAATCCGACATCAAGCACAAGAAACTCGCCAAGCGGCTGAAGATCGTCGAGGCGTTCCGCGTCTCCGGCAACAAGCCGGAGTGGATGATCCTGACCGTGGTGCCGGTGATCCCGCCGGATCTGCGGCCCTTGGTGCCGCTCGATGGCGGCCGCTTCGCCACCTCCGACCTCAACGATCTCTATCGCCGCGTCATCAACCGCAACACCCGCCTGAAGCGGCTGATGGAGCTGCGCGCGCCGGACATCATCATCCGCAACGAAAAGCGCATGCTGCAGGAGGCGGTCGATGCGCTGTTCGATAACGGCCGCCGTGGCCGCGTCATCACCGGCGCCAACAAGCGGCCGCTGAAGTCGCTCGCCGACATGCTGAAGGGCAAGCAGGGCCGCTTCCGCCAGAACCTGCTCGGCAAGCGCGTCGACTACTCCGGCCGTTCGGTCATCGTGGTCGGCCCCGAACTGAAGCTGCACCAGTGCGGCCTGCCGAAGAAGATGGCGCTCGAACTGTTCAAGCCGTTCATCTATTCGCGGCTCGACGCCAAGGGGCTGTCGACCACCGTGAAGCAGGCCAAGAAGCTGGTGGAGAAGGAGCGTCCCGAGGTGTGGGACATCCTCGACGAGGTGATCCGCGAGCACCCCGTGCTGCTCAACCGCGCGCCGACCCTGCACCGTCTCGGCATTCAGGCGTTCGAGCCGACCCTGATCGAGGGCAAGGCGATCCAGCTTCACCCGCTGGTCTGCGCCGCCTTCAACGCCGACTTCGACGGCGACCAGATGGCCGTGCACGTTCCGCTGTCGCTGGAAGCGCAGCTCGAAGCGCGCGTCCTGATGATGTCGACCAACAACATCCTGCACCCGGCCAATGGTCAGCCGATCATCGTGCCGTCGCAGGATATCGTGCTCGGCCTCTATTATCTCTCGATCATGCGCGAGGGACTGCCGGGCGAGGGCAAGGTGTTCGCCAGCCTCGCCGAGCTTGAGCATGCGCTGCATGCCAAGGCGCTGCATCTGCACACCAAGATCAAGTATCGCTGGGTCGGCAAGGACGCGAACGGCAAGCCAAGCGTCGAACTGATCGAGACCACGCCGGGCCGTGTCATGCTCGGCCAGGTGCTGCCGGATTCGCCGAAGATTTCCTTCGCGGCGATCAACAAGCTGATGACCAAGCGCGAGATTTCCGGCGTCATCGATCAGGTCTACCGCCACTGTGGCCAGAAGGAGACGGTGATCTTCTGCGACCGCATCATGGCGCTTGGTTTCTACAATGCGTTCAAGGCCGGCATTTCGTTCGGCAAGGACGACATGGTGGTGCCGGGCGGCAAGTGGAAGGTGGTGGACGACACCCGTTCGCTCGCCCGCGAGTTCGAGCAGCAGTACAACGACGGCCTGATCACTCAGGGCGAGAAGTACAACAAGGTGGTCGACGCCTGGTCGAAGGCGACCGAGAAGATCGCCGACGAGATGATGAAGGAAATCTCGGCGGTGAAAAAGGTCGCCAAGACCGGTGAAACCGCACAGGTCAACTCGATCTACATGATGGCGCATTCCGGCGCGCGTGGCTCGCCGGCCCAGATGCGCCAGCTCGCCGGCATGCGCGGCCTGATGGCAAAGCCCTCGGGCGAGATCATCGAGACGCCGATCATCTCCAACTTCAAGGAAGGTTTGTCGGTTCTCGAATACTTCAACTCGACCCACGGCGCCCGCAAGGGCCTCGCCGACACCGCGCTCAAGACCGCCAACTCCGGCTATCTGACGCGGCGTCTGGTCGACGTGGCGCAGGACTGCATCATCACGCAGGACGACTGCGGCACCAAGCTCGGCATCAAGATGCGCGCCATCGTCGATGCCGGCACCGTGGTGGCGACGCTCGGCTCGCGCATCCTGGGCCGCACCGCGGCGGAGGACGTGCGCGATCCGGCCACCAACAAGGTGTTGATCAAGCGCAACACCCTGATGGAGGAAAGCCACGTCGATGCCGTGACCAAGGCCAACATTCAGGAGCTTAAGATCCGCTCGGCGCTGACCTGCGAACTGGTCAACGGCATTTGCGGCAAGTGCTACGGGCGCGACCTCGCGCGCGGCACGCCGGTCAACCACGGCGAGGCGGTGGGTGTCATCGCCGCGCAGTCGATCGGCGAGCCGGGCACGCAGCTCACCATGCGCACCTTCCACATCGGCGGCGCGGCGCAGATCAACGAGCAGTCGTTCGTTGAATCGGGCTTCGACGGCAAGGTGGTGATCAAGAACCGCGCGGTGGCCCGCAACTCCGAAGGCCATCTGGCGGCGATGGTGCGCAACATGGTGGTCACGGTGGTCGATGCCGACGGCACCGAGCGCGCGGCCCATCGCATCCAGTACGGCGCGCGGCTGCGCGTCGACGAGGGCGACATGATCAAGCGCGGCCAGCGTATTGCCGAGTGGGATCCGTACACCCGGCCGATTCTGGCCGAGGTTGACGGCACCATCGGCTTCGAGGATCTGGTCGAAGGGCAGTCGGTGTCCGAGACGCTCGACGAGTCGACCGGTATCACCAAGCGCATGGTGATCGACTGGCGCTCGACCCGCGGCGGTGCCGATCTGCGTCCGGCGATCGTCATCAAGGGCAAGGACGGCAAGGTGCTCAAGCTGCCGCGCGGCGGCGATGCGCGCTACCTGCTGTCGGTCGACGCCATCCTCTCGGTGGACCTCGACACCAAGGTCAAGGCGGGCGACGTGATCGCGCGTATCTCGACCGAAAGCGCCAAGACGCGCGACATCACCGGCGGTCTGCCGCGGGTGGCGGAGCTGTTCGAGGCGCGCCGGCCGAAGGATGCGGCGATCATCGCCGAAATCGCCGGTACCATTCGCTTCGGCCGCGACTACAAGAACAAGCGGCGGATCGCGATCGAGCCGGCCGAGGAGGGCGAGGAGGCGCGCGAATACCTGGTGCCCAAGGGCAAGCACATCCACTTGCAGGATGGCGACATCGTCGAAAAGGGCGATTTCATCGTCGAGGGTAACCCGGCGCCGCACGATATCCTGGCGATCAAGGGCATCGAGGAACTGGCCGCCTATCTCGTCAATGAGATTCAGGAGGTCTACCGGCTGCAGGGCGTGCTGATCAACGACAAGCACATCGAGGTGATCGTTCGCCAGATGCTGCAGAAGGTCGAGGTCACCGATCAGGGCGAGACCGACATGATCGCCGGCGAGCAGGTCGACAAGATCGAGTTCGACGTGCTCAACGCCAAGGCCAAGGAGGAGGGCAAAAAGCTCGCCACCGGCACCCCGGTGCTGCTCGGCATCACCAAGGCGTCGCTGCAGACGCGCTCCTTCTTCTCGGCGGCCTCGTTCCAGGAGACGACGCGGGTGCTCACGGAAGCGGCGGTCAACGGCAAGATCGATCCGCTCGAAGGACTCAAGGAGAACGTCATCGTCGGCCGGCTGATCCCGGCGGGCACCGGCGCCTCCATGGCCCGGATTCGCGAAGTCGCGATCAAGCGCGACAAGCTGATCCTCGACGAGCGTGCCAAGCAGGCGGCGATGGCGCCGCCGGCGCCGGAGGAGGAGCCGCTGGCGCTGCCGGTGCCCTCCGCCGAGTAACCGGCAGCGGCTGCGGCCGAATATCGACGACACGGAAAAGGCCGGCGAAAGCCGGCCTTTTTCATGGCTGGCAGCGAAGCAGGCCCCCTCGCGGGCTGGCCGCGGGCAGCAGGCTTTCGGCACCGGCCTGCGTCGGCGGCGCTACAGCCCGGGAATATTTTGGCGCTCCATCGGCCGGTTGATTTTGTTCATCTTCCCTTCAGGTGGCCGGGCGCTTTCGTAAAGGCGCCGGGCGAGGTGTGTCGAACCGTCGGTTTGACCCCCGGCAGGCCGTTGCGGCGGGCTGTCCCTGCGGCCGTTTCGCCTTTTGGGGGCATTCAAGGTCCATCATGCTTGATCTTGCGATTGTCGGAGGTGGCCCGGGCGGGCTGATGAGCGCCTGGCACCTCAAGAGGAAGCTCGGCGACTTATGCCGCATTACGATTTTCGAGGCGTCTGACCGGCTTGGCGGCAAGATCGTATCGCGCCGTTTCGATACCGCGCCGGCGCTGTACGAGGCCGGGGTCGCCGAAATCTACGACTACTCGATGACCGGCCCCGACCCCTTGCGCGAACTGGTTCAGCACCTCGGGTTGCAGACGATCCCGATGGACGCCAGCCAGGTGGTGCTGGACGGCGAACTGCTCGACGACGTGGACGGCATGCGGGCGCGTTACGGCCAGGCCACGGCCGATGCCATCGCGGCATTCCGCAGGCGCTGCGCCGCGATGGTGTCGCCGGAGGAATATTACGAAGGGATGGAGACTTACGACAATTCTCATCCCTGGGCGAACCTCACCGCCGAGCAATTGCTCGACCGCGAGGTTGCCGACCCGGTCGCCAAGCGGTTCTTCAAGGTGATGGCCCGCTCCGACATCGCCACCGAGAGCCACAATACCTCGGGCCTCAACGCGCTGAAAAACTATGTGATGGATATCGACGGCTATATCGGCCTGTACTCGATCCAGAACGGCAACGAGCAGTTGATCGTCCGTCTCAAGGATGAGATCGACGCCGACATCCAGTTCAATCACCGCGTGCTCAGGCTCGGCAAGGCCGAGGATGGCCGCTATCGCCTCAACATGATGAACGGCAAGGGGCCGGAGGATCGCGACTTCGACCTGGTGCTGATGTGCCTGCCGCACAACTGGCTTGCCACGGTCGATTGGGGCAATGAGCGGCTGCGGCGGTCGATGGTCGAGCATATCGCCTATTTCGATCGTCCCGCGCATTATCTGCGCGCTTCGCTGCTGTTCGACCGGCCGTTCTGGGGCGACAAGCTGACCGGCGCCTGGTTCATGTCGGAAGCCTTCGGCGGCTGCTGTGTTTACGTCGAGGGCGCGCGCCACAATGTCGGCAACCACGGCGTGCTGAACTTCCTGATCGCCGGCGCCGACGCGCTGGCCTATGCCAACCTCGACGACGAGGCGCTGATCACCACGGCACTGAAGTCGCTGCCGCGCTCGCTTGGGGATGCCCGCGCGCATTTCGTCGAGGGCAAGGTGCATCGCTGGCTGTCGGCGGTGAACGCCATTCCCGGCGGCGTGCCGGTGCGCGACGATCGCGTCAATCATCAGCCGGAACCGAAGGAACACCCTGGCGTGGTGCTGGTGGGCGACTATCTGTTCGACTCGACGCTGAACGGCTTGTTCGATTCAGCCGACATCGCCACCAACATCGTCGTGGCGGAGGCGAAGAAGCGGCGCCGTAAGGCCGAAGCCCGGCGAGGAACGTGCGTCGCCTGACGCCGGATCATCATGACGCCCAAAGACCCTGCCGAGCCGGACCGCCCGGTAGTTGCGCCCGCCGATGACGACGATGAGGCCGTCGACGGCGAGTCGATCGCGGCTCTCGATGCGGACGACGATGACGAGCTTGCCGTCTATACGGCACGCGAGGCCGCCGGCGCGCTGGCGACCGTCTACGGCTTCGCCTGGCCTTATCTGCGCCGCTACAAGCGGGCGCTGATTTTCGTCGGCATCGGGCTGGTGATCGAGACGCTGTTCAATGTCATCATGCCGTTGAGCTTGAAATACCTGATCGACGACGCGCTCGGCGAAGAAGACTTTCGCGCGCTGACGGTCATTCTCTCGGTGCTGGCGGTGGCCGGTGTCGTCACGTCCATCGTCGCGGTTTGGTATGAGCGATGGGATGCGCGGCTGTCGGCTGCGGCGATCACCGATGCGCGGGCGCATCTGTTTGCGCATGTGCAGAACCTGCCGTCCGGTTATTTCGCCCGCACCCGGCGCGGCGAAATCCTGTCGCGCTTCTCGGTCGATCTCGCCGCGTTCGAAACCTCGGTCAAGACGCTCGCCAGCAACGCGGTGCTGCCGCTGTTCGAACTCGTCGCCGGCGTGCTGCTGCTCGTGTTCCTGAGCTGGGAACTGGCGGCGGTGGCGCTGTTGATCTTCCCGATTACGCTGATCGGGCCGCGCATCCTGACGCCGAAGGCGGTGCAGGCCAACTACGACCAGAAGGTCAACGAGTCGGCGCTGCTCGGCATGGTGCAGGAAAATGTCGCGGCCCAGGCGGTGATCAAGGCGTTCAGTCTGCAACGGCGCATGTTCGGCTGGTTCTCGGCGCGCAACGACGCGACCCGCGACCGCATCGCAGCGGCGACGTTTCTTTCCAGCATGGTGGAGCGCTCCGTCACCGTCTCGGTGCTGCTGCTGCATCTCGTGGTGCTGGCGCTTGGCGCCTACCTCGCCACCAAGGGGCATATCTCGATCGGCACCTTCGTCACCTTCGAAAGTGCGTTCTGGGAAATCTCCTACAACATCGCACACCTGATGCACTACATCCCGCTGGCCATCCAGTCGGCGGCGGCCGTGCGCCACATGCAGGAACTGCTCGACGAGCCGCCGCGCGGCGCCGATCGTCCTTGCGCGGTCGAGCTGCCGCCGATCGCCCGCGCCATTGCCTTCGAACGTGTCACCTTCGGCTATGGCGAGGGCGCGGCACCGGTGCTTGCCGACCTTGACCTGACGCTCGCGGTCGGCCGCAGCATCGCCATCGTCGGGCCGAGCGGCTCGGGTAAAAGCACGCTGATCAATCTCATTCTGCGGCTCTACACGCCGGATGCCGGCCGCGTCTCGATCGACGGCCTCGACATTCGCAAAGTGACGCGCGAGTCGCTGCGCGCCCGCATGGCCGTGGTGTTTCAGGACAACATGCTGTTCAATATGTCGATCCGCGAGAACATCCGCCTCGGCAAGGCGGGCGCCACCGATGCCGAGGTCGAGGCGGCGGCGCGCAAGGCGGAGATCGACCGTTTCATCCGCGGCCTGCCGCAAGGCTACGACACGCAGGTCGGCGAGCGCGGCGACACCTTGTCCGGCGGCCAGCGCCAACGCATCGCCATCGCCCGCGCATTGGTGCGTGATCCGGCCGTGCTGCTGCTTGATGAGGCGACCTCGGCGCTCGACCAGACCACGGAAGCTGCAATCAATCGCACGCTGCGCAAGGCGGCGCGCGGCCGCACCGTGATCTTCGCCACGCACCGGCTGAGCGCGGTGGCCGACATGGACGAGATCGTCGTGCTGAGTGAGGGCCGGGTGGCCGAGCGTGGCACGCATGCAGCGCTGCTGGCCGCCGATGGCCTGTATCGCAAGCTCTGGGACAACCAGTTGAACAATTTTTCCGTCGACGACGACAACGATGAGGCGGATGACGGGCCGCCGCATGGTAATTATTGCCAATGAGCATGGGCAGACAGGATCGACCCGAAACGGAATTGTTGCAGGGTGCCGGCCGCAGCGGCACCGCGGTGATCGTTTCGACGCGCGGCCGGCCGCAGATCGTCGGCGCGCTGGTCGAACGGCTTGCGGGGCAGAGCAGGGCGCCGGCGCATATTTTCGTCATCGGGGCGCGCGACAGCGATATCGTCGGATTGCCGCAAGGCCGGCCTGATCTGACGGTCAGGGTCGGGCGTGAAGGCTCCAGTTCGCAGCGTAACGACGGGCTTGCGCTGGCCGGCGACCGCTTTGCTTACGTCGTGTTCTTCGACGACGATTTCGTGCCGTCGAAGTTCTGGATCGAGCGCATGGAGGCGGTGTTTCAGGCAGACCCCGCTATCGCCGGCGTGACGGGCCGGGTGCTGGCCGACGGGGCGACGACCGCCGGCATAAACCTTGCGGATGCCCGCGCCCTGATCGAGGACTGTGATGCCCGGCCGCAGCCGGCGATCGAGTCTCACGAACAGCCCGGCTACGGCGGCAACATGGGATGCAACATGGCGTTCCGCGCCACGGCGCTGGAGGACATCAGGTTCGACGAACGGTTGCCGCTCTATGCGTGGCTTGAGGACGCCGATTTCCGCGGCCGGGTCGAGCAGCGTGGCCGGATAGTCCGCGCCGCCGGTCTGTGCGGCGTTCATCTCGGCCACAAGCAGGGGCGCGGGCGCGGCGTCACCGTCGGCTATTCCCAGATTGCCAATGCGATTTATCTGGCGCGTAAGGGGACCGTTCCGAAATCGCACCTGGTCGCGCTTGCGACGCGCAACGTGATCGCGAATCTCGTCCGTTCAATCCGGCCCGAGCCGTACGTCGATCGGCGCGGCCGCTTGCTGGGGAACATGCTGGCGCTGGCCGATATCGCGCGTGGGCATGTAACGCCGGAGCGCATCCTGAAACTTTGACGGCAAGCGGCACCCCGCCATCGTGTGACGTGCGTGCGCACCGGAGATCTGAATTATGCCGGCGATTGCGGCGCAGCCGGCCGGACGTGCGCCGACAGCCAGGCCCGCGATCGCCGCAGGCGGCCGATGCCGTAGCACAAGACGAAGCGCCCGACACGCTCGGTGCGCCACGGCAGCCCCGGATCGATCGACGTTTTGCGCAAGTGATAGGCCTTGGCCATCGAGCGGCGGTCGTTCTCGACCTTGACCGGGTCGTCGTAGAACGCGGCGATCTTGCCGGCGTCCAAGCCGTCGCTTGTCAGCCATCGCGGAATATGGACGTTGCATAGCCGCTCGATGTCGGTCAGCACCTTGCCGCAGCCGGTGCCGGAGGCCGGGCAGGGGCTTGCGAATGCATCGCCGACCAGCACGACGCCGGCCTGGCGATGGCCGCTGGTGATGTAAAGATCGGTGGGCCGGATGCGGACCGGCCCGCTCACCGCGAAGTCGCCGATCATCCGTCGCAGCGACGGCATCACCGCTTCGAGCGCCGGCACGGGTCTTTGGCGCAACTGCCGCAGCCACGGGTCGTCCATAGTGCGGTAGGTCATCAGGTTGGCGCGCAGGATGTCGCCGATCGGAAACACCGTCAGGTAGGAGATGCCGTCGCGGGCGCGCTCCGGATGGTAGGTGAGGGCGCGGAACGGAAATGCCGCTCGTCCGACAGGTGAGAGATTGAAGCCGGCGGTGATGGAGTGGCAGGGGCTTGTCACCGTGCGGGCGATCCCGAGCTTGTCGCGCAGGCTGACGCTCAAGCCGGTGGCGAGCACGATCAACCGCGCCGACACCGTGTCGCCGGTGGATAGCGTCACGCTCTGCCGGTCATCGCTGGTGGACAGGTCGACGGCCTTGGCGACGATTCGTCTCACCGGCGGCGGTATGGTCGCGCGCACGGTGTTGACGAGGTCGTTGTAAAAGATTCCGTGCTGGTCGCTCGGTCGGCAATCCATCAGATAACCGAAACGGGCAAGCCACACCTCCCTGTCGTGGGTGGTGGCCGGCAGGATCAGGTCGGCGAGGCCGGTTTTCTCCAGCACCGAGATCTGGAAGCCGTCGAGTTTCTCGCAGCGGAAATCGTCGGGATAGACCGGGTGGGGATCGATGAGGACGGTTGAGGCGCCTGTGCGGCCCAGCATCGCGGCAGCCAACGACCCCGCAAGTCCGCCGCCGACGATCGCCACATCGCACTGCCACATCGCACGCCTCTCCAGGTCCGTCGACTTATCGGCTTCGGCGCGGTCCCTGCCAACCGCAGCGCGGCCGATGTCGGAGGTATTTTGGTGGGATGGTTACTTCGCGGGGCCGATTAACCAGACCGCAAGCGCTGATCGCCATTGTCGGCTGAGCGGCGGCACCAGTCAGGGCAGTTGATGATCTCGATATCGGTTGGTTCTCCCCGCCCCGGTCTGGTCGACGCCTGGAATGACCTGGTGGCGCGTGCGGGGGGTAACGTGTTCATGCACCCGGTGGCGCTTCTGGCCGCTGCCGACCTCGGCTGTGCCGAGATCCGGGTGCTGACCGCATGGCAGGACGACGTTGAGCCGCCGCGGCTGGTCGGCCTGTGGGCGTTGCGGCTGGTGCGGCGCCTGCCGTGTCTGCCGCCGATTTTGTCGGCAGCGCCCTACGATTATGCCTTCGTAAGCGGCCCTGTGATCGACCCCGCGGTCGCCGCGGACGTCGCGTCGGCGTTCCTTGCGGCGATTGCGGCCGATCCGGCCCTGCCCGGGGTGATCGCGCTGCCGGAGATCGCCACCGACTCGGCCGCCGTCCAGGCCCTGGTCCGGGCCGCCACCGCCGGCGGTCATCCGCTCGTCACGGTGAAGACGGCGGCGCGGCCGACGGTGTCGCGCCAATGTGGCATCAAGTCCTCCGGCTCGACGCGCAAAAAGCTGCGGCAGGACTGGAACAGGCTTTCGGCGCTCGGGCAGGCCGAGGTGGTCTGCCACCGGACGCCGGAGGCGGTCGCCAAGGCGTTGGAGGTGTTTTTGACCATGGAGGCGGCGAGCTGGAAGGGGGCGCAGGGCACGGCACTGCTGTGCAACGACCGTGACGCTGCTTTCGCGCGCCGGCTGATCGTCGACCTCGCCGCCGCCGACGCCGCCTCGGTGACGCTACTGACGCTCGACGGCCGCGCCATCGCCGCGCAGGTGCTGCTGCATTGCGGCGACACCGTCTACACATGGAAAATGGCGTTTGACGCGGCATTCGCCAAATATTCGCCGGGCGTCCTGCTGGTCGACAAGCTTACCGGGAATTGGCTGGCGGAGGGGGGAATCGCCCAGCTCGATTCGTGTTCGAGCGAGGACGGCTTCATGGGCCGGATCTGGACCGGCCGCCAGCCGCTCGCCGACATGCTGCTCGACACCGGCCGGCGCCGCTCGGTCGCGTTCACGCTTGAACTCGCCCGCTGGCGTGCCTATGAGCGGCTGCGCGAGTGGCGCAACGTGCTGCGCGCGCGCGGCTGGGTGCCGGCTCGCCGGTCGCACGGGACGACGGCTCGCTCCCTGTAACAATATGAAATATCAGAATTATTCACTACATTAGGCGGTTTTGTCGCAATCTGGCGGCGCGATCGCGGTGCGACCGGGCATTGGCCTCGGCCGGTGGCGGGCGAGGGGCCTGCCGTGGTGATTCCGGTGCTGATTCCATTCGCCTTGCATTTTGTTGCGGGCGCTTGCGCGTGCCGTGCGGCCGATGCGAAAAACCCCTTTGCCGAGGGCTTTGCTGCAGTGCCGATAGGTCTTGACTTGAGGGGGCGTGGCCGATAAAACCCGCGCACTTAAACGACAGGCGGTGAGCTTCGTCTGCGTCGGAACGGATCACCCGGATTTCACGGCTGATGGGCATCATCCCGGAAGCCTTCGGGCATCACCCTCGACGAATACGGCTCAAACGCTGTCGATCTAAGCCAGATGGTCTAAAAGCCGGTAATGCCAGAACGATTTTCGTTCTCTTGAGCCGCAAACTCTAGAGATTGGATTCGGGTGCATGACCTCGGTTGCGACGGGACGGCGCTAAGCCGGACGCCAATGCCGTGGTCCTCTGTGGCGTTGAAGCGCTTTCCACACAGCGATGGTGTGGTTGGCGCGATTTCGCTTTGCGCAAAGCCAGGCGCGGCGCGAACCGGAACGGTTAAGCGGGCCAGCATGAATTTGCGGAGCGTCAAGGCTTCGCGCGAACGAGGGTGAAGGCGAACATGCCGACGATCAACCAACTGATCGCAAAACCGCGCGTGCTCCAGAAGTCGCGCAAGAAGGTGCCAGCGTTGCAGCGCTCGCCGCAGAAGCGTGGCGTCTGCACGCGCGTCTACACGACGACGCCGAAGAAGCCGAACTCGGCGCTGCGTAAGGTCGCCAAGGTGCGCCTGACCAACGGCTTCGAGGTGATCGGCTACATCCCGGGCGAGGGCCACAATCTGCAGGAGCACTCGGTGGTGATGATCCGCGGCGGCCGCGTCAAGGACCTGCCCGGCGTGCGCTACCACATCCTCCGCGGCGTCCTCGACACCCAGGGCGTCAAGAACCGTAAGCAGCGTCGCTCCAAGTACGGCGCCAAGCGTCCGAAATAACGTTGGGATTTTGATCGATGTCGCGTCGCCATTCCGCCGAGAAGCGTGAAGTCAATCCCGATCCGAAGTACGGGAATGTCGTCATCTCGAAGTTCATGAACTCGATCATGTACGACGGCAAGAAGTCGGCCGCCGAGGGGATCGTCTATGGCGCGCTCGATCTGATCGAGGCCAAGACCAAGCAAAGCCCGCTCGGCGTGTTCGAGCAGGCGCTCGACAACGTGATGCCGACCATCGAGGTGCGCTCGCGGCGCGTCGGCGGCGCCACCTATCAGGTGCCGGTCGAGGTGCGTTCGAGTCGTCGCCAGGCGCTCGGCATTCGCTGGCTGATCGCCGCCGCGCGGGCACGCAACGAGAAGAACATGACGGAGCGGCTGTCGGCCGAACTGCTCGACGCCTCCAACAATCGGGGTAACGCCGTCAAGAAGCGTGAGGACGTGCACAAGATGGCGGAAGCCAACCGTGCCTTCTCGCACTACCGCTGGTAACGGCGCCCGAACGTAACTCAGGAACTCTGACTATGCCCCGCGCACACGCCATCGAGAAGTATCGTAACTTCGGCATCATGGCCCACATTGATGCCGGCAAGACGACGACGACCGAGCGTATCCTGTTCTTCACTGGCAAGAGCCACAAGATCGGCGAGACCCATGAGGGTTCGGCGACCATGGATTTCATGGAGCAGGAGCAGGAGCGCGGCATCACGATCGCTTCGGCGGCGACCACGGCGTTCTGGCGCGATCACCGCCTGAACATCATCGACACCCCCGGGCACGTCGATTTCACCATCGAGGTGGAGCGTAGCTTGCGCGTGCTCGATGGCGCGGTATGCGTGCTGGATTCCAACCAGGGCGTTGAGCCGCAGACCGAGACCGTGTGGCGCCAGGGCGACAAGTATCATGTGCCGCGCATCGTCTTTGCCAACAAGATGGACAAGATCGGCGCCGACTTCTTCAAATGTCTGAAGGATATCGTCGACCGTCTCGGCGCGCGGCCGCTGGCGATCCAGTTGCCGATTGGCGCGGAGAGCAATTTCCGCGGCATGATCGACCTCGTCCGCATGAAGGCGATCGTCTGGGACGATGATCCGTCGGGCAGCAAGTTCCACGAGGAAGAGATTCCGGCCGATATGCTCGATCAGGCCAAGGAATATCGCGAGAAGATGGTCGAGGCGGCGGTCGAACTCGATGACGAGGCGATGGCGGCCTATCTCGACGGCACCGAGCCGGACGAGGCCAAGCTCAAGAGCCTGATCCGCAAGGGCGTGCTGTCCAGCACGTTCTATCCGGTGCTGTGTGGCACCGCGTTCAAGAACAAGGGCGTGCAGCCGCTGCTCGACGCTGTCGTCGATTATCTGCCGTCGCCGGTCGACGTGCCCGCGATCAAGGGCGTCAACGACAAGGGCGAGGAAGTGCTTCGTCACGCCGATGACAGCGAGCCGATGTCGCTGCTGGCGTTCAAGATCGTCGACGATCCGTTCGTCGGCACGATTACCTTCTGCCGGCTGTATTCGGGCGTGCTGACCAGCGGTAGCGGCGTTTACAACTCGACCCGCGAGAAGCGCGAGCGTGTTGGCCGCATGCTGCTGCTCCACGCCAACAACCGCGAGGACATCAAGGAAGCCTATGCCGGCGATATCGTCGCGCTGGCGGGCCTCAAGGAGGTGCGCACCGGCGATACGCTGTGCGACCCCTCCAATCAGGTCATCCTTGAGAAGATGGAATTCCCCGATCCGGTGATCGAGATTGCCATCGAGCCGAAGTCGAAGGCCGACCAGGAGAAGCTCGGCGTGGCGCTGGCCAAGCTCGCCGCCGAGGATCCCTCGTTCCGCGTGTCGACCGATCAGGAATCCGGCCAGACCATCCTGAAGGGCATGGGCGAACTGCATCTCGACATCAAGGTCGACATTCTCAAGCGCACCTACAAGGTGGACGCCAATATCGGCGCGCCGCAGGTGGCCTTCCGCGAGAAGATCACCCGTGCCGCCGAGGTGGATTACACTCACAAGAAGCAGACCGGCGGCTCGGGCCAGTTCGCGCGCGTCAAGTTCGTGGTCGAGCCGAACGAGCCTGGTGCCGGCTTCCAGTTCGAGTCGAAGATCGTCGGCGGCACGGTGCCGAAGGAATACATCCCCGGCGTCGAGAAGGGGCTGGAGAGCGTGCTCGGCTCCGGTGTGGTCGCCGGCTTCCCGGTGGTGGACGTCAAGGTGACGCTGGTGGACGGCGCCTATCACGACGTCGACTCTTCGGCGCTGGCCTTCGAGATCGCCTCGCGCGCTGCCTTCCGCGAGGCGCTGCAGAAGGGCAAGTCGGTGCTGCTTGAGCCGATCATGAAGGTCGAGGTGGTGACGCCGGAAGACTACACCGGCTCGGTCATCGGCGACCTGAATTCGCGGCGCGGTCAGATCCAGGGCCAGGACATGCGGGGCAACGCCAACGTCGTTAATGCGATGGTGCCGCTCATGAACATGTTCGGTTACGTCAACAACCTGCGCTCCATGAGCCAGGGCCGCGCTACCTTCACCATGCAGTTCGATCACTACGCGGAAGCGCCCGCCAACGTGTCGGCTGAAGTCCAAAAGAAGTTCGCCTGATTGTCGTTGACCGCGGTCAACGCCTGAACGGAGAGTATCATGGCAAAAGAGAAATTTGAGCGCACGAAGCCGCACTGCAACATCGGGACGATTGGTCACGTTGACCATGGCAAGACGTCTTTGACGGCTGCGATCACGAAGGTTCTGGCGGAGACGGGCGGGGCG
>JBARWE010000324.1:0-4080 GCA_049646625.1 Xanthobacteraceae bacterium
CGCCGCACCCACCGCAACACCTGCACCCGCGGCAGCCGCGCCGGTCGAGGCCGCCGCGCAGCGCGGCGTGCTGCCGATCGTCACCGACCAGTTCGCCACCGTCACCGTGGTGCCCAACGAGGAGTTGCGCCGCGACGGCACCGCGACGCTCGGCGACCTGCTGTTCGGCAAGCCCGGCATCACCGGCTCCAGCTTCGCGCCCGGCGGCGCCAGCCGCCCGATCATCCGCGGCCTCGACGTCAACCGCGTCGGCATCGTCGAGAACGGCATCGGCAACGGCGGCGTCTCCGACCTCGGCGAAGACCATTTCGTGCCGATCGATCCGCTGGCGGCCGACCAGATCGAAGTGATCCGCGGGCCGGCCGCACTGCGCTATGGCTCGACCGCGATCGGCGGCGTGGTCAGCGCCAGCAACAGCCGCATTCCCGACCGGCTGCCGTGCGGCCCGACGCCATGGCAGACCTATGGCTACAAGGTCGCGCCGCCACCCGGCGGCTGCGTCAATGTCGAAACCCGCTCGGCAGTCACAAGCGTCGACAGCGGCGTGGAGACCGGCGTGCTGCTCGACGCCGGCGGCAACAACGTCGCCATCCATGCCGACGCCTATGGCCGCTCGACCCGCGACTACGCGGTGCCCGGCAATCCTTATCTCGACGATCCCACGCATCCGGGCGGCCGGCAGGCCAATTCGTCGACGCGCAGCTATGGCGGCTCGGTCGGCGGCTCCTACCTGTTCGACGGCGGCTTCATCGGTGCGGCGATCGCGCACAACAACTCGCTCTACCACATCCCCGGCGAACACGGCGCCGGACTCAACGAGCGCATCGACGCGCGCCAGACCCGCATCAACGTCAAGGGCGAGTATCGGCCGGATTCGCCGCTGATCGACGTGATGCGGCTGTGGCTCGGCGCCACCGACTACAAGCACAATGAACGCGGGCTGGAAGACGCCGACGATCCAGCGAGCGACGGCGTCCACCAGACATTTACCGACCGCTCGCTCAACGGCCGATTCGAAATGCAGTTCGCCCCTTACGATCTCGGCGTGGCCCGCCTGACCACCGCGCTCGGCGTGCAGGGCGGCCATCAGAATCTCACCGCATCGAGTCCTGAAAATCCCGGCGCGCTCTATAACGGCCTGTTCGATGCCAACAGCAATTCGCGCGTCGCGGCCTACCTGTTCAACGAGTTCGCCTTCACGCCGGCGACGCGGGCGCAGGTCGCGGGCCGCATCGAGCATGTCTGGCTGAACGGCCGCATGCCGGATTTTCCGGCCGGCTTCCTGCCCGACGGGACGGCGCAATCGGCGCTCGGGCGCGACCTGTCGTTCACGCCGGTCAGCGGCAGCATCGGCCTATTACACGACCTGCCGGGCGATCTCGTGTTCAGCCTCACCGGCCAGCATGTCGAACGCGCGCCGAAGCCGGCCGAACTGTTTTCGCGCGGCGGACACCATGCCACCGGCACCTTCGACATCGGCAACCCCAATCTCAGAATCGAAACCGCGCAATCGGTCGAGATCGGCCTGCGCCGGTCGAAAGGGCCGTTCCGGTTCGAGGCGACGGCGTTCTATACGCGCTTCAGCAACTTCATCTATCGCCGCCTGACCGGGGCGTTCTGCAACGACGACTTCGCCTCGTGCCACGTCCATGACGACCATGACGATGACGATCACGGCGGTCACGACGACCATGGTGACGATCATGGCCACGGCCACGCGCATCATCTCAATCAGGCGGTCTACAGCCAGCGCGACGCGATCTTCCGCGGCGGCGAGTTTCAGGCGCAACTCGACGTCGCACCAATGCTCAACGGCACCTTCGGCATCGAGGGGCAGTTCGACGTGGTGCGCGCCACTTTCACCGATGGCAGCAACGTGCCGCGGATTCCGCCGCTGCGGATCGGCGGCGGCTTGTTCTACCGCGATGCCAACTGGCTCGCCCGCATCAACCTGCTGCACGCCTTCGCGCAACGCGACATCGCGGAGAACGAAACCGAGACGGCCGGCTACAACCTGCTGCGGGCGGAGGTGAGCTACAATACCAGGCTCGCGCCGTCGCCGTTCGGCCCGCGCGAACTGACCGTCGGCGTGATCGGCAACAACCTGCTCAACGAACAGATCCGCAGCGCGGTGTCCTACACCAAGAACGAGGTGCTGATGCCCGGACTGAACGTGCGGCTGTTCGCCAACCTCAAGTTCTGAGGCATGATCCGGGCCGGTCGGATCGAACATCCTGCATCGTCATGCCGGCCATAGCCGTCGCAGACGGCGTAAACTTGTCTGCGGTGCCGGGCATCCACGTCCTAACGGCGCTTCAGAAAGAAAGACGTGGATGGCCGGGATAAACCTGGCCATGACGAATGGCAGGTAGCTTGCAGCGGCTAGAGGCCATCAGCCGTAGTATAAGACCAGTCGGCCCGGATCGGGCCGGCGACGCCCTCGAACGCACCGTCTACCAGTTCGCATACCAGCAGACGGCGCGGATCGACCGGCCCCGGCATGATGGCGCGGCCCTTCGGAATCCGCTTGAAGCCGAGGCGGCCGTAATAGGCTTCGTCGCCGACCAGCAGCACCAGCCGATGCCCCTGCGCCCGCGCCTCGTCGCGGGCGCGGTCCATCAAGGCACGGCCGATGCCTCGGCCGCGGAACGGCGGCTCGACCGTCAAGGGGCCAAGCAGCAGCGCCGGATGCTCGCCGACCCGGATCGGAAGCTGGCGCACCGAACCGACCAGCAGCGTGCCGATCCATGCCGTGAACGACAGGTCGTAGAGATGGCCGACTTCCTCGCGCAGCCGGTAGGCGCTGAGCACGAAGCGGCCGGGGCCAAAGGTGCGCTCGTGCAGCCGCTCGATGGCGCGGGCGTCGTTCGGCGTCTCGGCAAGAATCGTCAGGGACAGGTCGGTCATGAAACAGGCCATCGGAAAAACTGCGTCGGCCTAGCATTTGCCCGGCATCGGGTCCATGGCCGTTTCACCGGGCGGCGCCGCCGGGACGATCGGCGCCTTGCGCCGGCGCCGCCATCTTGCCAGAACGTGGTCTCCGATCCGGGACACGCCCGCCGCTCCTCATGACGCCCTTCGTCCTCGCGCACCTGTCCGATCCGCATCTTGCGCCGCTGCCGCGGCCGCGGCCGCGCGACCTGATCGGCAAGCGGGTATTCGGCTACATCAACTGGACGCGCAACCGCCGCAAGGTGCAGCACGGCGACGTGCTCGGGCGGCTCACCGCCGACCTGCGGGCGCAACGCCCCGACCATATCGCGGTGACGGGCGACCTGGTCAATCTGGCGCTGGCCGAGGAGTTCGCGCCGGCCGCCGCCTGGCTCGCCACGCTCGGCGCGCCGGACGACGTGACGCTGGTGCCGGGCAACCACGACGCCTATGTGCGCGCCACCCGCCATCTGCACCAGCGCGACTGGGCCGATTTCATGCGCAGCGACGGCGCGGCGGCCACCGGCCTCGCCACCTTTCCGTTCGTGCGCCGACGCGGACCGCTGGCGCTGATCGGGGTCTCGACCGCGCTGCCGACGCCGCCCTTGATGGCGACGGGCCGGCTTGGAGGCCGCCAGCTTGAGGCGCTCGACCGGCTGCTGCCGCAGCTCGGCGCTGAAGGCGCCTGCCGGGTGCTGCTGATTCACCATCCGTTGCAGTCGGGCGCCGACCGCTGGCAGAAACGGCTGACCGACGCGCCGGCGCTGCGCGACCTGCTGCGCCGCCACGGCGTCGAACTGGTGCTGCACGGCCATGACCACCGCCATTCGCTGATGTGGTTCGACGGCCCGGAGCGGCCGTTTCCCGCCGTCGGCGTGCCGTCGGCCTCGGCAGGCAGCCTGAGCCGCCGCGATCCCGCCGCCTACAACCTGTTCTTTATCGACAACGACAACGGCTGGCGCATCGCCATGGCGACGCGCGGCCTGCGCCGAGCCGCAAGCGCTGCAGATAACAATCCACGCATTGTCGAATTAAGCGAACGCCGCCTTCTTCGCCCGGACTAAAACGTTCGCAGCGTCGCGATCAACGCCAGTCCGAACAGCGCCGCCACACCAACGGCGACGCCGAAGACAAAGGCCCAGATCCGGC
>JBARWE010000325.1:0-2747 GCA_049646625.1 Xanthobacteraceae bacterium
TCCGGCGGCAGCGCGTCGCGCCGCGCCAGCATGGCGGCGCGGACAACGCGCTTTCGATCGTCGGCCGGGCTATTCATAGCGAACGGGAGTGGGAGGGAGGACGTTAAAGCGCGAAGCCGCAGTCGCCGTTGGAGCGCTCGATCCCGGAGTTCCCTACGAAAGTAGGTGGGCGCCATATGCCCAGGCCCACAGGCCTGGCCAGGGACAGCTCCCTGAAGGATCGATAAGGCCCCGGGGATGCTATGGCTCCTGACGCGCGCCACAGCCTCGCGAAAGCAATGTAGTCATGTGCGCGTGCCATTGCCAGCCGCATCTTGGGGTGCGCGACGGCCCGCTCAGGCGCGCTTCGGCGTCTTCCGGGTCCGGGCCGGACGCGCGGAACGGCGCGCGGTGTTGAGCGCGACGGCGGCGCGGATCAGCGCCGTCAGTGCCTTTTCGTCGATCCGGTCGCCCTCATGGATATCGATGGCGCGCCGGGTGTTCCCCTCGAGACTGGCATTGAAAAGATCCGACGGGTCGTCCAGCGCGGCGCCGTGGGCGAAAGTCATCTTCACGACGCTTCGGTAGGTCTCGCCGGTGCAGATCAGCCCATCGTGCGACCAGACCGGAACGCCTCGCCACTTCCATTCCTCGACCACGTCGGGGTCGGCCCGCCTGATGACGGCCCGAATCCGCGCAAGCGTCTCGCCGCGCCAATCATTCAGTTCAGCGATCCTCGCATCGATCAGCCGCGACGGCGTGTCGCCGCCCCTCAAGTCTTCTTTTTTCATGGCGCGTACCGTCGTCCTGCTTCGGCCCCCGCCCGCATAAAATCCTGACGCAAGTTGCAACACTACCCGATCGCGGTGCCACCACCGACTGAGCGGTTGAGCGCGCGCGTGGTCTTTTCGATGCGCTCGGCGGCTGCGTTGAGCGCCGCCGTCACCGCGACCTGGGTGGCGCGGGCGCGCTCGGTAGCGCTGACGCGGACCTCGCGCAACGCCGACATTTCCTCCTGCATGCCCTGGATGCGGTTCTGCGCATCGAGCAGTTCATCGGCAATCGTCAGCGCCGACATCACCTCAAGGCGCTGGTCGCCGATCTCGCCGAACTTGCCGCGCAGGTCGGCGATGCGGGCGTCGAGATCCTTCGCAAGCCCCGCAAGCCGCGCCTCCTGCCCCTCCTCGCACGCCATCCGATACTGCCGGCCGTTGATGGTGACGTTGACGTGCTTCATGAATCCGGCCCTTCCCCGATCACCGCGCGAATGGTGTCGATGGCGCTGTCGAGCCGCCCGGCGACCTCACGGTTGGCACGCTCCAGCGCGCGGGCGCGCACCAGCGCACCGTCGAGTTCGTCGGCGAGACGCGAACGGTCAGCGCCCAGCGCATGAATCCGGGCCGCAAGCTCGTCCTCATCGCGATCGGCATCGCAGCGCCGCTCCACCGCCGCCTCCAGCGCTTCGAGCGCAGCGGACAGGCGCCGCGTCGCCGCCTCCAGCGCGGCGGCTTCGGGCGAGGGCTGGTCGGGTGCGGCCGGGCCGCTGATCGGCAAACGGGTGCTCATGCCACCTGCTGGAAGCCTCCTTGAGTCTCGGGAAGGCATCGCACGAAACAGTAAAATTGCGACTCGGCAATGGCTTATTCGTCAGATGGTAGGTGGCATGGAGGCCCGGCGCAACGCCACCCCCCGGTTCTGCACCGTTAACCGGCCGGACCCGGCGGGCACGGCCGACACACCGCCGTCTACACGCCTGCTCGCACAAGTCTCCTTGGACTCGCCGGACGCAAATGATAAGCACCTCGCCGTCAGCACCCAGGTTCCCGCTGCCGACGGAACGCCGCATACCGGCGCCCGTTCCCTATACACCTTCTCAAGCCACGGATTTTCGCATGGCAAACGCGATCCCCCATTCCCGCATGGCCAATGCCATCCGCGCCCTCGCCATGGATGCCGTCGAGAAGGCCAAGTCCGGCCACCCCGGCCTGCCGATGGGGGCGGCCGACGTCGCCACGGTGCTGTTCACCAAGTTCCTGAAATTCGACGCTAGCGCGCCGCACTGGCCGGACCGCGACCGCTTCGTGCTGTCGGCCGGCCACGGCTCGATGCTGCTCTACGCGCTGCTCTACCTCACCGGCTACGAGGCCATGACCATCGACGAAATCAAGCGGTTCCGCCAGCTTGGCTCGCTGACGCCCGGTCACCCGGAGAATTTCGAGACGCCGGGCGTGGAGACCACCACCGGGCCGCTCGGCCAGGGTATCGCCACCGCGGTCGGCATGGCGCTGGCCGAGCGCCATCTCGCCGCCGAGTTCGGCGGCCTCGTCGATCACCACACCTATGTGCTGGCCTCCGACGGCGACCTGATGGAGGGCATCAGCCAGGAAGCCATCGCGCTGGCCGGCCATCTCAAGCTCAACCGGCTGATCGTGCTGTTCGACGACAACGGCATCTCGATCGACGGGCCGCTGCGGCTGGCCGATTCCGTCGACCAGGTGGCTCGCTTCAAGGCCGCCGGCTGGGCCTCCGAGCACATCGACGGCCACGACCCGGAAGCCATCGCCGCCGCGCTGGCGCGAGCGCAAACCTCCGACCGGCCGACCATGATCGCCTGCAAGACGACCATCGCCTTCGGCGCCCCGACCAAGGCCGGCACCGCCAAGTCGCATGGCTCGCCGCTCGGCGCCGAGGAGATCGCCGGCGCCCGCAAGGCGCTGGGCTGGGACGCGCCGCCGTTCGAAATTCCGGCCGACATCCTCGCCGCGTGG
>JBARWE010000326.1:0-1629 GCA_049646625.1 Xanthobacteraceae bacterium
CCACGACGACGGCGGGCAGCGCGGTCAGCCGCACTGGCGCCGCCTCCGCCGCGGCAATGGCGCCGAATACCTGCCGCTCGCTCCACCACGGCGGAAACATCGCCGCGACGATCTCGGCCTGCGGCGACGCCGGCAGCGCCACGGCGGCGGTACCGGTCGCTCCGAGCAGCAGAAGCCCGGCCGGAATCAGCCAATCGCGAAAGCGGGGAGGGGAGCCATGCTGCGTCATCGACGCTGAACATAGCAAACGCTATGCTAACTCCCGGTAAACATATACGGCCGGCAGCGTGCTAACCCACGCCGTCATACCGGCGGCACCGGCAGCACCGTCACCGACTTGATCTTTTCCATGGCGAAGCGCGAGGTGACGTTCTTCAGCGGCACCGCGGCAATCAGCTTCTTGTAGAACACATCATAACTCTGCATGTCGGCCACCACGACACGCATCATGTAATCGACGTCGCCAGCCATCCGGTAAAACTCAAGCACCTCCGGCATGGCGCTGACCGCACCGGCGAAAGTCTTGAGCCAGGCATCGGAATGGTCGTTGCTCTCCACCGAAACGAATACGGTGATGCCAAGCCCGACCTTGTTCTGGTCGACCAGCGCCACGCGGCGCTGAATGACGCCATCGGCCTCCAGCCGCTGGATCCGCTTCCAGCACGGCGTCGAGGACAGCCCGACACGATCGCCGATCTCGGCGACGGAGAGCGAGGCGTCGTCCTGAAGCACCATCAGGATCTTGCGATCGGTGGCATCGAGGCGGCGAGGCGCCTCGGGCGTCGGCGTGTCATGATCAGTCATAATCGGAATAATATTCCATTATTGGTTGGCAATTTCCAATTACATGGAAAATTATTCTAATACAAGCCTCGATCTCCGGCGGGGTCCGGGTGGGAAAGCAAAAACGCTTCGACGTCATGGCGTTGCGGCGCGCCAAAGGCGCCGCCGAAGCGGCCGCATTTGAGCGCGGCGGCGGCCGCGGCAAAGCGCAGCGCCGAGACCAGCGCCTGCCCCTCCGCTACCGCCAGCGTGAAGGCGCCATGGAAGACGTCGCCGGCGCCCAGCGTATCGACCGCCTCGACGTGAAACGCCGGCATCCGCTTCACGACCCCATCCTCCAGCCAGACGACGCCCTCGGCGCCGGTGGTCACGGCGACAAAGGCCGGGGTCGACGCCGCGATCCGGCGCAGCGCTTCGCCATCGTCGGCCACGCCAGCGGTGGCGTGCAGCGCCTCCCGCGAAAACACCAGATGCGTCGCAGCGCTCAGCAGGGGGTCGTGTTGCGCCATCGCGGTGTCGCCATCGACCACCACGGCAATGCCGCGCCTGAGCGCCTCGGCACCGAGCGCGGCCGCGAACGGTGCGCAGCGGCTCTCGACCAGCACCGCCGCAACGCCCGCCAGCAGTTCGTCGGGGCCGGGTAATACGACCCGCCACAGCTCGGGATCGCGAAAGGTGACGATGGTGCGCTCGCCGCTCGCGTCGATCATGACGGCCGACAGCGGCGTCACGATGCCCGGCATCGGCACCAGCCGCCCGGCGTCAACCCCTTCCCGGCGCAGCACCTCGGCCATGACCGCAATGCTGCCGTCATCGCCGGCTGGGCCGCACAGCGCCGGCCGGCCG
>JBARWE010000327.1:0-6990 GCA_049646625.1 Xanthobacteraceae bacterium
GCACGATTGGCGGTATGGACAACATCCGCCATGAACATGGCTTGGAGAGATCGCATCGCAGGCACGATGGCCGAGCAATACGGATGGATCATTTCACTGCCTCGACAGCGCGCCGATACAGCGCGAACGCCCCAGGCGCGCTGGCGCGGAGACGCTTGACATCACCAGCGATGAGGGACTGCATGACAAGACCCTGAATCGTACCGATAAACAGGGTGGCAGCGGCCTTGTCATCCAGTGTGGCTAGCAGTTCGCCACGCTGCTTGCCCTCGGCAATGAGCCGTCCAAGGCGCTCGCCGTAACGCTGGATCAGGGTTTGCGCCATGCGCTTGGCGATGGTCCGCTCGGCGCGTTGCAGCTCTCCGAACAGCATCCGGGGCACGCCAGGGTGTTCCGAGATGAACTCGATATGCGCGGTAAAGGCAGCTTCCAGCGCGCCGAGCGGAGAGGCGGCAGCGGCAGTCGCCTTGTCGATCCGTGCCAGCAAGCGCTCTGAGACCCATTCCATGACGGCCTGAAGAATGGTGTCCTTGGAGGGGAAGTGCCTGAACAAGGCGCCCTGCGTCACCCCCATCCGCTTGGCGATCGCCCCGGTGGTGATGTCCGCGGGGTTTTGCTCCGCCGCCAGGTCGATGACGGCCTCGACCGTCACCTCGCGTCGCTCCTCCGCGGAAAGATAGGCTGGGCGAGACATCATGTAGCGGCTCCAAAGATAGTAATTGATTACTATCTATCACTGAAGCAAATATCCCGCAAGAGGGGGAAGGCGCTTGTACATTCGGCTGGGGCAAGCCCATCCCCGGCACAGGCCGCCTGCACAGGGCCACATTATCCCATCCGTTGTCGTGTCGCGTGCGCTCATGAAAGGCTCGACATCGGATCGATTGGAGGTTCACCGTGACCGCTCCGGATCCGTATACGTTCGGGAGCAGACCTCCAATCTTTTTGACGGAAGTCAATCGGCTGCGGTTGTCGGCGTTGGTGGTCGATGACCCGATTGTCGCACGCTTTTTGCAAGAGGAGTTGGTGCGGGCCGAGATAGTGACCCGGGACATACCGGGGCTTGTAACAGTAGGCTCAACGGTGAAATTCGATGACCATCGGCTGCCGCATATGCGAACCTGCAAACTGGTCTATCCCGATGAGGTCACTGATGGTCGCAACGTTTCGGTACTAAGTTTGCTTGGCGTTGCGCTACTCGGATTGAGCGTCGGCCAATCGATGACCTGGGACGACGAGACTGGTCAACAGAAGATAACGGTGTTGGACGTTACCTAGAAACTATCTCGTGTATGAACTTGCTGCGGTATTGAATACAAGGACACAATGTACGATGTATTTGCGCGCGAGCAAGCCTGACACCGACCTGCCTTTGGTAGTAGGTCGTTGCTGCCTCCAAAGTCGGATACTTTCACCTGCACATAATAGGTGCGGTATTGTTCGTGGATGCGGGCCATGGGCCTACTTTAATGACGAATCGAACACTTCGAATATAGACTTCGCCATAGGCCCTGTTTCGGCCGCGGATCAGGCAGCGAGAGGCTTGCTTTCGGTCGCACGCTTGTGTGATCTGATTTGCGATCCATTCTGCGGTCGGATATGCGGTAACGCCAAACCATAAAACCTAGCGGCCGCAGCCGTGCCGATGGCGGCGCGACCAGCGAGGAAAGTTCGTCGCGTTGTATTGGCCGTTGTTATCTCCCACCCGGAACCTTTTAAGCTCTGAACTGCGGCCGCCAGGCGTCTTGACCGCACTGCCCGTGTACCGTCTGACGCCCTGGCGTTCCGCCGCACTACTACTGTGGCATGAATCGTCCAGCGCCCTGCATGAAGGACTGCATCTCCTCAGAGGTGAGGCGGCCATCCTTGTTGGAATCCATTGCCTTGAAGACGCGCTCATGGGCCGCCTGGAATTCTTGTAGTGAGATGGTCCCGTCACCATCGGTGTCCATCAGAATGAACATGATGCGCATCATGAAAGGGCGGCTCGTCATACCTATCGGCGCCGACATACCACCTCCCATTTCCCGCTGTCCCATCATGCCCATCATATTGCCTTGCCCCATCATGCCGGGGCTCATCATGCCTCGTTGCCCAGCCATGCTTCCCTGACCGGAGCCCTGCTGCGTTTGCTCGTGGCTCGGCTGCTGCATCATCGGGCTACCAGCCCCTTGCTGCGCAATTGCGGACGTAGCCGCACCAACCAGAATCAATGCAGAGGTCGTAAGAACTAGAACGTGCGTTCGCATCTTAAATCTCCTTCTGAACCCCCGCAGCCTCAATTGCATATTGGTGGATTGGTTTCTGATGAGTAGGATTATTCTCTGGCCACGTTCGGACGTCGCGTGCCCTTTCATGGAGAGCTCCTGTTCAGTTGAACTTTGCCTGCACCGTGCTGCCGGCAGGAGTGGTGATCTGCACTGCTCCCTTCGGTTGGCTCGGAATGGAGATGGTGGATGTGCCGGTCAGCTTGTTCTCGCCCGCCGGCGTCAACGGAATGCGTTGCGGCTTGCCGTCGATCACAAAGACCGCCGTTCCCTTGAAGCCATTGACGACAACGGCTTTATCAGAATGATCTCGCAGGAAGACCTGCAGGGTCGTACCTTCGGGAACGATCTCAACATGGAAGCTGCCTGCATCGGCTTGTGCGCCACCGTTGGCTCCGACCTTCGGAGCATGAGCCGATGCAATTGAAGCTGAGGTGACGAGCAGTGCCGCTGCTCCGATATATGCGAGTTTCATGGGTGCTCCTTTGCTGTGTTAAAAAGCTTCACGGGTGGTTGAAGTGGCAGCGCCTGGCTCGGGATCACCGTGCGTCTCCAGCAGCCGGCGTAGGGGTCTTTCACCGAACCGCTGAAACAGCAGTGGCGTCAGGATCGCATCAAGCAGGGTGGCGCTGATCAAGCCGCCGAAGATCGTGACGGCGACCGGATGCAGAATTTCTTTTCCGGGAGATGCCGGGTCGATCAGTAGCGGCAGCAGCGCAAATCCCGCCGACAATGCCGTCATCAGAACCGGGGTGAGACGATCGAGACTGCCGCGGACGATCAAATCTCGACCGAACGGCATTCCCTCGTGCAGCGCCAGATTGATGTAATGACTAATCTTGAGGATGCCATTGCGAGCCGAGATGCCAGCGAGCGTGATAAACCCGACCATCGACGCCACCGACAGCGGTTGGCCGGCGATCCAGAGCGCAGCGACGGCTCCGATCAGCGCCAGCGGTACGTTGCCCATGACGATCAGCGCCAGCGCAGCAGAACGATAGCGACTGTAGAGGACGGCGAAGATCATTCCCAAGGACAACATGGCCAGAGCGCCGATCATGCGGGTCGCCTCTTCCTGGGCCTGGAAGGTGCCTTCGAGCTGAGTGAAAAAGCCTTCCGGAAGCTTGGCCGACGCAAGCTCCTGACGGATGGCACTGACCACTTTGACCATGTCGGCCTGACCATCGGTGTTTGCGAGCACGACGACGCGGCGGCGTCCGTTCTCACGCAGGATCTGATTGGGCCCATCCGTCTCCCGGATATCGGCGATCTGCCGCGCCGGAATCCAGCCGACCGGCGTCTCGATGAGGAGGTCGCCGAGCTTCTGCGTGGTGCGAAGCCGGTCGGGTAAACGCATCGTCACGTCGAAACGGCGATACCCATCGACGACTCGGGAAATGACGCGGCCGTTAGATAATCGGCTGATCTGGTCAATCACTGCGGCAGGTTGCACACCGTGGAGCCCGGCGCGCCGATAATCGACGCGAATTTCCAATTGAGGGATTCTCACCTGCTTCTCGACCTGCAGATCAACGAGACCCGGGATATTTGCCAGACGCTGCCGGAGCCGCTCGGCCGTGGTCCGGAGCGTATCCAGATCGTCGCCAAAAATCTTCAACGCGATCTGTGCGCGCACGCCGGACAGCATGTGGTCGAGCCGATGGGAGATCGGCTGACCGATGTTTGTCGATACAGGAAGGACCGTGAGCCGGCTGCGCAGATCGTCAACAATCTCCGCCTTCGGGCGAAGGCTGGGTTTGAGGTCAACTTCGATCTCGGAGGAGTGAACACCCTCGGCGTGTTCATCGAGTTCGGCTCGGCCCGTACGTCGACCGACGGCTTTCACCTCGGGGACCTCCAGGATGAGGCGCTCGGCGATCAATCCGACCCGATGAGACTCCGCCAGTGAAATCCCCGGATTGAACAGCATGTTGATGGTGAACGTGCCCTCATTGAACGGGGGCAAGAACGCTCGTGGCAGCAGCAATGCGCCCGCTGCTGCAGCCGTGATCGCGATCGCAACAGAACTAAACACCAGACGTCGGTGGAGAAATCCCCAGCCCAGCAAGCCTGCATTCCACCTCTTCAAAACGCGGACAAGGGCGCTGTCGCCATGCTGCAACCGCTTCAGGCCCGGCAGCATATAATAGGCCATGACCGGGGTGAGAGTGATCGAGACGAGAAGGCTCGCGAGAATCGAGATGATGTATGCCTCGCCCAGAGGCGCAAAGAGGCGGCCTTCGATGCCGGACAGGGCAAAAAGGGGTACGAATACCAGGATCACGATCATGGTCGCGTAGACGATGCCCGATCGGACCTCCTGCGATGCCGAGATGACCACCTCGGCAACAGACCGGGGATTTCCAAGCTCCCGGTTCTCGCGCAGGCGCCTGAAGATATTTTCGACATCGACGACGGCATCATCGACCAATTCGCCGATGGCGATCGCCAACCCTCCCAATGTCATTGTGTTGATAGAAAGTCCGAACAAGTGAAAGACCACAGCCGTGATGAGAATCGAGACCGGAATAGCCGTCAGGCTGATAAGTGTTGTGCGCCAGTTCAGCAGAAACGCGAACAGAACGACAGCGACAACAAGGCCGGCTTCCAGCAGCACCCGTTCGACGTTCCGGATGGACGTGTCGATGAAGTCGGCCTGACGGAACAGAATTTGATCGGCCTTAATTCCTTTCGGTAGTGTGTTGGTGAGCTCCTTGAGCGCCTGCTCGATCTCACGCGTCAATCGCACGGTGTCGATATGCGGTTGCTTCTCAACTGAAACGATCACCGCGGAGGAGCCCATGTAGCCCGAATCGCCGCGCTTGACCTTTGGCGCAAACTCGACCGCGGCCACCTGCCACAGATAGATGGGGCCACCGTTCAGGCGCGCGACCACAATATTGCGCAAGTCCTCCAGGCTCGTGGTGCGCCCGATATTTCGAATGAGATATTCGCGCGAATACTGGTCGGTGAAACCGCCGCCTGCATTCGTCCCAAACTGCGCCAGAGCTTTCTCCACCTGCTCATAGGTTATATTCAGGGCGCGCAACGTCGGCGGGTTCGGCGAGACTCGATACTGCCGAACTTCACCACCCATGGGGATGACTTGAGCCACGCCCGGAATAGTGAGGAGACGCGGCCGGATTACAAAATCGGCGGTTTCCCGGACCTCCATTGGCGTTGCTTCGGAGCTTGTCACTGCGATAAGCAGAATTTGCCCCATGATGGAGCTGATCGGCCCCATCTGCGGCGTCGTGTTGGGCGGCAGCTGATCGCGAATCAATGCAAGCCGCTCTGCAATCTGCTGCCGGTTGCGATAGATGTCGGCACCCCAATCGAATTCGACGTAGACGATCGACAGGCCGACGCCTGAGGTCGAGCGAACCCGCGTGACGCCCGGCAAGCCATTCATTTGCGTCTCAATTGGGAACGTGACGAGTTGTTCGACCTCCGGGGGCGCGAGGCCCTCGGCTTCGGTCATGATCGTGACGGTCGGCTTGTTGAGGTCGGGAAAGACATCGACCGGTAATCTGGAGACCGTGAACAATCCATAGACGACGAGGGCCACGGCGGCGGCAAGCACGAACAGCCGGTTGCGCAGTGATTGCGTTACAAGAAATCGAAACATCGTGTGGCCTCACCGGATATGATCGAGGAGTTCGGCACCCTGCACGACGACACGTCTTCCCGGAGCAAGGCCTTGGGAGATCAGAACCCGCTGTCCATCGAGCGGTTCGACCCGAACTGCACGTTGCTCGAAACGCTCTGCGGAGACGTGCTCGTAAATCGCGTCCTGGCCAGCCGTTGTACGAACGATGCTGGCCCGTGGCACGGCGATGCCCCGCTGCTCGTCCGGCGTGTCGGCGAAAACCGTCACAAACCGGCCCACTCGTACATCTGACAGATCGCCGTCGATCGCGAAGTGGATCGGAATCGATTGGTTGCGGTCGGCGAAGCCCGCACCTCGAAAAACAAGCCTCAAATCTCTACCGTCGATGCGGGCCGTGGCGTTCTGCAGGATCGGCACCGAGTCGTAGCTCAATGCTTCGATCCAAAGCCGCGTCGGGTCGATAATCTGGAAAACGACGGCATTCGTCTGAACGACTTGACCCGCCACCGGAGCACCATCGGCGACGATGCCATCCACGGGCGCAACCAGCGCTTCGGGCTCACGCTTGGCCTTATCGAGCGCGGATCGACGATCCTTGAGCCCCTGTAGTTCGAGCTGCGTGTCCTCAAGTTGCGAGCGCGCCACTGCACCGCTGAGTGCCAAGGTCTCGTAGCGGGCGAGCCGACGCCCTACGATAGCTATTTGCTGATCGAGTTCTCCCTGCCGCTGGCGCATGTCGGAAACATCGATCGCCTGCATAGGCGGCGTTACATATGCGAGCACATCGCCTTTCTTCACACGCGTGCCGAGGCGCGGGAATCCGCCTTCAGGAGGCGAGATTCGCCCTCCCACGATCGTCTGTACAAACCCGCTGGCATTGGGATCGGGAATGATCCGGCCGGGAAGCTCGACGGTGCGCCGATTGACCGACGGTTCGGAAACGATCGTCCGGATCGCGAGGATGCGCTGGGTACTCTTCGGGACAAAGACAGACCCGTCTACCAGCATCTGAGCGACGTCTCTGGTCCCGGCCGGCTGAGGGCTTTGCGGGGCGCTATGGTCCTCGCCTTCGTGCGCAAATGCACTCAGTGCAAGGACCGGCAGGATGGCCGC
>JBARWE010000328.1:0-2416 GCA_049646625.1 Xanthobacteraceae bacterium
GTACCACGCTGCGCCCGGCCCGCGCCGCGGCGGCGGCCAGCGCCGTGCCCCAGGCACCGGCGCCGATCACCCCGACAGTGTTGAAGGAGGCCGCGCCCATCGTTTCAGAAAGCGGCGCGGGTGTGGGCGAACTTCGCCGGCACGCTCACATTGCCGTCGAGCGGCCAGCGCGCGCGCGGCGCCACGTCGAGCGGATCGACGAGGCCGGCGGCAAGCCGCTCGGCGCCGGCAAAAGCGATCATCGCGCCGTTATCGGTGCAGAGCTGGGGCGGCGGCACCACGAGGGCGGTGCCGGCCTCGCGCGCAACCTGTTCGAGCTGCATGCGCAGCGCCGCGTTGGCGGCGACACCACCGGCCGCCACCAGCGCCGTCGGCGCGCCGAATTGCGTCTCGAACAGGCGCAGGCCCATCTTCAGCCGGTCGGCGACCGACTCCAGCGCCGCCGCCTGAAACCCGGCGCACAGATCGTCGACATCCTGCGGCGACGGCTCGCCGAGTTTGGCCGCCTCGTTGCGCACCGCCGTCTTCAGCCCCGACAGCGAAAAGTTGGCGTCGTCGCGGCCCTGCATCGGGCGCGGAAAGACAAAGCGCGCGGCATTGCCCCGCGCCGCCGCCCGCTCCACCTCGGGGCCGCCCGGATAGGGCAGGCCGAGCATCTTCGCCACCTTGTCGAAGGCTTCGCCGAGCGCATCGTCCACCGTGGTGCCGAGCCGCACATAATCGCCGATACCGCGTATCGCGACGATCTGGGTGTGGCCACCGGAGGCGAGAAACAGGCAATAGGGAAAGGCAAGCCGATCGGTCAGCCGCGGCGTCAGCGCATGCGCTTCGAGATGATTGACCGCGATCAGCGGCCGATCCGTGACCAGCGCGATCGCCTTGGCGGTGGTCAGCCCGACGATGACGCCGCCGATCAGGCCGGGACCGGCGGCGGCGGCGACGGCGGACAGATCGGCAAAACCGAGGCCGGCCTCCGCCATCGCCTGCGCGATGATGCCGTCCAGCAGTTCGACATGGGCGCGCGCGGCGATCTCGGGCACCACGCCGCCATAGGGCACATGCTCGGCGATCTGCGAGCGCACGACGTTGGCAAGGATGCGGCCAGAGCCGTCGGCCGCGCGCTCGACCACGGCGGCGGCGGTCTCGTCGCAGGTGGTCTCGATCCCCAAAATTCTCGCCGCTGCTTCGCTCGCCAATGTCAAGCCTTGTATTGCTCGCCGTTCCGGCGTTTCCCTCTCCGACCTATCATGCGCGCGACCGAGACAGAAGGGGATGCCATGTCCGACCATCCGATCCCGGTTCCGGCCATCGCCGCTTAACGTGGTGGCTGCTTAAGCTATGGCGGTTCTGCTGACACGCCCCGCCCCCGTCAACGAAGCCAGCGCCGCGCGGCTGCGCGCGGCCGGCTTCACCGTGCTGTTGGCGCCAATGCTGCGCTTCGAGGCGATCGCCTGTGCCGACGACGCCGACCACGGCACCGAGGCCACCATCGTCACTTCGGCGGCGGCGTTGCGATCCATCGCCGATCATCCGATGCGGGCACGGCTCGCCACCCGGCCGCTGTTCGCGGTCGGGGAAGCAACCGCTGCGGCGGCGCGCGAGGCCGGGCTTACCAAGATCGCCGTTGCCAGCGGCGACGCCGCCTCGCTGCGCGATCTCATTCTCGACAGCGTGCGGCGGCGGCGCCTGAAAAAATCGACGCCGTTGCTCTATCTCGCCGGCGCCGACCTGTCGTGCGACCTCGCCGGCGCGCTCGGCAGCCACGGCCTCACGGTCGCGACGCTGACGGTCTACCGGATGGCGGCCCTGCCGGCGCTGCCCGAACCGGTATTGGCCGCCTTCGCCGCCGACGACATCGAGACGGTACTGCATTATTCGCGGCGCAGCGCCGCCACCTTCGTCGAGGCGGCGCGGCGCGCCGGGGTCGAAATTGCCGCCCTTGCGCTACCGCAATGCTGCATCTCCAAGGCCGTGGCAGATGTGCTGCACGAGGCGGGCGCCCAGCGCATCGCGGTGGCGCGGACGCCGGACGAGCCGGCGATGCTGGAGGCGCTGGCCCGAACGCTGCGGTCCGACCTCAACAACGCCTCGTGACCGAGCCACTGCCACGGCCGTTCCCGAAGCCGGGCGGAATCTGTTAGCCTGCTACCCGCGCGTGCGGATCGCCGAACAGCCTCGCCAGTACCATTTGTTTCAAGGAGTCCCCGTGGGGAACAACAACGACACCCCGGACCCGACCGCCGACGCAGCCTCCGCACCCGAGACGCGGCGCAAGCGCGAGCCGGCGACCATCGAGCTGGCCGCCTCGGACGTCACCGACGCTCCCCTCGCCGACGACGACCGCCCGTCCGAGCCGCCGCCACCCGAATCGCCACCACCCGAATCGCCGCCTCGCGCCTCCGAGGCGGCACCGTCC
>JBARWE010000329.1:0-13608 GCA_049646625.1 Xanthobacteraceae bacterium
GCACCATGCCGTGGCCGCGCGAGGCGCAACTGACGCTCGACATCGCGCGTGCCGTGGTCGGCGGGCAGGAGGTCAAGCCGGTGGCGCTGCGGCTCGCTTACGGGCCGGACGCGGTGACGCTCGACCGGCTGACCTTTGGCGCCGGCAGCGGCATTGCGGTGGAGGGGCAGGGCGCGTTCGACCGCGTGGCCTCGACCGGGCAGATGACGCTGAATGCGACCGCGCCGTCGCTCGCGCCGTTCGCGGCGCTGCTGCGTGCCTCGCTGCCTGCGCTGGCCGAGCGGCTGGCCACAGTGCCGGCCGGTCGCGGCCCGGCGCGGCTCAAGCTTGCCGCGACGCTCGGCAAGGATGGTGCGCGTCCCGACCACGGGCTGCTCAATGCCGCGCTCGACCTCGATGCGACGCCACTGACCGGCGGCGCAACGCTGACGGCGGCGCCGAAGCTGGCTGCGATCGGCAGCATCGACCTCGATGCGCTGGCCGCGACCGAGATCGGCATCGAGGCGCGGCTGGCCGCTGGATCGGCCGCACCGCTGATGACGCTGGTCGGTCTCGATGGGGTGGCGGCGGCCGGCCACGGCGCAGCAGTACTGGAGGCGGCGGTGGCCGGCACGGTAGGCAAGCCGCTGCGGGTGACGGGCAAACTGTCCGCCGCCGGGCTTGATGCCTCCGCCGCCGGCAGCGCCGAGCCGTTTGCCGCGACGCCCTCGGTGACGCTGGCGCTGACGGCGCGGAAAGCCGACCTGGCGCCGCTGGCCGGGCTGGCGGCGCCGCTTCCCGTCACCGGCTCGGCCCGTATCGGCGTGGCCGGCGGGCGGCTTGCCGTGCAGGACATCGATCTGCTGGCCGGCGGGGTGCGGCTGACCGGTCGCGTCGCACAAGGCGAGGATGGACTGCTGGACGGCGATATCGGCCTCGATCATTTCAGCATTCCCGCCGTGTTCGGCTATGTCATGGGCGCGACTAAGGCGGGCGGCGATCTTTCGCATCTCAGGCGCTTGCAGGGCTGGCGCGGCCGCATCGCGTTCCGCTCGCCGCGCGCGGCGCTGCCGGGCGGCGCGGAGCTGAAGCCGTTCAGCGGCGTGGTTCGTGCCGATGGCCGCTCGCTGGCATTCGATGCACTGAAAGGCGGCATCGGCGGCGGCGAGGTTGGCGGCGACCTCGATACGCGCCGCACCGACGACGGCATGCTGCTCAGCGCCCGTCTCTCGCTTACCGGTGCCGATGGCGCAGCGCTGCGCTACCGTGCGCTGGCGTTGCCGCCGGGGCGCGTCAACCTGCAGATGACGCTGGCGAGCCAGGGCCGCAGCGCCGCCGCGCTGCTCGGCGCGCTGTCGGGCAGCGGCTCGCTGGCGATGGAGCAGGCGCGGATCGGCGGCCTCGATCCGCGTGCCTTCGAGGTCGCGCTTGCCGCCGGCGAGGGCAAGCAGACGATCGCCGAGGAAGCGCTGACGGCAGAGGTCGCGCCCGCGCTTGGTGGTGGCGCACTTGCTGTCGGTGGCGCCGAGGTTGCTTTCAACGTCAAGGATGGCCGGCTGCGTGCGGGACCGGCGACGTTGAACGGCGAGGCGGCGCAGGCGATCGTCTCGGGCGGCTACGACATCGCCGCCGATCAGTTCGATATCCGCGCGACGCTGACCTCGACCCGTCACGGCAGTGCTTCGAGCCGCCCCGACCTGACGCTGTTCGTCCATGGCACGCCGGATGCACCGCAGGTGATGACGGACGTCTCGTCGCTGGCGTCATGGCTGGCACTGCGCACCATCGAGCGCGAGACGCAACGGCTCGATGCTATCGAACGCGGTGACGCCACGGCGAGGGCGCAGCGGCCGCAGGCACCGGCACCGGCGCCGCCACCGCAAACGGCGCCCGAGGCGGCAGCGCCGGCTATGCCGCAGCCGGTGACGGCCGCGCCTGTTTCCCCCGTCGCACCCTTGCCGCCGCCGGTTGAAGTTCGTCCCGTGCCGGGCACCGCCCGACCTCAGCCGAAAGCAAGCCCGCCGCTGGTGCTGACGCCGCAGTCGGCGCGCCCCTGAGTCGCCTCGCTTCCCGTTGCGAGATGGACAGCCTCAGGCCAGCGCTCCGATGGCTTGCGGCGGCGTGGAGGGTTGTGCCTCGCGCGGCTGCCGGCTGCCGATCAGAAGGTGGGTGATGCCGCGCGAGCGGAAGTGATCCAGCACATACAGCCGGATCGCCGAGGACAGATTGGCGGTGTCGCGGCCGGTGTGAATCCGCGCGATCAGCACTGACAGGCTGACGCCCTGGCGCAGCGCGATCTCCTTGAGGCCGTCCCAGAACGCATCTTCCAGGCTCACGCTGGTCTTGCGCCCCTCGATGATCACCGATCGCTTGACGACAGCGAAAACCTTGCCGTGGCGCGTTGCCGCCGCGACGGCGGATGGGGCTGGCAGAGTATCCATGCGAGTCGTTCCTCCCGATCGTGGGCAGGGCGCGAATCTACCGCGCGATGCCTTGCATCGATATTCGGGAAAAACCTGATGCGCGCCCACGGGCCGCAGGCGCGCATCGCCGCAAGGTCTATGCGGACTGCCGGACCCGCGCTTCGCCATCGGGCAGCGCCGGATGGGCGGCGGTCATGGCATTGGAAAGCGGCATCGGCTGCATCTGGACCGCGCGCGAGCGGAAGTGGTCGAGCACGAACAGCCGGATCGCGGAAGACAGGTTGCCCTGCTGACGGTTGTTGTCGATCTCTCCGACCAACTCCGACAGGGTCATGCCGCGCGCGCCGGAAATTTCTTTCATGCCGCTCCAGAAGGCTTCCTCAAGGCTGACGCTGGTTTTGTGACCGGCGACGACGATCGAACGTTTGACGACCGGGGACTTCATTGCGCCACCCCTTCGTCGAGACGATGCTGATCGAGAACAGACGCGATGCGTTCGGCGCGTTCGCGTTCGAGCAGGCGCTCGGTCTTGCTGCGGCCGGAACGCATCCTGTTGGCGTCCGCCTGTTGCGCGGAGCGTTCGCGCGCGACTCGTTTGCGCACGCGGTTGAGATTGACGAGATCACCCATGATTGTTTCCCACCTCCCCGGAGACGGATGGTTCGTTCTCCGGCTTGAAGCCTGAACCGTGGCGGGTGATGTCTTGCGCATCATTGACCACCAATGTTTCATCTTACCTTAGCGCAAGCGGTTCGGTCTCTCGGACTCACGCCGGGTGCGTCATCATGTCCGGTCTGACCAGCCGGTCGAACTCGGCGGGCGTGACGAAGCCGAGCCGCACCGCTTCTTCCTTCAAGGTCGTGCCGCGTGCATGAGCGGTTTTTGCAACCTTGGCGGCGTTATCGTAGCCGATGGTCGGCGCCAGCGCCGTCACCAGCATCAGCGAGCGTTGCATCAGGTCGGCGATTCGCGGTTCGTTGGCGCGAATGCCGTCGACGCAGTTGACGGTGAACGAACGTGATGCGTCAGCCATCAGCCGGATTGAGTTGAGCATGGCGTGCGCCATCACCGGTTTGTAGACGTTGAGTTCGAAATGCCCCTGGCTGCCGGCAACGGTGAGGGTGGTGTGGTTACCGAACACCTGGCAGCACACCATGGTCATCGCCTCGCACTGCGTCGGGTTGACCTTGCCCGGCATGATCGAGGAGCCGGGTTCGTTTTCAGGCAGAATCAGTTCGCCCAGTCCCGAACGCGGCCCCGAGCCGAGCAGGCGGATGTCGTTGGCGATCTTGAACAGTGCGGTGGCGGCGGCGTTGATCGCGCCATGCACCGAGACGTAGGCGTCGTTGCCGGCCAGCGCTTCGAACTTGTTCGGTGCGGTGACGAACGGCAGCCCGGTGATGGCGGCGGCGTGCTTTGCAAACAGCTTTGCGAATTTCGGCTTGCTGTTCAGCCCGGTGCCGACCGCGGTGCCGCCTTGCGCCAGCGGATAGAGTTCGCGCACCGCCAGCCTCAGCCGCGCAAGGCTGCTTGCGACCTGTGCGGCGTAGCCGGAAAATTCCTGTCCCAGCGTCAAGGGCGTTGCGTCCTGCGTATGGGTGCGGCCGATCTTGACGATCTTGCCGAACGCCTTCTCCTTCTTGCGTAGCGCCTCATGCAACTGCTCCAGCGCCGGAATCAGGTCGGCGGTGATCTGCTGCGCGGCGGCGATATGCATGGCGGTCGGGAAACTGTCGTTCGACGACTGACTCATATTGACGTGGTCGTTGGGATGCACCGGCGCCTTGGCGCCGAGCTTGCCGCCGAGCAGTTCGTTGGCGCGGTTGGCGATCACCTCGTTGAGGTTCATGTTGCTCTGGGTGCCGGAGCCGGTCTGCCACACCACCAGCGGGAAATGCTCGTCGAGGCTGCCGGCGATCACCTCGCGCGCGGCGCGGCTGATGGCGCGGCCGCGGCGGCGGTCGATGAGGCCGAGGTCCTGGTTGGTGGCGGCGGCGGCAAGCTTGACGACCGCCAGCGCATGCACGATCGCCAGCGGCATGCGGTCGATGCCGATGCGGAAATTCTGCCGTGAACGCTCGGTCTGCGCCCCCCAATAGCGTTCGGCCGGCACCGCGATCGGGCCGAAGGTGTCGGTCTCGATCCGGGTTCTGCCTGCGTTGCGTTCAGTCGTCGTGGTCGCCGCTCGTTTTGCCATGATGTCCTCTTCGCTTCCGAAGGGCGCGTACGAGCCTTGCCCGTGCCACGTCCATCCGTGTCATGCGCAAAACGGCCGGACTTGTAAATTCGATTACTTCTTGCGGAAGCGGTCGAGCCGCACCACCTCGGCGCCGCCCGGGCTTTTGGGCGGCGGCTCGTCTGCCGTCGCCTCCTGCGCCGTGTCCGTCGCGGAGGGGGCCGGCGTCTCGGGCGCTGCCACGGCCGTGGCGTTCTCGCCTGCCTCGAACTGCAACCCGAACTGCACCGACGGATCGAAGAAGCTCTTGATCGCGGCAAACGGCACCACCAGCCGCTCCGGCACGCCGCGGAACGACAGCCCGACCTCGAAGCGATCCGGCGTCACCACCAGATCCCAGAACTGGTGCTGGAGGATGATGGTCATCTCCTGCGGATGCTGGGCCTTGAGTTGCGGCGACAGCTTGACCCCTTCGGCCTCGGTCAGGAACGTGATGTAGAAATGATGTTCGCCGGGCAGGCCCCGCTCGGCGGTGTCCGTGAGCACTTGCCGCAAAACGCCGCGCAGCGCCTCGCGCGCCAGGACGTCATATCGGATGAGATCGGTCGCCATCGTCGGTTCCGTCGGCTTTGCGGCGTGCCGCTGTCGATTCGCAAAGGCAAGCCGCAGTTTACCGCGCCGCCGCAGGAGCGTCAGCCACGGTGCGGGACAATTGCGGACAAATTTTTGTCGGCGGCGGTTCGGGAAAGGAAAGTGGAGGCTTCTGTTGCCAGGTGCCTCCGAACCCCGCCTGACGGAGCTTAACCCGTCAGGACTTTAAGATGGTCTTTCAAACTGCGTTACGCAGCCTGAGCAACCGGAGCATAGTTGTCGTTGGCAACTATTGCATGGCCCGATGTCGGCGGAACCATACCGGACAAAAACACGCCTTTTACGCCCTCGTCGATCCTGTTTCGCCCCCGCCGAAGCCCGCGATCCGCGTATGATCGTGGGGCTTGGGTGGAGGCGCCGGGTGCTGCCCCCGGGTCCGAATGGTTTATTGCGACGGTCATTTATTGTCATAGCCGGCAAGCCGGCAGCCCCAATATAGGCGGGGATCGCGCCGGAAAAAAGGGGAGCCGCGCGACATTTGCGGTCCTCGGCGGCTCCCTATCTGGGGACGGGTGGCGGCCGCCATGGACGCCGCCTGGGCCGAGCCGCTACAATACGCCGATCAGAATCTGCCGGGCGAGCCATGCGCCAGTATCAAGATCTCCTCCGCCGCATCCTCGATCACGGTGTCGACAAGGGCGACCGCACCGGCACCGGCACGCGCTCGGTGTTCGGCCATCAGATGCGGTTCGATCTGGCGGCCGGCTTTCCGATGCTGACCACCAAGAAGCTGCCGCTGAAGGCGATCGTCCACGAACTGCTATGGTTCCTCAAGGGCGACACCAATGTCGGCTACCTGCACGCCCACAATGTCACCATCTGGGACGAATGGGCCGACGCCAACGGCGATCTCGGTCCGGTCTACGGCAAGCAGTGGCGCTCATGGGCGGCGCCGGACGGCACCAGCATCGACCAGATCGCCAATGTCGTGGCCGCGATCCGCCGCAACCCGGATTCGCGGCGGCTGATCGTCTCGGCGTGGAATCCGGCCGATGTCGACAGCATGGCGCTGCCGCCGTGCCACTGCCTGTTCCAGTTCTATGTCGCGCAGGGGCGGCTGTCGTGCCAGCTCTACCAGCGCTCGGCCGACGTGTTTCTCGGCGTGCCGTTCAACATCGCCTCCTATGCGCTTTTGACGATGATGGTGGCGCAGGTGACGAAGCTGGCGCCCGGTGAGTTCGTCCATACGCTGGGGGATGCGCACCTTTATTCGAATCACCTTGACCAGGCCCGCCTGCAATTGACGCGCGCCCCGCGCCCCCTGCCGATAATGCGCCTCAACCCGGCAGTGACCGACATCTTCGCCTTCGCTTACGAGGATTTTGCGCTCGAAGGCTACGATCCGCACCCGCACATCAAGGCCGAGGTCGCGGTGTGAGCGGGCGGCCTTGCACGCCGGAGGTCGTGTTCGTGGTGGCGATCGCCGACAACGGCGTGATCGGCCAGGATGGCGGCATGCCGTGGCGGCTGTCGTCTGATCTCAAGCGCTTCAAGCGGCTGACACTCGGCAAGCCGGTGGTGATGGGCCGCAAAACGTTTGCTTCGATCGGCCGGCCGCTGCCCGGCCGCACCAATATCGTGGTGACGCGCGATCCTGGCTTTGCCGTGCCCGGCGTGGCGGTGGCGCCGACGCCGGAACACGCCCTTGAAGCGGCCCGCGGCGATGCGTTGCGGCGCGGCGCATCTGACATTGCCGTGATCGGCGGCGCCAATATCTTCGCGCAACTGTGGGACCACGCGGCACGATTGGAAATCACCAAGGTGCACGCAAGCCCGCAAGGCGACACCCGCCTGCCACCGATCAATCGCGAAATATGGCTGGAAACGGCGCGCGAGCACCATCCGGCCGGCCCCGGCGACAGCGCCGACGTGACTTATCTGACCTATCGGCGTCGCGCCTGAAACGCTGCCCGGCCTTGACAAATTGCCGCTGCGGTTCGCCCTGTTGCAGCGCAATGGCGCGTTGTATCGGTCTGCCGCGTCCCCTATAAAGCCGACCGGATGATCGCCAGCCGGGCGTCGCCGCCGTTTGAGCGGATGCACGCGCGCTTTGCGCGAAGGAGATAGTCGATGCCGTGGAAAAATCAGGGCGGTGGCCCGTGGGGGTCCGGCCCGAGAGGCCCATGGGGGACCGGCCCGCAATCGTCGGGACCGCGCCCGCCCGATCTCGAGGATCTGCTGCGCCGCGGGCAGGATCGCCTGCAATCGCTGCTGCCCGGCGGCCATATGAGCACTATGGGAATCCTTCTCGTGATCGTCGGCGCGCTGGCGATCTGGGGCCTGTCCGGCTTCTTCCGCGTGCAGTCGGAAGAACTCGGCGTGGTGCTGCGTTTTGGCAAGCATGTCCGCACCGTGCAGCCCGGCCTCAACTACCATCTGCCCTATCCGATCGAGACCGTGCTGCTGCCCAAGGCGCTGCGCGTCTCCACCATCAGCATCGGCACCACCACGGTGGCGGACGCCTCGCGGCGCGGCCGCGCCACCCGCAGCGTGCCTGAGGAAAGCCTGATGCTGACCGGCGACGAGAACATCGTCGACGTCGATTTCACCGTGCTGTGGCGCATCAAGCCCGATGGCGTCGGCGATTTCCTGTTCAACATCCAGAATGCCGAAGGCACGGTGAAGGCGGTGGCGGAAAGCGCGATGCGCGACATCATCGGCCGTAGCGAGATTCAGCCGATCCTGACCGGCGCGCGCACCACCACCGAAAGCGCGGTGCAGGAGATGATGCAGAAAATCCTCGACGGCTACGGCGCCGGCATTTCGGTGCAGCAGGTGCAGTTGCAGAAGGTCGATCCGCCGCAGCAGGTGATCGACGCCTTCCGCGACGTGCAGGCGGCGCGCGCCGACCTCGAACGGCTGCAGAACGAGGCGCAGACCTACGCCAACCGGGTCATCCCCGATGCGCGCGGCCGTGCCGCGCAGATCATCCAGAACGCCGAGGGCTACAAGGAGCAGGCGGTGGCCGAGGCCAAGGGCCAGAGCGCGCGCTTCCTCAAGGTCTATGAGGAGTACCGCAAGGCCCCGGATGTGACGCGACAGCGCATCTACCTCGAAACCATGGAGAAGGTGCTGTCCGGCGCCGACAAGCTGGTGACGGATGGCAACGGCACCCAGGGCGTGGTGCCCTATCTGCCGCTCAACGAACTGACCGCGCGCCGCGCCCCGCCGGCCGCGGCCGGCTCCTCGCAGACGCAGGGTGGAGGCAACCGATGAAGGCCGGAATTTCAGGCATTGTCGCGCTGCTCGTCCTGCTCGCCGTGGTGATCGTGGGTTACTCCTCGCTGTTCACCGTGAAGGAGACCGAGCAGGTGCTGCTGGTGCGGCTCGGCGAGCCGGTGCGCGTCGTCACCGAGCCGGGGCTGCATTTCAAGGCGCCGTTCATCGACAGCGTGATCTCGATCGACAAGCGCATTCTCGACCTCGAAAATCCGGCGCAGGAGGTGATCGCCTCCGACCAGAAGCGGCTGGTGGTCGATGCCTTCGCGCGCTATCGTATCAAGGACGCGCTGCGCTTCTATCAGAGCGTCGGTTCGGTTCAGCAGGCCAACTACCAGCTCGGCACGCTGCTCAACGCCGCGCTGCGCCGCGTGCTTGGCGAGGCGACCTTCATCCAGGTGGTGCGCGACGAGCGCGATACGCTGATGGCGCGCATCCGCAGCCAGCTTGACCGCGAGGCGCAGGGCTATGGCATCTCGGTGATCGACGTGCGCATCCGCCGCGCCGATCTGCCGGATCAGAACAGCCAGGCGGTCTACCAGCGCATGCAGACCGAACGTCAGCGCGAGGCGGCCGAGTTTCGCGCCCAGGGTGGCCAGAAGGCGCAGGAGATTCGTTCGCGCGCCGATCGCGAGGCGACCGTCATCGTCGCCGACGCTAATTCGCAGGCCGAGCAGATCCGCGGCGAGGGCGACGGCGAGCGCAACCGGCTGTTTGCCGAAGCCTATGGCAAGGACCCGGAGTTCTTCAATTTCTACCGCTCGATGACCGCCTATGAGACCGGCTTGAAGAGTGGCGATACCCGCTTCCTGCTGGATTCGCAGTCCTCCTTCTTCAAGTTCTTCAACCCGCCGGCGGCGCCGGCTACCCCAGGAGGCGCGGCGGCGCGCTGATCGCGCCGGCCCGGCTGTGAGCCATTGCCGCGTGTCCCTCGAACGGGCACGCGGGCGGGGGCGGCATTGACAGCGCTGCGCGGAGACGCTTTCAAGGCGGAGGCGCGCTAAGCAGGCGCAAGGGGGAACGGAATCCGATGGGGACTATTGCGTTCAACGACCTCCTCGTCGGCATCGGGTTCCTGTTGGTGATCGAAGGGCTGCTGTTCGCCGCCCTGCCGGCTTTCATGCGCAGCGCGCTGGCCAGCGTGCAGGTGACGCCCGACCATGTCCTGCGGGCGGTGGGGCTGGTCTCCGCGGTGATCGGACTCATTGTGATCTGGTTCGTCAGGCAGTAAAAATACCAGGCGGCAGGGCTTCCCTGGCGGACCAACGTGTTCGTGAGGACGCCTGCCGGCTTTTCGCCGCAATCCGCGCCGCTGATGCGGCGTATCGCGGTCGCCCTTTGTCTGCGCCGCGCCGGATTTCGCTACGAGCAGCCGCTCGTCCGTTCAAGGGATATCGTGCCAGGAGACCTCCGACCCATGTCCGCTGCGATTGCAACCTTGCGTGACCGGCTCGCGCCGCCGCTTGCGGCTCTTTGTCTCGGCGCCGCCTGCGCCGTCGCTTCGCTGTCGCCGGCGCTGGCCCGTGGCCCCGACGGTATCGCCGACGTCGCCGAGAAGGTCATCGACGCGGTGGTCAATATTTCCACCTCGCAGACGGTGGACGCCAAGGGCGACGCGCGGCGCAGCATGCCGCAACTGCCGCCCGGCTCGCCGTTCGAGGAGTTCTTCGAGGACTTTTTCAAGAACCGGCGCGGCGACAAGGGCAACACCCCGCGCAAGGTCAATTCGCTCGGCTCCGGCTTCATCATCGATAGCGAGGGGCTGGTCGTCACCAACAACCACGTCATCTCCGACGCCGACGAGATCAGCGTCGTGCTCAATGACGGCAGCAAGCATCGCGCCGAGGTGGTCGGCCGCGACAAGAAGACCGACCTGGCGCTGTTGAAGTTCAAGCCCACCAAGCCGTTGGTCGCAGTGAAGTTCGGCGATTCCGACAAGCTGCGGCTCGGCGAATGGGTGGTGGCGATCGGCAATCCGTTCAGCCTCGGCGGCACGGTGACGGCGGGCATCGTCTCGGCGCGCAATCGCGACATCAATTCCGGCCCCTACGACAACTACATCCAGACCGACGCCGCCATCAATCGCGGCAACTCGGGTGGGCCGATGTTCAACCTCGATGGCGAGGTGGTCGGCGTCAACACCGCGATCATTTCGCCCTCCGGCGGGTCGATCGGCATCGGTTTCGCGGTGCCCTCGAAAACCGTGGTCGGCGTCATCGATCAATTGCGCGAGTTCGGCGAGACGCGGCGCGGCTGGCTCGGCGTGCGCATTCAGCAGGTGACGGACGAGATCGCCGAAAGCCTGGAGATCAAGCCGGCGCGCGGCGCGTTGATTGCCGGCGTCGACGACAAGGGGCCGGCCAAGCCCGCCGGCATCGAGCCGGGCGACGTGGTGGTGCGGTTCGACGGCAAGGACATCAAGGAGATGAAGGATCTGCCGCGCGCGGTGGCCGATACCGCGGTCGGCAAGGAGGTCGATGTCGTGGTCATCCGCAAGGGCAAGGAGATGGTCAAGCGCGTCAAGCTTGGCCGGCTTGAGGATGGCGAAAAGCTGATCGAGGCTTCGGCCAAGTCGTCGGTGCCTGACACGGCCGCCAAGGCGCCGGTGCAGAAGGCGCTCGGGCTTGATCTGGCGGCGCTGACCAAGGAATCGCGGGCGCGCTACAAGATCAAGGACAGCGTCAAGGGTGTGCTGATCACCGATGTGGATGGCGCCTCGGACGCCGCCGAGAAGCGGCTTTCCGCCGGCGACGTTATTGTCGAGGTGGCGCAGGAGGCGGTCAGCAACGCCGCCGACGTCAAGAAGCGCGTCGATCAGCTCAAGAAGGACGGCAAGAAGTCGGTGCTGCTCCTGGTGTCGAACGCCGGCGGCGAGTTGCGCTTCGTCGCACTGTCGCTCGACTGATCGGCTCTGCCACGATTGTTGCCACGGGCCGCCACTGGCGGCCCGTTTTTTTTGCCTATCGCGACTGCGTTTTCCGAACCGGTTCGCGGCGGGTCAACGTCCGCCGCGCGTCGTCGTGCCGATATCGAGATAGCCGCCGATCCGCACGCAGGTGTCGCTGCCCTCCAGCCGCACGAAGCCGGCGCCGAATTCCGGGCAGCTTCGTGCGGCCGGTTTCGGCTTGGCGAGGTGGGGTGGCGTGGTCGCCCGCGTGGTCGCGGTCGTGCCGGGCGTGCGGGCCGATTGCGCCATCGCCGGCGCCGGCAGCAGCAGCGGGGTCAGCAGGGCAAGAAGCGCAAGGCGTTTCATCTGGATGGTCCGAAAACGACGGTCACGTTAAAGTATCGGCGTATATTGTCGCCGCTCGATGGATTTGGACGCAAGCTGCGAATGTCCGCCGTGGTCTTGTGAAGGCCGAGACGGGAGCCGCGTGACAGGAGGGCCGCCGATGCCTGCGATCCGGGGCGTGCTTGAGACTGCCATATATGTCGATGACCTTGCCCGCACCCGCTCATTTTATGAGGATGTCATGGGATTGCGGCCGATGCATGCCGACGGCCGGATGATCGCCTATGACGCCGGGCCGGGCAGCGCCTTTCTGGTGTTCGGGCGCGGCGCATCGAACCACCGCACGGTGCTGCCGAGCGGCGCCATTCCGGCGCATGACGGGCAGGGGCCGCTGCATTTCGCCTTTTCGATCGCCCAAGCCGAACTGGCCGCCTGGGAGGCTCACCTCGCACAGGCGCATGTGGCGATCGAGGACCGGGTGAGGTGGCCGCGCGGCGGCGTCAGCATCTATTTCCGCGATCCGGACGGGCATCTTGTCGAACTGGCGACGCCCGGACTATGGCCCAACGAAGAGGCATAACTCCAGCGTTGGCGGCCGCAGCCGGGTGGAGGCGGGGGCGGTCAGTGCGGCGCGGGCTTGGAGCCGGGCTGTGAAGCGTCGCCGTTCCTGATGCTGCGGGCCGGCTCGTCGTAGCCGTGGCGGCTTGAGTAGAACAGAAGCACCATCAGGCTGACGCCGATGATCAGCGAAAACCCGACGCCGAGCGTCATGGCGATATAGCCATGGGTCGAGACTTCGGCGTCGCTGATGGAGGTCATGCCCTCGACCACGAACCACCCGGTGCCGCCAAGCAGCGCCAGCAGGAATAGAACAAGCAGTGCAGTACCGATTCGCATGGGACACCCTCCCTTGGGGAGCGATCGAAGGATTTCATATTAGCACAAAACAATCATTCAAGAAGTATGTTTTGAGCCGTTGCGGATGCTTCTTGTGGCAGCGCGTCGCTCTCCTGACATTGCGCCGGCTTAACTCTGAGAGCGGCCGGCCGGATACGCCGCCGGCTTCACCTTTCGTAGGAGGCGATTTCGATCAGGCTGCCGTCGGGGTCGCGGCAATAGACCGAGCGTAGCGGGCCGCAGGCGCCGTGCCGGCTGACGGGGCCTTCCACCACCTCAACGCCGCAGGCGCGAAGATGGTTCATCACCGCTTCCGGCGCAGCTTCAGTGAGAAAGCACAGGTCGTCGCTGCCGGCGACGGCGTGGCGCGCGGTGAACCAGTCGGCCGGGTCTGCCGCCACCGGCCGCAGGTTGATCTTCTGCCGGCCGAACACCAGCGAGGTCCGCAACGGCTGCCCGCCACCGGGATCGAAGATGTGGACCTCGGCGCCGAGCACCGCCGCGTACCACTCAGCCGAGCGGGCGACGTCGCTGACGTTGATCACGACATGGTCGAAGCCGGTGACGGTCACGGGGGTGGAACTCGCGGGCATGGAGCCTCCTTCGCCTCGACTTATTTTGATGGTGAACGGATCGTCAAGGTTCCTCGCCTATAGCGGACGAAACGGGAACCTGAACCTTGCCGGCTGGGCGGGGTGCAGCATGGGTCGAGCGGCAATGCACAGGATGAATGCGGCAAGGCGGGCATGGCTGATGGGGGTGGCTGCGACGGTGGTGGCCGGGGCAGTCTCGTTCGGCCATGCGCCGGCCTCCGCGCAGCCCGTCACCGGGGCCACTGCCGACTACCAGCGGCGGCTCCAGGTTTACCTTTCGGCGCGCCGTGCGTTCGAGGCGGAGGCGGAAGCCTACTGGACGGCGATCGCCGAGAAGCGCCGGCTGCGCTTCGCCAAGCGCCGCGACGGCCGCGCCATCGGTCTTGACGATTATGTGCTGGCGCAGCCGCCGGTTTACGCCGGCCCGCCGCGCCCGGT
>JBARWE010000330.1:0-11517 GCA_049646625.1 Xanthobacteraceae bacterium
ACCGCGCCCCGCCCGCCACGGTCGAGGCCGAGCCGGCGCCGGACGTCGCCTGGGTGGCATGGCTCGGTGCCGCCGTGCGACCGGAGACCGCGCCGCCCAAGCCGACCTATCTGCGCGCGCCCGACGCCGTGCCGAGCGCCACGTGGGCCGCCTCGTGACCCTGCCGGCGTGGCTGGTGACGTGGTGCAAACGTTGGCGCGAACTTTGGCATAAGGTGCCGCCCGCCGTCGTGCCGGCCGGGCCGCGTGATGCCGCGGCACTCGCCGCGCTGCACGGCGCCTCGTTCCACCGTGGCTGGGACGAGGCCGAGTTCGCCGCCATGCTGGGGCGCACCGACACGCTGCTGCATGTGATGCGGCGCGGCCGCGCCATCGTGGGCTTTGTCGCCTCGCGCATTGCCGCCGACGAAAGCGAGATTCTGTCGATCGCGCTTCACCAATCGGAGCGTGGCCGGGGATTGTCCGGCGCGCTGTTGCAGAGCCATCTCGGCCACCTGGCCGGGCGCGGCGTCAAAACCGTGTTCCTTGAGGTCGAGGAGCACAACCGCCCGGCGCTGGCGCTCTATGCCCGCCTCGGTTTCCGCCAGGTCGGGCGGCGCGAGCGGTATTATCGCGATCCAACGGGGGCGCAGACGGCGGCGCTGGTGCTGCGCCGCGACTTGTCGTGAGCGCCGCATGGTGGCACAACAGGCCGCGCGCCGAGCGCCGTCGCCCGTGTTCAGGCAGCACCCCATGACCGCATTGAAAACCGTTCCACCGCAACCTACCGACATCGAACAGCGCTGTGCTGCGACCGGCATGCGCATGACCGAGCAGCGCCGGGTGATTGCGCGGGTGCTGGCGGAGGCCGACGACCACCCCGACGTCGAGGAGCTTTATCGCCGCTGCGCTGCCATCGACGACAAGATCTCAATCTCCACAGTGTACCGCACCGTCAAGCTGTTCGAGGATGCCGGTATCATCGAGCGCCACGATTTCCGCGAGGGCCGCGCCCGCTACGAGCAGGTGCCCGAAAGCCATCACGACCACCTGATCAATCTGCGCGACGGCTCGGTGATCGAGTTCACCTCGGAGGCGATCGAGACGCTGCAGCAGGAGATTGCCGCCAAGCTCGGCTTCAGGCTGGTTGATCACCGGCTGGAACTGTACTGCGTGCCGCTCAACGACGATCCCAAGGGCCGCTGACCCCCTCGGCACCGCCTCGCGTAATTTCCAGGTCTTTGATATAAAAGCATAAATCGGCGGCGCTGGATTTCCCGCGGGCGAGCCTATATGTCACGGGCGCGAGGCCGTAAGGGGCGCGCCTCGCAGGTGTCACCGTTTTTCGGGTTCCATGAGCGCGCCGCGCAAGCTGCATATCAAGTCCTACGGCTGCCAGATGAACGTCTACGATGCCCAGCGCATGGTGGACACGCTTGCGCCGGAAGGCTTTGTCGAGACCGCGCGCGCCGACGACGCCGACCTCGTCATCCTCAACACTTGTCATATCCGCGAGAAGGCATCGGAGAAGGTGTTTTCCGAGCTTGGCCGGCTGCGGGTGATGAAGGAGGAGGCGGCGCGTGAGGGCCGCGCCGTCAGGATCGCGGTGGCCGGCTGCGTCGCACAGGCCGAGGGCGCCGAGATCATGCGCCGCGCGCCGACCGTCGATGTCGTGGTCGGGCCGCAGAGCTATCACAATCTGCCGCAGCTTCTTGAACAGGCCGCGCGCGAGGGCCGTGCGCTCGATACCGAATTTCCGGTCGAGGACAAGTTCAAGTTTCTCAAGGCACCGACTGGCGGCGCGATCCGCGCCCGCGGGGTGTCGTCGTTCGTCACCGTGCAGGAAGGCTGCGACAAGTTCTGCACCTTCTGCGTCGTGCCCTATACGCGCGGTGCCGAAGCGTCGCGGCCGGTCGAGCGGATCACCGAGGAGGTGCGCAGGCTTGCCGACAACGGCGTGCGCGAAATCACGCTGATCGGCCAGAACGTCAACGCCTATCACGGCGAGGGACCGAACGGCCGGACCTGGCGGCTCGGCGATCTTGCCCGCCACCTGGCCGCTATTCCCGGCATCACGCGGCTGCGCTACTCGACCAGCCATCCGCGCGACATGGACGACAGCCTGATTGAGGCGCATCGCGACCTGCCGGCGCTGATGCCATTCGTGCATCTGCCGGTGCAGTCCGGCTCCGACCGTATTCTCGCCGCGATGAACCGCCGCCACAGCGCCGACGATTACCGGCGCATCATTGCCCGGTTCCGCGACGCCTGCCCGGACATCGCCTTTTCCTCGGATTTCATCGTCGGTTTCCCAGGCGAGACCGATGCCGACTTCGCGGCGACCCTCGCGCTGGTTGCCGAAATCGGCTACGCTGCCGCCTATTCGTTCAAGTACTCGCCGCGGCCGGGCACGCCTGCGGCAGAAATGGGAGATGCGGTTCCCACGGTGGTGATGGACGAGCGATTGGCACGTCTGCAGGATTTGATCGACCGCCAGCAGGCGGCATTCAATGCCGCCATGGTCGGACGCACGGTCGACGTGCTGTTCGAACGTCCGGCGCGCAATCCAGGCCAGATCGTCGGGCGCACGCCGTATCTGCAGCCGCTGCATGTGATGGCCACGCCGGACATCGTCGGCCAGGTGCTGCCGGTCGCGGTGACGGCCCGCGAAAGCTACAGCCTGTTCGGCGATATTGTCCCGGCCGTGCCGCCGGAGCGCCTCGCCGCATCGCTGCTGCCGGTGACGGGAGCCTGACCCCCTTGCCAAGAGCCTCCTCGGAGACGCCCGTTGTTGTCGCCGGCCGCAAGCCGGATCGCGAGGCGCCGGCCACCCATGAAGCCGAGGTCATCGTCGCCTTCGACGACAATCGTGCCGCCTCGGTGCTGGTCGGCCCCTACGGGCAGAACCTGGCGTTGATCGAGCGCCGGCTTGGTGTGGTCGTCGATTCGCGCGGCAACCACATCACCATTCGCGGCAGCCGCGACGGCTGCGACGCCGCGCGCCGCGTGCTGGAAAACCTTTACACGCAGGCGCAGCGCGGCCACGATCTGAGCACCGGCGAGGTCGAGGGTGCGATCCGCGCGGTGATCGCGCAAGGCTCGCTGTTCGAGTTCGACGCCAAGCACCCGCATGCCGCCTTCGAGGAGATCAATCTGCGCAAGCGCCCGGTGCGGGCGCGCACGGCGGCGCAGGATTCCTACATCCGCGCGCTGAAGCGTAACGAACTGGTGTTCGGTATCGGCCCGGCTGGTACCGGCAAGACCTGGCTCGCGGTCGCGCATGCGGCGCGGCTGTTCGAACGCAAGGAAGTCGACCGCATCATCCTGTCGCGGCCGGCGGTGGAAGCGGGCGAGCGGCTTGGCTTCCTGCCCGGCGACCTGCGCGAGAAGGTCGATCCCTATCTGCGGCCGATCTACGATGCGCTCTACGATCTGATGGATGCCCGCGTGGTCGAGCGCGCGCTGCAGAGCGGCGAGATCGAGATCGCGCCCCTTGCCTTCATGCGCGGCCGCACGCTGACCAACGCCGCAATCATCCTGGACGAGGCGCAGAACGCCACCTCGATGCAGATGAAGATGTTTCTGACCCGGCTTGGCGAGAACAGCCGGATGATCGTGACCGGTGATCCGAGCCAGGTCGATCTGCCCAACGGGCAAATCTCGGGCCTGGTCGAGGCGACGCGGCTGCTCGATGGCGTCGAGGGCATCGCGCAGGTGCGCTTTACCGCCGAGGACGTCATCCGCCACGAACTGGTGGCGCGCATCGTCGCCGCCTATGAGCGGGCGCCGGCCGAGATCACGCAACGAAAGGACCGACCGGACCAGCCATGACCGCGACGATTCGTGCCAGCCGTGACGCCGACGGGCGCGCCGACAACGAACCTCCGCCTGCCGGCACCCATAACGCCGGCACCCATGGCGCTGACACCCATGACGCTGCGATCGACATCGTGGTGGACGCCGAGGCATGGCGCGCTGCGCCTGCCGCCGAGGCGGTCGTGACCCGCGCCATCGCGGCGGCGGCTGATGCTGTTGCCGCCGGCGCCGCCGAGGTTGCCGTGCTGCTGACCGATGACGACCGCATCCGCGTGCTCAACCGCGATTTCCGAAAGCTCGACAAGCCGACCAACGTTCTCTCATTCCCCGCCGCACCGGCGGCCGTTCCCGATGCGCCGCGTTTCCTCGGTGACATCGCCATCGCCTTCGGGACGACGCAGCGCGAGGCGGAAGCCGAGGGCAAGCCGTTGGCGCATCACCTGAGCCATCTCGCGGTGCACGGCTTCCTGCATCTCGTCGGCTACGACCACGAGAGCGACGCCGAGGCCAAAGCCATGGAGGCGCTGGAGCGCCGCGTCCTCGCCCGGCTCGGCATCCCCGACCCCTATGCGTCCTGCGATGGAGAGCACTGACATGCCCCAGTCTTCGCAAGCCGCAGCAGCCTCCGACCCGGACAGTAGCAGTCGCCGCAACCTGCCGGTGCCCGTGTCGCAGGGCGAGGTGTTGCGGCCGCCATCCGAGATCTGGCTGATCCGCGCGCTGCGCGCGCTGTTCGGCTGGAAAGGATCGTCGTCGCGCGCCGATCTCAAGGTGGTGCTTGACGCCAGCGCCAGCGGCGAGACCAGCATTTCCACGATCGAGCGCACCATGATGCGCAACATCCTGGATCTGCACGAGCAGCGCATCGTCGACGTCATGGTGCCGCGCGCCGACATCGTCGCGGTCAAGCACGACATCGCGCTCGGCGAACTGATGCGGCTGTTCGAGAGCGCGGCGCATTCGCGCCTGGTGGTGTTCAACGAAACGCTCGACGATCCCGAGGGGATGGTTCACATCCGTGATCTGATCGCCTTCATGGCGGCGCGCGCCCGCGTCGATCCGCAGGTCAACGTCAAGCGCAAGAAGCCGTTTCCGGCCGGCCTCGATCTGCGTGCGATCAATCTGGCGATGCCGCTGCACGAGACCGGCATCGTCCGCAAGCTCTTGTATGTGCCGCCGTCGATGCCGGCGGTCGATCTGCTGGCGCAGATGCAGGCCACCCACATTCACCTCGCGTTGGTGGTCGACGAGTATGGCGGCACCGACGGCCTGGTCTCGATCGAGGATATCGTCGAGCAGATCGTTGGCGAGATTGACGACGAGCACGATTCCGACGAGCCGCCCTCGATCGTGCGGCAGGCCGACAACATCTACATCGCCGATGCTCGCGCCAGCCTTGAGGATGTGGTGGCGACGGTCGGCGACGCCTTCGTCGCCGGCGAGGCGGGCGAGGACGTCGATACGCTCGGCGGCTATTTGGTGGCGCTGGTCGGGCGGCTGCCGGTGCGCGGCGAGATCATCGCCTGTCCGGGGCCGTTCGAGATCGAGGTGCTCGACGCCGATCCGCGCCGCGTCAAGCGGCTGCGCATCCGGCCGCGCCGTGAGCCGCCGGACACCGAGCGCCCGCGCGATCCGCGCCGCCGTGAATCGTCCGGCGCGCCTGGGTCGGTCTCCGGCGCCGGGAGCGGTGCGTGAGCGCAGCGCGCGGCTTCCGCGCAGCCGCGTCGTTCATCGTTCTTCCCATCGTTCTGTCCTGGGGCTGGCGGCGGGCGGCGATCGCGACCGCGGCCGGCGCGCTGTCGTCGCTGGCGATGGCGCCGTTCAATGCCTGGCCGGTGCTGTTCGTCACCTTGCCCGTCGCGGTCTGGCTGATCGACGGCGCCGTCGGCAAGCGCGCCAACGGCGCGGGGGCGGCGGCAATCGCCGGCTGGTGGTTCGGCTTCGGCTATTTCGTGCCGGGGCTGTACTGGATCGGCAATGCCTTTCTGGTCGATGCCGATATGTTCGGCTGGCTGCTGCCGTTGGCGGTGCTCGGCCTGCCGGCCTATCTGGCGCTGTTTCCCGCGCTCGGCTTCGCGCTGGCGCGCCTCGTCTGGCCGCGCGATACGAGTCGCGTGCTGGCGCTGGCCGCCACGCTCACCGCCGCCGAGTGGCTGCGCGGCCATGTGCTGACCGGCTTTCCGTGGAACGCCTTTGGCTATGCGCTGACGACACCGCTGGCGCTGGCGCAGACCGCCTCGCTGGTCGGGCTGTGGGGCATGACTTTCATCGCGGTCGCGGTGTTCGCTAGCCCCGCGGTGCTGTTCGATCCGCGTGGCATGGTGCGGCGGCCGTGGCTGGCGCCGGCGCTGGCGCTCGCCGTGCTGGTCGCGATGGGCGGCTTCGGTCTGGCGCGGCTGGCGGCCACGCCGACGCAATATGTCGAGGCGGTGAAGCTGCGCATCATGCAGCCCGACGTGACGCAGGACCAGCGCTTCAACTACGCCGCCAAGCAGCCGGTGATGCAGAAATATCTCAGGCTGTCGCAGCGTGCCACCTCGCCGCAATCGGCGGACTTGCGCGATGTCACGGTGCTGATCTGGCCGGAATCGGCGTTTCCGTTCTTCTTGAGCCGCGAAGCGGATGCGATGGCGATGATCGCCGAACTGCTGCCCAAGGGTACGGTGTTGATCACCGGCGCGGTGCGCCCGCCCGAGACGCCGCATGGTGCGCGCATCACCCGCGCCTACAATTCGATTTATGTTATCGGCGACGACGGCAGCTTTCTGTCGGTCTACGACAAGACGCATCTGGTGCCGTTTGGCGAGTATCTGCCGCTGCGCGGCGTTCTGGAGAAGCTCGGCCTGGAGCAGTTGACGCGGGTGCGCGGCGGTTTCATCGCCGGCTCGCGCCGCCGTGCGCTGGCTGTGCCGGGCGCGCCGAAGATGCTGCCGCTGGTGTGCTACGAGGCGATCTTTCCCGATCGGCTGATCCCGGAGGGCGAGCGGCCGGGCTGGCTGGTCAACCTCACCAATGACGGCTGGTTCGGCATCTCGACCGGGCCGCATCAGCATTTGCAGCAGGCGCGGCTGCGCGCGGTCGAGCAGGGATTGCCACTGGTGCGCGCCGCCAACACCGGCATCTCCGCAGTGATCGATCCGCTCGGCCGCATCACCGCCGAGCTTGGCCTTGGCGCCGAGGGCGTGCTCGATGCGCGGCTGCCGCAGGCGCTGGGGCCTACGCTTTACGCGCGCATCGGCGATATCCCCGCGCTCATTGCCGTGCTGGCGGCCGCCTTCATCGCCTATCGCCGCCGCGGCAAGGGTTAAGCGACCAAGAGGGCGACGCCGGCAACGATCAGCACGGTGCCGATCAGTTCGCGCCGCGTCAGCGGCTGGCGGAACGAGACGCGCGCCACAACTTGCGCGAACACGACCTCGATCAGCGCCAGCGTGCGCACATTGGCGGCGGCGGTCAGCGCGAAGGCGAGGAACCAGAACTGCGAGGCGGCCGCGCCCATGAAGCCGGCGGCGAGCGAGGGCCGCCACAGCCGCAGGATCGCCGCCAGCACCTCAGGGGCGCGCGCCAGCAGATAGATGCTCAGAACCAGCGCCTGCACCGCGAGCGCGAAGGCCAGCGTGTACGACGCAGCGGTCACGAACGAAACGTCCGGGACCGTGAGAATGGCGCCGCGAAAGCCGACCGCCGACAGCGCGAACGCCGCCGCGGCGACAAGGCCGTACAGCGTCGGCTTGGGGTCGCCGAAGCCTTTGGCGCCGCCCGGTCGCAGCGCGGTGACGACGACGCCGGCGGTGGCGATCAGGATCGCCGCGACCTTGAGCGGCGTCAGGTGATCGCCGAGAAAGACGAAGCCGAAGATCGCGGTCTGGATCGCTTCGGTTTTCAGATAGGCCGTCGTCACCACGAAGGAGCGTTCGTTCATCGCCGCCAGCATCAGGGCGGTGGCGGCGATCTGCGACAATGCGCCAAGCAGCAGCCACGGCCAGAATGCCGCCACCGGCCAGCCGATACTGTCGCCGGTCGCGGCCACGATTGTCGCAAAGAACGCAAGCGCGAATGGCAGGCCGAACAGGAAGCGGATGTTGGTCGCGCCCCAGGTGCCGAGCGGGCCGGTGAGCTGGCGCTGCATCGCGTTGCGCGCCACCTGTCCGAGCGCGGCAACGATGGTGAAGGGAATCCACAGCATGAGAGGCTTGTGATTTGGCGACGTCAGGCTAGCAGTCGGCTCAGCTCGCCGCTTCGGCCGTCAGCATGTAATTGACATCGAGGTCGCGCGCCGAAATGCTCCAGCGGTCGGCCAGCGGGTTATAGACGACGCCGACCTGATCGGAGACGGCCAACCCGCTTGCGGCGAGATGATGCGCAAGCTCGTCCGGGGTGACGAACCTGTCCCACTGGTGGGTGCCGCGCGGCAGCCAGCGCAGCACATATTCGGCGCCGACAATAGCCAGCGCGTAACTTTTCCAGGTGCGGTTGAGGGTTGAGACCATCATCAGCCCGGCCGGCTTCATCAGCGCCGCGCAGTGCTTGAGGAACGCGCCGACATCGGTGACGTGCTCGACCACCTCCATCGCCAGCACGATGTCGAAGCGCTCGTGCGGGTCGATGGCCTCGACCGTGGTGCAGCGATAATCGACCGACAGGTGGCCGCGCTCGGCATGCAGCCGCGCCGCGGCGATGTTGCTCTCGGAAGGATCGACGCCGATCACCTCGGCGCCGAGCCGTACCAACGGCTCGCACAACAGCCCGGCGCCGCAGCCGATATCGAGCACGCGCAAGCCGTCGAGACAGGTCAGGCTGCGCGGATTGCGCGCGAACTTGGTGCAGGCGGCGTCGCGGATATAGCCGAGCCGCAGCGGGTTGATCTTGTGCAGCGGCGCCATCTTGCCCTTGGGGTCCCACCACTCCGCGGACAGTTTTGAAAAGCGCGCGATCTCGGCCGGATCGACGGTGGTGGCGGCGCCGTGCGGCGTCTCGGCCGGTGCCGTCATGAGCGGACCTCCGTGGCCGGCCGGGAGCGTCTGGCGCGAGGCTGCACCGGTGCCGCCGGCGGCGCGATTTCGTCGGTCGAACGGCCCATCATCGGTCCCTTCCGCCTCCATGTTCCGATTGCCTTCGGCGCTGCCCGAAGCCGCCTGCCGGGGCCGGCCGAACCCGGTTGCCTGGGGGCGCCGCTGCCGTTATGTATACGCGCCTTTTCGCCCGCGCCATGATGTTTTTCGCGCGGGTCCGCTCCCTTCCGTCCTTGTCTAAAGGATTCCGCGCTGCATGGCCCGGCTCGTGATGAAATTCGGCGGCACCTCGGTCGCCAACATTGAGCGCATCCGCAACGTCGCGCGGCACGTCAAGCGCGAGGTCGATGCCGGGCACGATGTCGCCGTGGTGGTGTCGGCGATGGCCGGCAAGACCAACGAACTGGTGGCGTGGTGCCGCGAGGCCGCGCCGATGCACGATGCGCGCGAATACGACGCCGTGGTCGCATCCGGCGAGCAGGTGACGTCGGGCCTGCTGGCGATCACCCTGCAGAGCATGGGCGTGCAGGCGCGCTCGTGGCAGGGCTGGCAGATTCCGATCCTGACCAGCGACGCCCACACCGCCGCGCGCATCCTCGACATCGATGGAGCCGAGCTGCTGAAGCGGTTTGCCGAGCGCAAGGAAGTCGCGGTGGTAGCCGGTTTCCAGGGCATCAATCCGCAGACCGGCCGCATCACCACGCTGGGGCGCGGCGGCTCGGACACCTCGGCGGTGGCGATCGCGGCGGCGATCAAGGCGGAGCGCTGCGACATCTATACCGATGTCGATGGCGTCTACACCACCGACCCGCGGGTCGTGCCGAAGGCGCGCCGGCTCGACAAGGTGGCGTTCGAGGAAATGCTGGAGATGGCCTCGCTCGGCGCCAAGGTGTTGCAGGTGCGCTCGGTCGAATTGGGCATGGTGCATAATGTTCGTGTGTTCGTGCGGTCCAGTTTCGACAGGCCGGAAGACATCGACCCGCACGGCACCCCGCCGGGCACGCTGATCTGCGCCGAGGAGGAGATCATGGAGAACAAGGTTGTCACCGGCATCGCCTTCTCGCGCGACGAAGCGCAGATCTCGGTGCGTCACGTCGAGGACAAGCCGGGCGTCGCGGCGGCGATCTTCGGCCCGCTGGCCGAGGCCGGCGTCAATGTCGACATGATCGTGCAGAGCGTGTCGGAAGACGGCAAGACCACCGACCTCACCTTCACCGTGCCGGCCTCCGACTACGAGCGGGCGCGTGACACCATCACCAAAGCCAAGGACCGGATCGGCTATGCCCGGCTCGACGGCGCCACCGACCTCGCCAAGGTCTCGGTGATCGGCTCCGGCATGCGCAGCCACGCCGGCGTCGCGGCGCAGGCGTTTGCCGCGCTGGCCGAGCGCAACATCAACATCCGCGCCATCACCACCTCGGAAATCAAGTTTTCCCTGCTGATCGACACCGCCTATACCGAACTGGCGGTGCGGACGCTGCACACGCTGTACGGCCTCGACCGCTAGGTCGTTTTCGAGCGAAATGGCGACCGGCCTGCGCCGACCGCGCCGGCGTCAGTGCGGCGTTTCGCCGGGTGCATGCGCCTTGATGGCGAGCGCGTGAATGCCGCCCGCCAGCTGGTCGGCGAGGGCATTGTTGACCATGCGGTGACGCTCGACACGGCTCTTGCCCTCGAACGCGGTGGCGACGATATAGACACGGAAATGCGTCCCGCCGCCGGGGCGGTGGCCGGCATGGCCTTCATGCAGGTGGGATTCGTCGGCGACGCTGATGGCTTCCGGGGCGAAGGCGTCGGTCAGTTTTTTTGTGATGAGATCGGCGAGCGACATGGTTTCGCGGAGCGGTTGAATGACGATCCGCAATTCTGCGCCAGGCCGGCGGCGCTGTCCATCGTCCTGCGGGCGGCCGCGAGCGGCCGTTGCAATGTCAAGACTTGAACCTTTGCCGGCGCCGTCGCCATAGTGAGCCAATGACGTTCGATCAGACCAAATATTTCGATTCGATCCGCATCAAGCCGCGCGCCGCGCGCAAGGAGCCGGTGCGCGAGACCAGGCTCGGGTGCCAGTGGCCGGGTTGCGCCGCTCCGGGCACCCATCGCGCGCCGAAGGGGCGTGGGCGGGAGCAGGACTACTGGCATTTCTGTCTCGACCATGTGCGGGAATACAACCAATCCTACAATTTCTTTTCCGGCATGAGCGACGATGCGGTGGCGCGCTACCAAAAGGATGCGCTGACCGGCCATCGCCCGACCTGGAAGATGGGCGCCAATGCTGGCGGCAAGGGCGGCCGCGATGCGGCGCTCGACGGCGCCGACGATCCGTTCGCGATGTTCAGCGAACTGAACGGCCGTGGCCGCTGGCGGCCCGGACCGGAGGCGGGGGCCGCCGCCGAGACCCGCAAGGTGCTCAATGCGGAGCGCAAGGCGCTTGACGTGATGGGGCTTGCGGCCGGCGCCACGCTTGAGGCGATCAAGGCGCGCTACAAGGAACTGGTCAAGCAGCACCACCCCGACGCCAACGGCGGCGACCGCTCGACCGAGGATCGCCTGATCGAGATCATCAAGGCCTACAACTACCTCAAGACCGTGGCGCGGTCGTAACCGGTGGGCCGGGTCAAGGCCGCCGTCAGTCGGCCGGCGGCTCGCGGCGCGGGCCGATCCCCTCGCAGGTCGGCAGGCCGTTCACCGTATCGCGCTCGGCGGCGGCCGGT
>JBARWE010000331.1:0-5716 GCA_049646625.1 Xanthobacteraceae bacterium
CCCGGCGCCGGATCGCAGGTGACGCGGCCGCGCCACGGATAGGCCGGCTGCGAGGCGGCGCCGCTCCACGGGTCGGGCCGGCCGTTGCCGGCGGGAATGTCCATCATCACGAACGGATAGAACGTCACCTTCAGGCCGCGCGCTTTCAGTTCAGTGATGAGATGGCGCACGCTGTCGTCGGACGGCGTGCCGCCGAACGCCGGGTTGCCGTCGACCAGCGAGACCAGTCGCGCGGCGCCGCGCGCCACACCGGCGACGCTCCAGGTCGCGCCTTGCGTCTGCTTCACAACGTTGTCGATGCGCGGCGCGACGGTGCACTGGCCGGCACGCAGATCGTCGCCGAACCAGGCGACGACCACGGCGACGCGCTCGATCAGCGGGCACACCGCTTGCAGATCGTCGAGGCTGGCTACGACATCGGAGCGTGCCGCCGCGCTATGGCGGTTCTCCGGCGCGTAAGCGCCCGGCCCCATGATGCGCGCCACCTCGGCCGGCTCGTAGCCGAACTCGGTCGAGCCGGGGATCAGCGTCACCGCGCGCACCATGCGCTCAAGCCGGCCGACCGGGCGTACGATCTCGAAGGAGAGTTGCGGAATGCGGTTGCCGAAGTCGGCGAGCGCCAGGCGCTCGAACACCACATAGGCGAGGCCGCGATAGGCCGGCGCGTAACCTGTGCCTTCGCGCGCCACGATCAGGCCGTCCGGCGCCTGCGCTTCGTCGCCGCGGTAGACGCGCATCGCGATGCCGGCGAGATCGAGCGGCTTGCCATCGGCCCACACCCGCGCCACGCGCGCAATCGGCCCTTCGCACAGCCCGACGGCGAAATTGGCGAAGTAGGAATAGGTCGTGGTGGTGCCGCTACCGCCGCTATTTCCGCCGCCCGCGAACAGCATGCCCTTGCCGCCGCCACCGCCGGAGTCGTTGTCCGAGACGGTGACGACTTCTTCCAGCGGCGTCGCCCAGATCACCTGACCGGCAAGACGCGCCCGGCCATAGACACGCGGGATCGCCGCCCCTTCGCTGGACGCCATGACGTCGAGATCGGCGAGCCGCGGCCCTTCGACGTCCTTGCCCGGCGTCGCGGTCAGCGAGCGGTCGAGCATGTTGCCGACCAGCGCGCCGACCATGCGGCCGGCGATAGCGCCGACCGGGCCGAACACCGAGCCGACCGCCGCACCCGCGACCGACAGAACCAGCGCCGCCATCTAGATCACTCCCGGAAAACGAAAAGCGCAGGCGATCCGCCGCCGCCACCACGGCGCGATCGCCACCTCGCAGACGCAGGCGCCATCGTGAGCGTGGATCATCGTCTCGCGGCTCACGGCAATGGCCGCGTGCTTGGCGACACACCCGTCGCGATAGCGGAACAGCAGCACGTCGCCGGCGGCGAATGCGTCGCGCGGCACGGCGACGAGGTGGCGCGCCGCCGCCTCGATCAACGTGTCGCAGCCGCCCGCCTCGGCCCAGTCCGGCGCATAAGGCGGCGGCAACTCCGGCTCGGTGCCGACACAAGCGCGCCACACGCCGCGCACCAGGCCGAGACAATCGCAACCGACGCCCTTGACCGAGGCCTGATGACGATAGCGCGTGCCGATCCAGCTTCGCGCCTCGGCCACGATGACCTCGCGCGTCAGATGACGATTATCCATTGTTGGAATCTCCGCCCGCTTTAGTCTCGCCCGCCGCGCGCGGCGGAGGGGCGCGGATAGCTCAACACGAAGTCGTTGCCGGGGATGTGCGGGAAGCCGCGAAAGTTGCCGCTGTTGCCGAAGCGGTTGCGGCACGTCGAGAATTGCTTGTCGCAACCGGCGGTGACGACAAAGCCGTCGCCCGGCAAGATCGCATCGGCCATCGCCTGCCACAACACGAGGCGCACCACGCCGCCCGCGTTGCGATGGATCTTCACCTCCATCGCCAGCCCCGTATTGGCGCCGCTCGACCAGACGAGCTTTCCGGCGCTGAACCAGCCATCGGCAAAGCCAGCAAGGCCGCTTGCGGTGAACTGCGACATCCCGTCGACAGTCACCACGGCACCGCTGCCGCGAAACACGGGCGAGGCAAGATCGACGCGGCAGCGCGTATCGCCGAGATCGGCGCCACAGCGCGCGGTGTAAAGCCGCCCGCTCTCCTGCGCCAGCGCATCGGCCAGCCCGCGCAACTCGGCGCCGAAGGCCGCGCCTTCGCGCCGCACCTCGCCGAGCGAGCCGCGCGCGGTCAGGACACGCAAGCCGACGTCGGTGACATCGACCAGCCAGGTCTCGATGGTCGCGGCATCGTAACGGCCGCCGGCAAGATCATGCTCGCTCAACGAATCATCGCTGAGCGCGCCGGCAATCTCCGCGCCATCCACGGCGAGGCCGAAGCGGCTCGTCGCCTCCGAGGCCGACAGGCCGGTGCCGGCGCGAAAGGTCACGCCGTCGAAGGTGAGGTCGACGTCATGATCGGTGAAGCCGACGACCATGCCGTCGCGGCGCGTGAGCTTCCAGCACTGCGCCAGCGTGGTGACGCCGGCATCGAGCTTCGCTTGCAAGGCGGACGGAACGGTGCGCATCTCACACCCGGATCTCGATCAACGGAATCTTTGGAATGGCGCCGGCGGCAAACGCCGACAGATCGACTTCGAGATAGTCGGTGTCGAAACGCACCGGCACATCGAACAGAAATCCGGCGCGCACCGCCGCGCCATCGGCCGGCGCGTGACCGGGAAGGAAATTCACCACTCCGGTGGCGCTGTCGCAGGTGAACGCTTCACCGGCTTCGACCTCCTCGCCGCCGACCGTGATACGCACGCTGCCGGCGACCGGTTTTGCGATCGGCCGGGCATAGGGCGCGTGCAGTTCGCCATAGGTCTTGAGAAGCGCAAACGCCGTGCGCGCGCCGTCACCGATGCCGAGCACCTGGTCGAGCGGGGAGAGCGCGGCGCCCGGCGCGGCGGAGGAATGATCGAGCCGGTCGCGCCAGCGGAAGCCATAAAGCTGGCCGCGCCGCTCCTCGAAAAACGCCACCACGCGCTGCAATTCGGCGAGCGTCTTGATGCCATAGCCGGCATCATAACGTCGCCGCGAGTGCGCCCAGCGCGCGTTGCGCTGCTCGCGGCCGGAGCCGAAGGTGACGATCTCGGTGCGGCGCTGCGGCCCACCGGCGCTTTTCAGCGCGATGTCGAGCGGAAACAGCACCTCGTGGAATCCGGTCATGGGGCCTCACAGGCTGCGGCGGCCACGCGCCACGGCGCGCGCAATCTGGCCAGCGACAAAACTTTCCGAGCGGCGAAAGCTCTCGGCGTCGGGCGTGGCGATGGTGACGTTGACAACGGCGGCCGTGCCACCATCGCCGCCGCGCACGCCGAGGCGCCCATCGGGGCCGCGTGCCAGCGGCATGATCGCCTCCGGCCCGGCCTCGCCCGCCAGCCCGACACCGCCGCCGATCATCGGAAAGTAGGTCGGCGTGCCGATCACGCCGCCCACCGCGAACGGCTTGACGGCGCCGGTCGCCGCGGTGAGCGAAGGCGTAGCGTTGCCGAACAGGCCGGAAAACAGGCTTTCGAGACCGCTCGCCAGCCCGCGCTCCAGCGGCTTGAAGGCCATCCGCACAGCGAGATCGGAAATGCGCAGCGTCAGCGACTTCAGAACATCATCGAACTGCTTGCCGCCGGTGACGGAGCTTGAAAAAGCCCGCGTCATGGCGCGGGCAAATGAGTTGGCCGAGACCTCCAGGTCGCGCGTGCGCAAGGTGAGCGCATCGAGCATGTCGGCGGTGTCGGTCATTCGGGCGATGTCGTCGTCAGCCATCAGGCTTGCTCCTGTCGTCGGCGTCGGGAAAGCGTCGCAGCAGCGCGTCGAACTCCGCGCGCGACGGCGGCGATGGCGCCACGCCGCGCACGGCACGAATGGCGTGGGCCAGTTCGCGCGGCGTCATGCGCCAGAATGCCTCCGGCGACAGCCGCAGCACGCCGAGCGCGAAGCCGATCGCCTCGTCCCATGGAAACGGCATCATGATGCGTCGGCAAACGTTGCGGCGATCAGCTCGGCGGCGATGCGCGCAAAGCCCGCCGCGCCGCCCGGCGCGGTCATCGCCGCCACCTCGTCGTCGCAGACGGCTTCGCCAGCGCCGCGCAGGCCGGCGCCGATGATGCGGATCAGATCGCGCGCGGCGAGCCGCCCGCTGGCAAAACGCTCGGCCAGCGCCACCAGGTCGGCCGCGCCGAACGCGGCTTCGAGTTCGGCCAACGCGCCGAGCGTCAGTACCAGCGTTCGCACACGCCCGCCCAGTTCGGCGTCGATCTCGCCGCGATGTCTGTTGGCCATAGCGTCTTCCTTCACAGCGCCGTAAAGGTCAGCGCGCCGGCCGACTCCAGCGCGACGTCGAAACTCACCTCGCCGTTGTGCTCGCCGGAAAACTCCAGGCTCGCGATCTGGAATGGCCCCTCAATGATGCCGAAGTCGGGCACCACCACCTGACAGGCCGGCGTCGCGCCATCGAAAAACGCCTGCCGCATCAGGGCATCCGACGCACCGTCGCGAAACAACCCGCGCCCCGAGACGGACGCGCGGCGCACGCCGGCACCGGCCAGCAATTCGCGCCAGCGCTCGGCGGATTCGGCATGGGTGATGTCCACGGTCTCGGCGTTGAAGGCGATGCGGCGGCTGCGCAAACCGGCGACGGTGACGAAGCCCGTGCCGTCATGCATCTTGATCAGCAGGTCCTTGCCTTTCTGGGCGGCCATTGAAGTCTCCTAAAATTACGCAAGCGGTTCGGTGACGGCGCGGAAGCGGATCGCGGCGTGATAGGTGCGCCCATCGGCCTCGCGGCGAATGTCGGCCAGCGCGAAGCGCAGGTTGACGAGGCGATGGCCGGCCGGCGTAAGCGGCGCATCGTCGAGCGCGGCAAGCAACGCACCACAGATTGCCTGCGCCTCGCGGTGGCCGCCCTGGCGCGACCAGGCGTGCAGCGTCAACTGGTGTTCGATCAGCGGCACCTCGTCGGCAAACGCCGCAATCAGCCGGATCTCGCCAAGCGTGACGTAAGGAAAGACCGCATTCGGCGGCGGCGCATCGTGGATGCGGGCGCCACCGAGCAGGGCGACAAGCGCGCTGTCGGCGGCAAGCGCCTGAAAGATCGCGGCGCGCAGCGCGCCGGCAGGATCGCTCATAATGGCCCTCGCAAAATTCAGCCGATGCGATAGTCGGCATCAATCTCGATGAAGCGGTCGCGCACGGTCAGCGCCGCGATGCGATAGATGCGCGCGCCATCACGGAAACGGTGGGCGAACGTCAGCGAAAATTCGTCGCGCAGCACGATGCGCACGCGCCGCGTTGCGCCGGGTGCGTCGGCCTCGATGCTCTCGCGTGCATTGAGCGACGTCACTGCCGCCCACATCGTGGCGACGGCGCTATAGCTGCGCGTTACGCCGCCCTGCCCGTCCGGCGTTTCGATAGGCGCTTCCAGCACCAGCCGCGTCTTCAGCCGCCCGGCAACGCTCATAGCGAACGCACCCGGTAGGCGGCGATCATCGCCGCGACCGACGCCGGCATCATCGCGATGCTCTGGCCGATGGCGACAAGACCGCGGTTGTCGTACCAGTGCGCGACCAGCGTGCGCAGCGCGTGGCGCAAGAGTTCCGGCACATCGCTTGCCGCCTCGCCAAAGCCGCAGACGAGATCGAGTTCGATGCCGCCCGCCGCGCGCCCCGGCAGCGCGGGTGCGAGCGGCACGACGA